>JBGUSZ010000090.1:0-22422 GCA_045132795.1 Tidjanibacter sp. | reverse complement strand
GCCCCAATTCTGATGAGGGATGTCGTGCGAAATCTCATCGAGGAAAGTACCCGTAATTTTCAGCGCATTACCCTTTGGTACGAGTAGTCCACTCTCGCTCTGATGGTAGTCGACTCCCAAAGCCTCCTCCACCCTCTCGGCACCCTTAGCAACCCCCGAAGGAACCAAAGCAGCAGCACCCACAGCAGCAGTAGTTTTGATAAAATCTCTTCTGGAAAAGTTTTTCATAGATGTTTTAGGTTTTTATTTATATAGTTTTACTTTCTTCTCTATTGCAGAGTTACATTCACATTTTATCGCATCAAAAATAAAAATTATGATTTAACAAAACAACAATAATAACACTAATTGATTTATTTTATTAATTGCCCCGCAAAACCTTTCATAATGCCCTACAACACAACTATTTGTAAATTACACACCTTAATTAATTTTATAAATCATTTTATAATTAGACCCCACTTTTGGTGTTTATAAAATAAATTTATAATTTTGTAGGCAACAAACACACTGCAAACACAAAGACGCTAATCCCACTAATATGAACAATCAAATATCCCCCCTGCGCCCCAAAGCACTTAACGACGCAGCAACCATCAAACAAACCATCCTGCGCTACTGCATCTACGAAGGAAAACACATGATTCCCTCGCTTGCCGAGGCGCTCGGATATAGCGTGCCGACCATAACGAAATACATCGGGGAGTTGATGACCGAGGGCTATTTTATCGAATACGGGAAGGTAGCTTCGCAGAGAGGTCGCAAACCAATTGTATATGGTGTCAATCCTTCGTCGTGCTACTTTGTTGGCGTTGATATCGGACGTTTTGCGCTCAACATCGGAATAATGAATCTGATTGGCGAAATCATCCACGAAAAGACCATAGACACCTATCGTTTTGAAAATTCTCCCGCCTCACTTGACCAGGTGTGTGAACACGTACGAAATGTCATCTCAGGGGTCGACATAGACACCTCAAAGATTGCCAATATCAATGTCAATATTTCGGGCCGCGTAAATGCCGAAACGGGATATAGTTACTCCATTTTCAACTTCGAGGAAAACGACGAACCTTTGGCACAGATACTCTCCGACAAAATCGGCTACCCCGTTCAGATTGAGAATGACACAAGAGCAATGACCTATGGTGAGTTGGCAAGCGGAAACGCTCGCCGATACAAAAATGCACTATTCGTAAATGCAAGTTGGGGTCTTGGCTTGGGCATCATCATAGGCGGAGAACTCTACTACGGCAAGCACGGCTATTCGGGTGAGTTTGGCCATATCAATGTCTACCAAAACGAGATTATGTGTCATTGCGGAAAGAAGGGTTGTTTGGAAACCGAAGTGTCGGGTAGTGCAATCTACCGTAAACTCTGCGAGCGCATACGCGACGGGCAGAGTTCCGTTCTCTCGGAGCTTGTAAATCACGGTCAAGCCATAACCGTATCGGACATTGTCAACGCCGCCAATTTGCAAGAGGACACACTATGCATTGAACTCATAGAGCAGACAGGCTCCGAGTTGGGTCGATTGATGGCAAATATGATTAACATTTTCAACCCCGAAGCTGTAATTATTGGCGGCACATTAGCTATGGCCGGCGAGAGTTTTCTTTCGCCCATCAAGTCGTCCATACGCAAATATTCGCTCAAACTAATGAGTCGAGATATCGACATTATGCTATCGGCAATGCCGTTGAGTTCGGGTATGATTGGTGCCTGCATGGCCGCCCGACAAAGACTTTTCCCATACCACCATAGGGAAAATTAAAATTTGGAGGCTGGAAACAACGGTTTACAAGTTTAGGACTAACATACATTTACAAAGACCGCCACCTGTTGAGGTGGCGGTTTTGGTAAACAAATCCATAGTAATTTCTATCCCCACATCGGGCACCACAAAATAGTGTGGCCACGATAGCATAGATTTTCCCTATTCTTGTACACTTCGCAAATATTGACCAATACCTCTTTCGAGTGCGTTCCAATAGTCGTATTTCTTGATGTGGATGAGGTCAAAGATGAAATATCCGTCGCAGGCATTGATTGCAGCATCAACGCTTTTCACCACTTCGGCATCCTTACCGCCACTCTCCCAGCCTGTGCCATTACCAACATCGGGACCACCAACAACAGTACACTCTCGCATCACCTTATTGTAGGCCTGTTTGCAGAAACCTTCCACGCTCCACTCGTTGTTGCCATAGAGGTTAGACACCGAAGCATAGGCGCCAATGATTAACAGGTCGAGGTGGTCGGCGTAGCCATAGTTTTTGTAGTCGGCTGTCGCCCACTTAGGATAGGCATTAACAACACTAAACCGAGGACTTGCCCAATTCACACCCACCTCATAATAGGTTGCGTACCAGCCACCAACATAGGCTCCAAACGAGATTTTGGGATTAACACTCTTGACTGCCGCACTCGCTTTTTCCATGAAGTCGTGGATGGTTTTGACCCTAAATTCGAGCCATTCATACTGCACATCACTCAACTTGGATGGCAATGTTGTAGTTCCAGGTGCCATCACATCTGCAGGCCAATTAGTGATAGTCTTGCCGAGATGTTTCTCAAATTTGGCGCGAGTAACATCCGAGAAGTCACTCATAAAATTGTCGTAGCGGCAGCGATCCAACACAATGCCATCCAACTCCTTGTAAGCAGCCAAATCTTTGAGCAGGTCGCACAAAAATTCCATTGCTTCATCATTGGCAGGATTGAGGAACTTGGCACCGGAAGAGGCGTACATTGCACTCTCCAAACCATTGGCTGTATTGAGCACCGTTACCCAACTGCGATATTTGGTATCACGGAAGGCCATACCCAACTGTCCCAGAGAGTTACTAACACCTGCTACCATAGTATTGAAGCCGGCGTGCACACGAAGACCCACCTTGTGGCCCGCCTCAATGAATGCATCCAGATAGTCCCATTCGGCCGTGCGTTCCTCCCAATGATAGCCTTGACCTCCTGCCCACGAAGCAAGCTTCGTTACCTGCTCGGTGTGGGTGGTACGGAAAAGCACATCGCCACACGTCGGCCTAACATCCACCACAATATCCGTAAAACCCACCTGAGCGACCTTTGCCATATCGCTCTCAATTTTGGCCTTATCATTGGCGTAGTCGTGAAAGTTGGAGGCTGCGTCGATCCACACAAAACGGGGCTTAACGACATCGTCATCAGGCTCTGGCGTGGGCGTTGGTGAAGGCCACTCCCATTCTGGTATGTCGTTTTTTTTGTCACCGCAAGCTGTTATGGTGAATGCCACTGCACCCACAAAAAGAAACATCAATAGTAGTTTTTTAGGCATAATTTGGTTTGATTTAGGATCCAATTTTGTCGCAAAGATAGTGTATCAGCAATGATAATTCAACGTAAAAAACGCAAAACGCTCCTCAAAAAACGAAAAAAAGCGAGCCCCCTTTCGGAAGGCTCGCAAGGCACTGATACTAATCCATAATGATTTCTATCTCAGAGGTATCGCGCTTAGCAAAGTTGGATTTGATGTAGGTCATCATTCCGAAATTGGTCTTCACCTTCGGCAGCGAAGGATCTTCCACCCTCAGGTGCACCGTTTTGCGTTCCTTGCCAAGCGCTTCACGCACCAGAAAACTCTCAATCATATCCCTCTGTTCCCACATCGGCCTCCACGAAACACTGTGGCCACGATAGCACACATCGTGGAACCAATAGGACACACCCTCCCTTTCAAGCGACTCGGCGATAGACTTCGAACCAAAAAGCGATACTCCCAAGAGCGATTGCCGGCCATAGGGGACATTCTTGTCGGCGTTGCCGTGGCAGAGCAAAATCGGGCACGGGGTGCGCTCCCAGCGCAATTTGCGCCCCTTGCCCATCACCGCGCCTGCCATCGAAATCACACCTGCATAGTTAAAATCGGCAGGCAACACAGCGGCTGCACTATGGCCGTTACAGATGGCCCACTCGGCCTGACAAACCGTGATGGCACCTGCGCTGGACCCCATCGTTACAATCTGCTCGGGGTTGATGCGAAGTTGCTCGGCATTGCTCACAAGGAAAGCCGTTGCCTCCAACAAATCCTCCGTGGCAACATCCACAGCATTCATCAACATCGAACGAAAATCCAACAGAGAGCGTTTCGCATTAGGCTCTTCGAGCAACGGGCGAAGGCCCAAGCGGTAGTCGATGGCCACCACCGTCCATCCTCGGCGTGCAAAATATTCATACACCTCCGAGAGTCCTTCGCTATTGCGCGAGCCGGCCAAAAAGGCTCCGCCAAAGACATAGACCAAACAAGGCTGCACCTCGGATGAATTTTTATAGACATCCATTTGCAGCGCAACATCGCCTCGGTGGGTGTAGGTATAGGTCTTACAATCAACACTCTGTGCCCTTAGCGAGAGGGACAAAGCAAGCACTAAAAACAGGGTTGTGGTTATCTTTTTCATTTTGCAAGAAAAACAATGAAGTACAAATGTACGTTATTTTTTCGTGAGATGATGCTGTTTTGTTAATAAATATATGTATAACACTTGCAAGAAAACCAATAAATAGTTGTTTTTTTGCGCGCTATGAAAAAAACAATAACCCATTTTTTATTCGCAGTGCTACTTGCACTCGTGCCTTTCGACTCTTTTGCGCAGGGCTCGAAAGTGAAAATTAGCGGTACGGTTGTAGATGGCGAGAGTGGCGAGCCCCTCATCGGCGTTACCGTGCTGACCGAAACATTTAGTGGCGTTACCACCTACATCGACGGCTCATACTCCATCGAGGCAGAGGCAGGTACAACCCTGACCTACTCCTATATGGGCTACAAGGATGTGGTGTGGACCATCCCCACAGGAGCCTCCGAGGCTATCAACAACGTGACAATGCACACCGAGGGTGAGGTGTTGGAGGACGTTGTGGTGATTGCCTATGGTGTGCGCAAGAAAGGCACCGTGGCAGGCTCCGTGTCGACCGTCAAGTCGGAGAAAATCGAAAACACCCCAACGGCCGCTTTTGACCAAGCTCTGCAAGGTCAGGTGGCAGGCCTTAGCGTATTGTCCAACACGGGCGAGCCGAGTGCTTCGGCAGTGATGACCATTCGTGGTACCAACTCCATCAACTCGGGCACCGCTCCACTCTACATCCTTGATGGTGTGCCCATCTCGGCCAGCGATTTCAACACCATCAACCCTGCCGACATTGAGTCGTTGTCGGTATTGAAGGATGCATCCTCCACCTCAATCTATGGTGCGAGGGCTGCTAATGGTGTGATTGTCATCACCACCAAGAGGGGTCGTATTGCCGACCGCCCACGCATCGAATACCGTATGCAGTTGGGTATCTCGCAGGCCGATGCCGGCAAGTGGGACCTGATGAATACCGAGGAGCGCATCCGCTACGAGCAGGAGATTGGTATGACCGATGGTCAGGACTACGCATTCCTCTCGCAGACCAACATCAACTGGATGAACGAGGTATTCAACAGCACCGCACCGTTGCAAAACTATGAGTTGTCGGTTTCGGGTGCAGACGAAAAGACCAACTACTACATCTCGGGTGGTTTCTACTCGCAGGATGGTACAGCTGTGGGCTCGATGTTTGAGCGTTTCTCGATGAGGGCAAACGTGCAGCGCAAAGCAGCCGATTGGCTCCAAATTGGCACCGACACGATGCTCAACTTCCAGAATATCCAGCAGGCTGACGAGGGTGCCTACACACTCGTAACACCCATTTCGGCCGCAAGGTTTATGCTCCCCTATTGGAATCCCCACAAGGAGGACGGCTCGTTGGCTTCGCTCAGCGACGGCTCGTGGAAGGGTAACGGACAAAACCCCTTGGAGTGGCTCGAAAACAACCCCGTGAGCTACAAGAAATACAAACTGATGTCCACCGTGTTTGCCGAGGCTACCCCATTGAAGGGCCTCACACTGCGCTCGCAGTTTGGTGTGGACTACTCGCACACCACCGGTTTTGGCGTATCCTACCCAAGCTATGCCCCCAACCAGGGACAAGGCTCGGCTTCGCGTAGCTCGACCGATGGTTACACGCTCAGCATTACCAACACGGCAAACTACAACTTCAAGGTTGACGACCTGCACGAATTCACCGTAATGCTCGGTCAAGAGGGCGTGGATTACCACTACGAGGCATTCAGCCTGCTCACCCAAGGACAGAATAACGACCGATTGACAAATATCTCCACAGGTACAAGGGCCTCGTCGTGGGACGACACCACCGACTCCGACTACGGATTCGTTTCGTTCTTCACCCGTGGCGAGTACAACTACGACAACAAATACTTCGCCGAGGTAGCCCTCCGTGCCGACGGCTCTTCGAGGTTTGGTAGCAACAGCCGTTGGGCAGGTTTCTGGTCGCTGGGCTTTATGTGGAACATCCGCAGGGAGAACTTTATGGCCGGCACGCTCGATTGGCTTACCAATGGCCAAATTGCCTTCTCGACGGGTACGAGTGGTAACTCCTCCATCCCCAACTACGAACACCTCCCGCTGATTGGTGGCGGTCTGGACTATGTGGGCGATGCCGGTGTGGGCCTTATGCAGCCCGGCAACGAGAACCTCTCGTGGGAGAAGCCTTGGACAACCAACCTCGCCTTCCACGCAGGTTTCTGGAACAGACTCAATGTTGACCTCGAACTCTACTACAAGAGGACGTCCGATATGTTGATGCAGGTACCCCTGCCCTACTCGACCAGCGGCTATGGTTACTATTGGGACAACGTGGGCGCGATGGTCAACGCAGGTGTGGAGTTGAACGCCAACTACACCATCATTGCCACCGACGAATTCCTTTGGAATGTCAACGCCAACGTGTCGTACAACCACAACGAAATTACCGAGCTCTATGGCGACGTAACCGAGTATGAGCTCTCGGGTACCAACACCAAGCTCCAAAAGGGACACCCTCTGGGCGAGTTCTACATCAACCGCTATGCAGGTGTGAACCCCATCAATGGCGACGCTCTGTGGTATGACGTAAATGGAGAACTCACCACCGTATTGCGTGATGAGGACAAGGTGTTGGTGGGCAAGAGCTACCACGCACCCTGGCAGGGTGGTTTCGGCACCTCGCTCTCGTACAAAGGTCTTTCGCTGAGCGCACAGTTCAGTTGGGTAGCCGACAGGTGGATGCTCAACAACGACCGCTATTTCGACGAGTCGAATGGTCGTTTTGCAACCTACAACCAATCCCGCAGATTGCTCACCGATAGGTGGACCAAACCCGGCGATGTGGTTGACATCCCCCGCCACGGTGTCTATACCGAGTTTGACAGCCGATTGTTGGAGGACGCTTCGTTCCTCAGGCTCAAAAACCTGATGCTCTCCTATCAGATTCCCACCAAAGGCAATGTTATTCGTGGTGCAAGGGCCTATATTCAGGCACAAAACCTGCTGACTTTCACCAAGTTCTCAGGTCTAGACCCCGAGGGTACGTCCAACATCTATGCTGCACAGTACCCTATGGCCCGTCAGTACACCTTTGGCCTCGACCTCACTTTCTAAACCAACGTGATGACTATGAAGATGAAAATAAAATACTTTGTGGTGGCCGTGGCAATGGCCTTGGCAACCACCTCCTGTCTTGATAAACTACCCGGCTCGGCTATCCCTACGGGCGAAGCTATGCAGACCTTTGAGGATGCAGAGCAGACTGTTACGGGTATATATGCCCAGATGAAGAGTAGCGCACTGTGGAGTGGCTACCTCACCCTGCTGCCCGACGTGCAGACCGACTTGGTCTATGCCGTGGAGGGTTACAGCAACGCTATGGGCTCGTTCTGGTTGTGGGACATCCGCCCCACCACTTCGGAAGTGGAGTCGGTCTACGCCTCGCTGTACAGCATCATTGCCAACTGCAACCTCTTTTTGGAGCGCATTGACGATGTTGTGAAGAAGGAGACCAACGACGAGAGGACAACAACTCTCGAACAATACACCGGTGAGGTCTATGCCATCAGGGCCCTCTGCTACTCGGAGTTGCTCAAACTCTACTGCACAGCCTACAACCCCGACACGGCCGAAACCGACCTAGGTGTTGTGTTACGCAAACACTTCTCCAAGGAGGAGCCTGCCGTGAGGGCCTCAATGAAGGAGTCCTACAACTTTGTGTTGGAGGATTTGGGAAAGGCCGAGGAGATTCTTACCCGCATCGAGGAGGTCTATTCCGAGCAGGGTGGCATCAGCCTTTACAGTAGCTACTATATGACCAGCTATGTTGCCCACGCACTCCACGCAAGGGTGGCTCTCTATATGCAGGATTGGCAGGCAGCCATCGACCACTCCACAAAGGTTATCGATTGTGGCTACTATGCCCTCTCGCCCGCCAATGAGGCCTATTCGAGTACGATGAGCTACTTCGACTATATGTGGAACTACGACCTTGCCACCGAGACTCTCTGGCAGGTGGGCTTCACGCTGACCTCCTATGGTGGCGCACTCGGTCAGAATTTCCTGAACTTCACCACCGACTACACATATTACTACCCCGATTACGTGCCTGCACAGTGGGCCCTGAACCTCTATGCATCGGGCGATATGCGCTACAACAGCTACTTCGCAACGCTGCCCACGGGCTATGCCCACGGTCTGACGTGGCCACTGTTGGTGAAATACTATGGTAACCAGAATTTCATCGGCAGCTACCTCTACCACGTATCGATGCCCAAGCCTTTCCGCTTGGCCGAGCAGTATCTCATCAGGGCTGAGGCATATTGCCGTCAGGATAATCCCAACTACTCGCTCGCACAGAAAGACCTCGTTGCTCTGCGCAGTACACGTTTTTCGAGCGGTGGTAACATCAGCCTCTCGGCAACCAACTGCATCGAACAGATTGCCGACGAGAGGGTGAGGGAGCTCTTTATGGAGGGACACCGTTTGCAGGACATCAAGCGTTGGGGCAACCTCTACCGCAACGGCGAGGGCTTTACACGCACACCACAAGCCAACTCGCTCGAAGAAGGTAGCAAGCTCTCCATCAAGGCCGACCACCCGCTGTTCGTATGGCCCATACCACAGCACGAGGTGGAGGCCCCAGGGTCTAATGTTGTACAAAACAGGCTTAAATAGGATTTGATTATGAAGAAAGCACTTATCATATTAGCAACCGCCGCCCTCGGTGTGGGACTCTTCTCGTGTGAGGAGCAGTACACCACCTACAAGGACAAAACCTATGTGATGTTCACCGAGGCCGAACAAGAAAAACTTATTCTCCAAGAGGATAGGCAGGAGTATTTCACCGTGGAGGTAGCATCAACCAACGCCACCGACTACGACCGCACATTCGGCGTGGAGGTGGTTGATAAGGGTAGCAATGCTATCGAGGGAGTACACTACCGTCTGCTCTCCAACACCATCACCATCCCCGCAGGCGAAAGGACTACGGAGGTGAAGATTAAAGGTTACTACGACAACATCCAACCCTCCGACTCGCTCGGCTTTATCCTCAAACTCGTGATGCCCGAGGAGTTGCAGTGGGGACTCTATGAGGATAACAACACCTCGAAGATAACCATCTACAAGAGTTGCCCCTTTGTGAGGGATGACTTCACGGGTTGGTGCTTGGTAACGTCGTTGATGCTCTACGACTACCCGGGTGAGAATATGGCCTACCAGCGTGTGGTGAAGGCCGACGCCCACCCCACACGTCCCAATTCGGTAATCCTCAGGGAGTTCCTCTATGACGGCTACGACATCACCATCGACTTTGACGACTCCGACCCCGCAAAGCCCTTCATCTACATCGAAGAGCAGGTCATCAGCGACGAGAAGAGCATCTTCGGTATCGCTTGGGGCGACAACAAGGTGCGTGTAACCCACAGTCGTAACGCAGAGTCGTACTACAACGCTTGCCAGAAGTTTGCCGCCATTTGGCTCAGGGCCTACATCGAAAACATCGGCACTCCCGTCGGTACCGTTGGCGACTTCTACAATGTGGTGGAGTGGATTAGCCAGGCCGAGGCCGACGAACTCCGTGGCGAAGGTTTGTAGTGTAATTGAGAAATTAGTTGACGGTTAAACAGTTGACAAAAAGCAAAAGATATGAAAAGCATAAACAACATACTGAAAGGCGCAATGGCTGTGGCAATGATAGCTCTTGCCACCATCTCCTGCACACCCGAGCCTGAGCCCGAGGTGATAACCCCCAACTTTCCCACCCCCATTGAGGCGAGTGTGGAGGCAGGTGAGATTTACAAGTTCACCATTGAGCCCAATATGGATTGGAAACTCAACATCCCATCCGAACAGTTTGCACTCTTTAAGCTCATCCTCGACAACGGCAAACAAGACCTCGTGCAACGTGGTAAAGCCGGCAAACACGAGATTAGCGTCTTGGTGGTAGATCAGGTGGACTTCAATAACTCCTACACCTGCGAGCTCTCGCTCACTATGGACAACCAAACCCAGGTAGTTGCAAGGCTCACCAAAGGCAAGCTCCAACGCCGTGCCGATATCTATATGGTGAAGTACAACGCCGAAGAGGAGGCCTTTGAGCAGAACGAAAACAGCGAGTGGGTTTACGAAGAGAACACCACCTCAAAGACCGATATGAAGTGGAGCAATGCGCAGTGGATGCAGCGCATCAAGGTTGATGCCAACTTCAACTGGGTATTGCAGGGTATGCCCGAATGGATGATCACCAATGACATAACGGGTGGCCAAAGGGGAGTAACGGAAATTTTCATCCGTGTAGATACCGAGAAGTGGCCTTTGGATAAGAGCGAGTGTACATTGGAGTTGTGCGACGTGTCGTCCGACACCAACGGCGATGGCGTGCTTGGCGCCGACGACAGGCTTGTTATCAGCAGCCTCAGCCTCACTTTGGAGGGTTGCCGCAACGTTAAGGAGTGGACTCTCGGCTCGGAATTGAAGTTCAACACCGAGGGTCTCTACTACCAACCCAGCAGCTACTCCTATGTGGAGAGCGTTAGTGGCACCTTGAAGGCCCCCTATGGTATGACCTTACGTAAGGTTACCTGGTATAACGACCGCTATTGGGCTGCCAACGATGTGGACTACTCCGAATGGCTCACCATTGCGGTGGAGGAGTATGCCGAGGGTGCTAATGCAGAGGCCGGTGTGTGGGAACAACATCTGACAATCACCGCACAGCCAACACCCTATTTTACAGCTCGCAAGTGCATCATCTTTGCTCTGCCTGCCGCTGTGGCCGAAAAGCTCACCGATGTTACAAAGCTCATCACAAGCGATAATAGCAACCTGGCCGAGGAGTATAAAGACTATGTTGTTTGCACCATCAATCAGGCCGGTACGGGCGACGAAATCCTCAAAGCCATCTCGGTTGAGAGCATCGATGCAATGAGGGCTACGGGTGGTAGTTTTGAGGAAATCAGTTCCGACAAATACCCCGGCAGTGGCAAGTGGAGTAACGTGCCCAACGGCTACCTGATGACCTACAACAGCATCAAGTCCGGTAGCGACCTGCTCTTTGGTAGCGAATTTGTCAGCTATGAGATATATGGTCCAAAGGGTAAGTACAACACCGAAGATTGCTGGATTACCATTGAGCCTTCGGAGGTTACACACCCAGATGGAACACTCTATCGTGTGGTGATGAGACTCAAAACCGCACAGGATGAAGAGAACAACAAAGATGGTGAAGAGGACAAAGAGGAAGATAAGCCCACAACATTCCCCAACAGCCAACCCACTGCCGATGGTGGCAACGAGGCAACATTCGTATTCTACGACAAGGAGGGTGCTGCCTTTGCACTTCTGCATTGCGTACTGGACCCCACTCTGGACCCCTATGCTGGCTTGGAGGAACCCATTCAGTTTGTTAACCCGCAAGAGGCTTTCTCCGCAGGTGCCAAGTTGGAACGTATCAAACAGGGCGAGGATTACTACGATAGCGATGCCGTGATGCGTGGTGTAGCAGTATATCGCCTCACTTGCAATGCTAACTACAAAAGTATTGACCTTATGGTTCCAAACTACAACTTGATTTGGGACACCTATGAGCAGAACAAGGGTGTTATAAGCACAACACAAACATCAAGCAAAAGGCTCAATATCACAATCAACTCCACCGAGAGTCTGAAAGGTGGTAGGGTTTCGCTCTACAATGGTTCGAGTGATGTAGCCCAAATTGTAGTATTCTACAATGTGGAGTAAGGAGCGAACAGGCACATATATATAAATAGGTAGGGAAAAACAAACAAGAAAAACTATATGAAATTGAGAAAACTTTTGGTTTGGGCACTTGTGGCCACTCTCTCGACTCTCTGGGTTGGTTGTACCAACGACGTTGAGGAGGGATTGGAAAGTGGCTATGGATATGCCCAGTTCAAGCTCTACAAGCACGCCTCCTACAACCCCGAAGGACGAGCTTTGGTGGGTGGCGAGTTGGAGTATCTGAGGGATGCCTACAAGGTACAGGTAACACTCGGCTACGATGAGGGCTACGAGCGTACTATCACACAGACACTCACTCTGGCTAACGATGGTAGCGTGGCAGGTGAGTGGGGTCTCAGGAGCGACAAAATCAAACTCCTTGTGGGAGCATACAAACTCCACAGCTTCACCCTCTACGATGCAGAGGATGAATTGTTGAGATCTTTTAGTCCCACCATCGACAGCCATTTCGAGGTCGTAGAGGGCGGTCTGACCGTGCAGGACATCACTGTCAATGCTGTGCAGAGGGGACTTGTGCGCTTCACGTTGGTGAAGGATCTGAGCGGCCTCAACAAGGCTGCAAGCAATAGGGAGAGGGAGTACACCCTCGACGAGGTTAGGAAAGCCAACGTAACGCTCAAAAACAAACTCTCCGGTCAGCCAACAACCATCAGTGGTCTGGATTGTAAGTTCGAAACAGAGTTCACAGAGGCAGGTGTTAAGACCTCCTTCCTCTCGTGCGATAGCTTGGTGTGGGTGAATGCAGGCGACTATGTGGTGTCGAAGTATGAAACCTTTGACGAGAACGACATCCTCTTGGAGAGCTGCACCGATAGCCAGCAGGACGATGTTGTGGTGAGGGACAATGCCGTTACGGATGTTGACGTGAAGGTTACACTCCACGAGGCTGACGCACACATTCAGGACTACTATGCCCTGAAAGCCATTTGGGAGAGCCTCGATGGCCCCAATTGGAGCTACTTCGGCGAGGACTATCCTGATGGTACCAATTGGAATTTCGACAACAAGGATGTTGACTTGTGGTGCGAGCAGCCGGGTGTGATGGTACACGCCAACGGCCGTGTTGCACGTCTTGATTTGAGCAACTTTGGTTTCCGTGGCGACCTTTCGCCCGCCATTGGTCAGTTGACCGAATTGGTGGAGTTGTACCTCGGTACACACAACGACACCAACGACTATTTCGACCCCACCCTCGATAGGAGCAAGTCGCTCAGCGAGAGGAGTCGCAATCGTATGGAGTTGCACGGAGAGTGGTTGCGCACAATCCACACCCCCGTGCAGATGTCGGAGCCTATCGCAAGGGCACTCGCCGAGCACAACATCTCCATCCCCGAAGTGAGCCTCTATAAGACAATGACGGAGAGCGAGATTTTCGATACCAAGACCGGTAAACAGAAAGGACTCAAACCGATGGATACCATCCACGGTACCCTCTGCAATGGCCTCACGTCCATACCTGCCGAGATTGGCAACCTGCAAAAGTTGCAGTATTTCTACCTTGCAAACAGCACCATAACGAGCCTGCCCAAGGAGATTGCCAACCTTGTGTCGTGTACCGACTTTGAGGTCTACAACTGTCCTAAGATGGAGAAGTTCCCCATTGAGATAGCACAGATGCCCGAGTTGGTATCCGTAAACATCTCCAACAACCGTCAGTGGTCGTCAGAGGAGTGCTACAAGGGTTTTGAGGCTCTGGCTAATGGTCCCAGCAAGGAGAAGATTCAGATTCTCTATGCAAGGGAGAACAGGCTTCGCGAAGTGCCCGAAAACTTCAAGAACTTCAAGAAGATTGGCCTCATTGACCTCGCCTTCAACGAGATTGAAAAACTCCACCCTTGGGGTAAGGATGTTGCCCCCGTGCAACTCTATCTCGACAACAACCGCATTACCGAGATTCCCTACGAGAAGGACCCCGAGAGTGGACTCAACTACTTCTGCGGCTACGACGATGTGGAGACCTTCTCCGTAAACAGCAACCTGCTGACCAAGGTGCCCAATATTTTCAGTGCCAAGAGCCTCTACACAATGGCTACGGTGAGCTTTGTGGACAACAAAATCACAGGCTTTGAGGGCGAAGAGGACGGAACGTATAACGGCATTAAGGTAAACACCATTTCGCTGAGGATGAACCCATTGAAGAAGTTCCCCAACGTGTTTGCGAAGACCAAGTCTACGGTGGACTACATCAACGCAAGTTTGTGCCAGCTGACCGAGATTCCGAAGGATGCCTTCAAGGATATGGTCAACATCACAACGCTTGACCTCTCATACAACTACCTGACAGACCTACCCAGAGAGTTGCACGCAGGCAATATGCCCTACCTCTATGGTGTGGACCTCTCCTACAACTCCTTCGCAGAGTTCCCCTACGAGCCTCTGGACTGCGCAAGCCTTACGGTGCTTGCAGTGCGTAACCAGCGCAACAGCAAGGGCGAGCGTTCGCTCACCGAGTGGCCACAGGGTATCTATCAGCACTTCGGACTGAGGGGCCTCTATCTGGGTGGTAACGACATTCAGACAGTGGAGGACACCATCTCCACCCTGTGCTACTACCTCGATATTAGCGACAACCCCAACATCTACTTCGATGCGAAGGATATTTGCTATGCTTGGCAGGTGGGAGCTTACATTCTCTTCTACGACAAGTCGCAGAATATTGTCAACTGCCCCGCAATGCTGCAATAGGGAGTGTAACCAACAAAGACAGGAACAGAGAATATGAAGAAGAGTATATATATATTGGCAGCCCTCGCCGTTGGTTTTGTAGGGTGCCAGCAGGACCCAAACATTGAGTTTGGACTAAGTGTAAACGAGCCACTCAACGTGGAGGCTGTTGGTGGCATAGAGAAGGTACGCGTATCCTCGGCCGACAAGTGGACCGCCTCGACCGCTGAGCCGTGGCTCACAATCTCGCCAGCCAATGGTAACGGTAGCACCGAGTTGAGCATCATCATCGACTCGGCACTCACAGCCGATAGTCGCAACAGCAAGATTTATATCGAAAACCTTGTGAGCGGTAAGACCGAAGAGATTGTCGTAAACCAAAAGGGATTTGACTACATCATCGCATTGGAGGAGACAAAGCAGAACATCGCCGACTACGATGTTCTCGACAAGCGTAAGTTTAGTGTAAACGTCACTACTAACGTCGATTTCGACGTCAAAATCCCCGAGGGAGCTACTTGGTTGGGTAGCAAGAGTTTCAACGTGGACCTCAACCGAGGCGTACGCCCCAGGGAGGTTAAAGTTGAATTCGAGTGGGACATCAACACCAAACCCAACGAGCGTATTGCACAAGTGGAGTTTTTGCCCAAAGGTGGCATCACCACTTCCCGTCAGGATGTGTTGGAGGTGGTACAAGAGGCCGCCGAGCCCATCGAGGAGAACACCCGTGCGGGCGACTCGGTGGCACTCATCGGCATCCAACGTGCAATGCGTGTTCTCACCCTGTGGGACACCTCGCAACCTATGGATAGGTGGACAGGCGTAACACTCTGGAACGAAAGGCACGAGGGCTACAAAGAGGGCTACAAAGGCCGTGTAAAGAGGGTTCAATTCACAATGTACAACATCAACGAGAAGTTGCCCTACGAGTTCAAATACCTCACCGCTGCCGAGGAAATCTACATCTTTGGTAACACCAACACATTCCTCAAAGACCTCGAAATTGGCGAGGAAATCACTTCGCTCACACAGCTCAAAAGGCTCACTATTGGTGCACACGGTCTGGTGGTAAGCGATGATATGAACAACCTGGCGAAGCTCACCAACTTGGAGTTCCTCGACCTGGGCTCCAACAACTTCTCGACCATCCCCGATGTGTTGACCAAAGAGAACTTTCCCAAACTGCGTGCATTGATTCTCAATGCCAACCAACGCCATCAGGCTTTTGATTTGAGCAACACACAAAAGACCAATTTGGGTGGTTTCATTGAGGAGAAAGAGTTTCCCAAGGATTTAATTCTGTGGGGATTGGACACTTTGGTACTGTCGGTTAACTACCTACAAGGTGAGCTGCCCGACTTCTTGGACGACGAGAGCGTGCCCGTATATACCGAGGAGGACCGCATCAAAGGCGACACACTGCCCGAGTTCCTCGTAAAGAACAAGATTAAGAAGGTTATGCCACACACCAAGAGGTTCTCTATCAACTTCAACCGCTTGACAGGCAATCTGCCCGATTGGTTGCTATATCACCCCTCGTTGGACCTCTGGATTCCATACAGCCTTGTATTCCAGCAGGAGGGATTCGACAAAGAGGGCAATAAGGCCAAGTTTGATAACGAGCCGGCAAGTCTCGACTACTACTACAAACTATACCCCTTCAAGAAACAATACACCGGAGAAGAGGAAGTGGAGTAGAATTAGAGAATTATTATAATTTTGAATCAGAAATTTGATTGATATATGAAACGTAAAGGATTGGTTATGACTATGGCTCTGGCAACGGTATTGTCACTGAGCAGTTGCCTTAACGAGTTGGGCGGAGAGGAACAGCTCCGTCCCGATGAGTCTGGGGATAGTGTGGTTAATGAAGCATTTGAGTATGTCGAGGGTGAGCTGTTTGTTAAGTTCAGCCCCGAGGTGGAGTCTATGTTGGGACAGATTGGCCGTAGCGGAGCAACTCGTTCGGGTGTTCCCTCGGTGGATGAGGTGCTCAACATTGTGGACGGCTACCACATCGAGAGGGTGTTCCCCGTGGATAGCCGCAACGAGGAGAGGACTCGCAAGAGCGGTCTGCACTTGTGGTACATCGTCAAGTTCAAGGGCGAGAAGGCCAGCGAGGTTGCAAAGAAATTTTCGCGCTTGGGCGAGGTGCAGAATGTGGGACTCAACTATACCATCTCACGCAATTACAGCGGCAAATCCACCCCCGTTTCGGCCGATATGCTCACTCGTGCGGAGACCAAAGCGGCAGGTAAGTGGAACGACCCTCTGTTGAAATACCAATGGGACCTTGTAAACGACGGCACCCTTTTGGTGAAGGACGGCGTTGCCAAATCGGTTAAGGACTCGGATGTACAAGTGGAGAAGGCTTGGGAAAAGACCACAGGTAATAAGGACATCATCGTTGCCGTGTTGGACGAGGGTGTGTGGGTAGAGCACCCCGACCTGAAAGCCAATATGTGGGTAAACGAGAACGAGAAGGCGTGGACTAGCAAAGATGATGCTGCCGACAACGATGGCAACGGCTATTCCAACGACTACAATGGCTACAACTTTGTGGACCAGACCGGTAAAATCAATTGGGCAAGAACGGGCGATACGGGCCACGGCACACACGTTGCAGGTGTGATTGCTGCCGTAAACAACAATGGTGTTGGTATCAGCTCCATTGCCGGTGGTAACAACGGCATGGGAGGTGTGAAGATTATGTCGTGTCAGGTATTCTCGGGCCAACAAGGCTCAACTGCCATTCAGATTGTGCGTGCAATGAAGTATGCTGCCGACAATGGCGCAGTGATTTTGCAGTGTAGCTGGGGCTACAACTCTGGTGCAAGCAACCCCTACGACTATGGTTATGGTGGTTTTACCTCGCAGGAGCAGTGGGAGGAGGCCAACCCATTGCAGAAGGATGCTATGGAGTACTTCATCCACCAGGCAGGCTCGCCCAGCGGCCCCATTGATGGCGGTATCACGGTGTGGGCAGCAGGTAACGAGTATGCTCCTATGGCAGGCTTCCCCGGTGCAGCCGACTTTGCAGTGTCGGTGGCAGCAATCGCAGCCGACTACTCGCCTGCAAGCTACACTAACTACTCCACCGGTGTAACCATCTCGGCACCCGGTGGCGACCAGGAGTACTGCTGGGAATATGACGAGGCGGTTATTGGCGATCCCAACTCCCCCGTTGAAGCAGCCGTGGGCGCACTCGGAGGCATTCTGTCGACTATGCCTATGGAGTTCACCGAGGATAATGGATATGGCTATATGGATGGTACCTCAATGGCTTGCCCCCACGTTTCGGGTGTGTTGGCTCTGGCCGCATCATACATTGCTGACCAGCACCGCATCGTGAAGGCTACCGAGCTCCAAGAGTTGCTCCACTCGACGGCAACCAAAATTGAGCACCTCTGGCCCACGAACAAGATGTTCTTTGTCTATCTGCAAAGCATCGGTAAATATGTGCCCGATAAGATGAACCTCAGCAAGTATAAAGGCGGAATGGGTAGCGGTCTTGTGAACGCCACTGCGCTCCTCAACGCTTTGGATGGCGTGGGCGTACCTATGACCTTCCCCAACATCTATGTTGGCGTGGGCGAGAAGGCTACAGTTGTTCCCGCTCGTTACTTTGCTGGCGGCGATAAGATGACCTACACGGTTGAGATTGAGAAGAGCGATGTTGCCACTTGCACCCAGAATGGTGGTAAACTCACCTTCGAGGGCCTCAAAGCAGGCTCCACCAAAGCTACCATTCGCACAAGCGGTGGTACCACTCAGGAGTTCCTTATCACCGTAAGGCAGGGCGCAGGCAACTTGGGTTGGATGTAGAAGGGAGAATTGAGAATTGAGAATTGAGAATTGAGAATTCAAGATGAGGTGCCTATTGGGGATGTTTGTGTGTGTACTTGCAGTGGTGTTAGCACCAACTGTTGGTTGTGCCCAGATACGCATCATTCCGCAGGAGGTCGTACAGGAGGCTGCCACCCCATCGAAGATTGAGAGTGTGGGTATCGTCATTGAGGGCGGAGAGGTTGTTGACCTCGGCACCATTGGCGAAGGCGACCAACCACGAACGCTCACCCTCTGGTGGAAGAACCTCAGCGGACGTTCGGCTGCCATTACACGCATACGCAGCGGTTGTGGGTGCCTCGTGGCCGACTACGACAAAAAGGCCATCGATAACGGGGCCAAAGGGCGCATAACGCTGACCTTCAATCCCAAGGGGCGCATCGGTGAGGTGCAATACCACATCTACCTCTACACCACCCTTGCCGACACCAATCCTTCGGCAGTGATTAAGGTGGTGGGAAAGGTAGATGGCAAAAATGGAGAGGACCCCAAGTGGCCACACCAAATTGGCACATTGCAGTTGCGCACCAAACAAGTGAGTGCAGAGGATAGGGTGTCGAGGATTGCCGTGCGTAATGGTGGCTCTACGCCTCTTGTCATCAAGCACGATACAAGGCTTTCAACCCGTGGCATTAGGGCCTACACCGAGCCACAAGTGTTGCACCCCAACGAGGAGGGTTTCCTTGTGGTGGAAATGCCCGATAAGGGGTTCCAAGAGGAGCCGGCAATGCTCTTTCTGGGTGGAGTGAACGCCCCTCCGAGAGAACGAATGATTGAGATTAAGTAGCGCAACAAGGAGTATTCGGATAATTAGAGTAGAAACAAAAAAATATAAAAACAGTATGAAAAAGTTATTTGCAATTTTAGCAGCCACAGCCCTCTCGCTGGGTATGTGGAGTTGTGGGCCCGTTGAGCCCAATGAGCCTGCCGAGCCACAAGTACCCATCACTTCGGCCAACATCGCCGGCGTGTGGAAACTCACCGATTGGCAGGGTGCTGCTGTGGAGGATGATATGGTAGTATATATCAACTTCGTCAATTCGGGCCGCACCTACACCCTCTACCAGAACGTCAACAGTTCGGTTGTGGATGTCATCACGGGTACCTACAACCTCTACACCAACAAGAACGGCCAGAGTATCCTGCGCGGCGTGTATGACTACTCCGACAGCACCGAGTGGTCGCACCGCTATGTGGTCAGCAGCCTGACAGCCACCACAATGACTTTGAAGGTCTATGAGGAGGGCAGCACCACCACCGCAGACGCAGAGGTATTGGTTTATAAGCGTGCCGAGTTGCCCGACTTCGAGTAGTAGGATTGACGACGGTTGACGGTCGACGGTCGACAAAAACAGCAAAGGCTCCCGAATGGGGAGCCTTTGCTGTTTGGAGAACAAACACTCCTACTCTGCCGACATCGCAGAGAAGTGTTTGTAGAAGCGGATAATGGTCTCGATACCTGTGTAGAACTGCTCCAAGCCGAAACTCTCGTTGGGCGAGTGGATGGCATCCTTCGACAAACCAAAGCCGATGAGGATGGATTTCATACCGAGAATGCTCTCAAAGCCACTCACAATGGGAATACTACCGCCTGAGAAGAATGGCAATGGACGCACACCGAAGCTCTCCTCCACAGCCTTCTCTGCCGCACGGTAGGCTACCATATCGGTGGGCGAAACATAGGGTTGGCCACCGTGGAGCGACTGAACATCCACCTTAACCGTTGCGGGTGCAATACTACGGAAGTAGTCCTCAAAGAGCACCGCAATCTTCTCCCAATTCTGGTTGGGCACAAGGCGCATAGAAATCTTGGCCGAGGCTTTCGAGGGTATGATGGTCTTGGTGCCTTCGAGGGTGTAGCCACCCCAAATGCCGTTCACGTCGAGGCTGGGGCGTACACCCGTGCGCTCGATGGTGGTGTAGCCACCCTCGCCAGCGAGTTCCTCCACACCGATACCCTTCATATAGGCCTGCTTGTCATAGGGGGCCTTATTGAAGTTCTCACGCTCCTCGGCTGTGAGTTCCCTCACATCGTCATAGAAGCCGGGGATGGTGATACGGCCATTCTCGTCAACAAGCCTATTAATTAGGTCGCAAAGCACATTGGCAGGGTTGGCCACAGCACCGCCAAAGAGTCCGGAGTGCAGGTCGTGGTCGGGGCCCGTAACCTCCACCTGCATATAGCACAAGCCACGCAGACCACAGGTAATAGAGGGCTGCTGCCACGACACCATACTCGTATCCGACACCAAAATGATGTCGCCCTTGACGAGCTCCTTATTCTGCTCACACCAACCATAGAGGCTTGGCGAGCCAATCTCCTCCTCGCCTTCGAGCATAAACTTCACATTGCAGGGCAATTCACCCGCAGCCACCATAGCCTCAAAAGCCTTGGCATGCATATATAGTTGGCCCTTGTCGTCATCGGCTCCTCGGCACCAGATACGGCCATCCTTAACCACAGGCTCGAAAGGCTCCGTCAGCCACTCGCCCTTGGGGTCCTCGGGCATCACGTCGTAGTGTCCATAGACAACCACGGTGGGTTTTGCGGGGTCAACGATTTTCTCGGCATAGACCACGGGGTTACCCTCGGTGGGCATCACCTCCGCACGGTCGGCACCTGCCTTCAAGAGGGCCTCACGCAACCATTCGGCGGTGCGTACCATATCGCCCTTATGTTCGCTCTGTGCACTCACAGAGGGAATACGGAGTAGGTCAAAAAGTTCTTCAAGGAAGCGTTCTTTGTGCTGTTGTACAAATTCTTGGCTCTTTTTCATAGATTTAGGGTTCAATATTACAATATTTTCACTATTTTTGTAGAAGTACATCCACATTTGTGGATGGTTTACAAATTTACACTTTTCCACAAGAGAAACAAAATTTAAAGAGAATAATTTTATGAGAGTTATCCCAACATCGGAACTTATCATCAATGGTGATGGTTCCATTTTTCACCTCCACATCAAGCCCGAGCAGTTGGCCGACACTGTGATTTTGGTGGGCGACCCCGGTAGGGTTGATATGGTTGCAAGCTATTTCGACAGCAAAGAGTGTACCATCGAGAGTCGTGAATTCCGCACAATTACGGGCTCCTACAAGGGTAAACGTATGACCGTCTTGTCCACCGGTATCGGTACCGACAACATCGATATCGTGGTTACCGAGTTGGACGCGTTGGCAAATATTGACTTCGCCACTCGCACCGAGAAAGCAGAAAAACGTCGCCTGACACTCCTGCGACTCGGTACCTCGGGTGCTATCCAGCCCGACATTCCTCTGGGCTCGTTTGTCTTTGCACGCACCTCGGTAGGCTTCGATGGTCTGCTCAACTACTACGCCGGCCGCAACGATGTGTGCGACCTCGCCATTGAGGAGGCTTTTGTGGAGCACACAGGGTGGAACAAGCAGTGTGCTGCCCCCTATTTCATTGATGCCGACAAGGATTTGTTTGCCCACTTTGCTGACAAGGTGGTGGAGGGTATCACCATCGCTGCCCCTGGGTTCTATGGTCCACAAGGCCGTTGGGTGCGTATCTCACCCGCCGACCCCGAACTCAACAAGAAGATTGAGAGCTTCAACTTCGAGGGACGTCGTATCACCAACTTCGAGATGGAGGGTAGCGCACTTGCAGGTCTGGGCGCACTGATGGGCCACAGCGCAGGCACCCTCTGCACCATCATCGCACAGAGGGCTGTGAAGGATATGAACACCGACTACAAGCCCTTCGTAAGGCAGATGATTGAAATGGCCCTCGACAAGTTGGCCG
>JBGUSZ010000089.1:0-13688 GCA_045132795.1 Tidjanibacter sp. | reverse complement strand
GGCCACTTGTGGGCTATGCCGAGCGAGAGCATTTTAGACAAAATTTATTTTGTCAATTCCAACCCTACTTAATAGGGGTATTGCGGTATTTGGCAAACACCTTTCGTGCCATCTCCAACTCGCCACCTGCGGGCTTGCGGTCGAAGGTGTCGATGCGGTCGGTCCACCAACGAGTCTCAAACTTGTCGGCAATGCTGCGGAAGGTGTTGTGGTCATCGCTGGTGTATTTACCCTTGGTCAGCACGGCGCTCTTAACCTCGTGGAAGTACATCTCCCAACGCTCGCCATAGTAGGAGGTGATGAGGCCTGCCTGACAACGCCTTGCATAGTCGTTCAGGCGGCTACCCTCCACACCCCAAGCGGTTACAATGCTGCGTGCGTTGCTCTCATAGTAGTTCTTCTCGGCCTCGTCGGTGCCAAAGGCACGTGCATCCTGCAACCACTTGTCGAGCATAAAGGTCTGGTTGGTGGCCATCAGGAGGTCGAGGTCCTTGAAAATCTCACACATAAAGTTCTCCTCTTTGGTCATCGCCTCGATGTCGCACCTCTTCTTGGCGTCGCTGAAACGGCACAGCGAGAGCACGAAGGTGTTGGAGAGCAACTCACGGGTGATGTTCACCACGTCGAAGCGGTGGCTGGGACGCTCCGACTCAACCTGCAAGAGGTAGTCGAGTGCGCTGACGAGGGTCTGCTGGTCGTCGGTGATGGTCTGATTCCACTTGTAGTCCACCTGAGGAGGAGTTACCAACCAGGGGTGGCGGTGCTTGGGATTACCCGTGTGGGAGTGTTTGCCATACTCCTCGTTGTTGTAGACACCATCGGCCAATATCTGCCAAGCCTTGCGAGCGTTCTCGTCCACAAAACCAACCCTCTGGTCGGCCATTGTGTTCACCCACTCGGTGGGCGAGGTGTGCTGTGGCAGGGTCCAAGCCTTCTCGAAGACATACTCATACACGAAGGGGTTGTAGTCGAAGCCTTCGAGGGTGGAGCCGATACCGGTGAGGTTCTCCACGTTGGCAAGAGTGTTCTCAAAGCGGCGGTCAATCTCCTTGATGTTACCCGTCAGGGGCGAGTTGCCACCAAAGTTACCCAAGTAGCACCAGATGAAGGGTGTACCATAGAATTTCTCAACCGTTGGCCACACCTCATAGAACTCGCAGAAGTAGTCGAGCATCAACTGTCCCTTTGCGGGAGGAGCAGTGAGATATGCCTCCACGCGCTCGGGAATCCAGTGCTGGCGCTGATAGTAGAACATCCAACCCATCTGCAACCACACAGCCTTCTTGTCGGCCTTACGCAGACTCTCATAGACCTGTTTGCTCACGCGAGCCAAATACTCAGGCTCCCACGAAGGAGGGGTGAGCTCGTTGAAGATGTCGATGCCATAGACGTGGTCGGTGCCGTAGGTCTGGGCCTGAATGTCAAGGAAGAGTTTTTGGATTTTGAGGTAGGTGGGGTCCATTGGGTCGAGGAAGCTGCACGCATAGTCGTCGGGGAAGTCGCTCCAATGTTTCAGCTTGGTAATTTTTGCCTCGGGCATCACCCTCTTCAACTCGGCAGGAACGTGGCCTGCAAAGGCGGGCAACACGGGTTTCATACCCAGTTCCCTCTCGCGGGCAACAATCTTCTTCTGCAACTCCTCTTGACTGTCGAGCCATCCCTTGGGCAGAGGGCCCTGCCAATAGTCGATGTTCTGCATACGGTGCCAGGGCAGGTGTGCGGGGCCCGTGAAGAAACCCCTAATCTCCTCGTCGGTAAGTCCGAGGCTGCTCCACACTTTGTACCAAATGCTCTCCTGACCGGTGATGGCCAAGGGGAGGTTTACACCATTGAGGGCCATCCAGTCGATGAGCCTTTCCCAGTCGCTCCAACCCCACCACGGCATTGTGTAGCCATAGGTGCAGTAGTTGAGGAAAAAGCGGTCTTTAACCCTTGCTTTGGCCGACACGGGAGTGTCAACGGTGGGCAGAGTGGCGGGCAGCACTACGGGGTCTGCGGCATACCACGACACTTCGGTGAGGCAGTAGTATTTGAGGTAGTGGTTCAGACCAACGGCCATTGAACCTGCATTGTTACCGGCGATGACAATCCTCCCATCTTCGCTCGAAAGTTCCCAGCGGTCGCCGCCCTTTGCGGGCAACACTCGCCACTCAAATTGGTCCGCAACGGAGGGCACAACCCTCTCGGCCAGAGCCTTTATTGCGGTGATGTTGTTGTCTGTTTTGGCAGCAAAAATGTTGGTCGCCAAAAGGCACAATGCCACAAATACTACAATCCTTTTCATTCTATTAGTTGAGTTAAGTTATTGTGTTTTAATATTATTTTTCGTGATGTTCTATTTTTCCATTTTGAGGTCACTTTCCACCCCCCCCCCGTGGAATTTTGCACAACATACTCCTTGTAGTAGTCGATGTTCTCACGGGTGATGATGTCCAGCGGCATGTAGTTTTCCACCTCGGGGTGGCCACCACAAATGATGTTTTTCAGCAGTGTCTCCACTGCAAGGAAGCCCTGCAAGCCGGGCCTCTGACCCACCAAGAAGTCGAGGCTGCCGTCCATCATTGCGGCAATATTGTCGCTGGTCAAGTCCAGGCAGATGGTTTTGATATCCTTGATACCTATACGTTTAAGGCTGTCGGTGATGATACTGCCCCTCGACGACAACACCGCAGCACCCTTCACGTTGGGGTGGGCAGCAAAGAAGTCCGAGAGGGCCTTGTCGTTGTAGGCATTGTCGAGAGGCGAGAAGTTCAAGCGGTGTACCTTGTCGCCCAAGCGGTGCTCGTGGAAGAACTCCATAAAACCAATCTTACGCTGGATGGTGTTATTGGCGCTCTCGTCGCCCACCCTCATCGCTTGGAATAGAGCATACTCGCTGTCGGCAGGTGTTGTCTGACGTATGAGCTTGGCAATCAGATAACCGCACGACTCCTGCTTGGCCGAGTAGAAAGCCATAGGGTTGGTACCCTCCACCATCGAGTCCACATAGGCATAGGGGATGTGCTCCTCGTCCAGCGCCTGAGCCAGACGGATTGTTTCGTCCTTGAAGGTTGGAGCAATAACCACCGCGTCGGGCCTCGCCTCCAACACCTTTGTGTAGGTTGTGCGGCAGTTGTAGAGGTCATATTGGTCGTAGGTGAAAATCTCGCTCGAAAGGTCTACCATATTATATTCATTGATAGCCTTGTGGAAACCGGCGTGTATCTGCTCCCAATACTGACTGCCCTTTGTGTGGGGCGTAACGAAGACAATCTTGATGTGTTTTCGGATGGAGATGGAGGAGAGGTAGATGTTGGGATTGTAGTTCACCTTGTTGAGAACTTCCTCCACTGCTTTGAGCGCATCGGGCGACACTTTTCCTCGTCCGTGCAACACCCTATCGACTGTTCCGGCCGATACACCGGCCATCTCGGCGATGTCCTTAATTCTGATTTTTTGTGGGTTCTTTGCCATTGTGTGTGTATTTTGCACAAAGGTATGATTTATTTTCAAATCATCCAAATTGCTTATATGGGTAATGTTAATTTTGTGTTATTATTTGTTTGTTGTGTGTTACTCTTTTCCGGTGTGTGAGTTGTGTGTATTTGTATGTAATTGTTATTGTTTTTGCGTGGGTAAAATTTGTTAAAATATTGATTATTACTAAACTAAAGGTGTGTGTGCGGTGTGTATTTGTAAAAATTGACGAAAAAATTTTGTATATTGAAAATTATGGTGTACTTTTGTGTGTACGTCCACAAAATGGGGGCATAAGACTAATGAACTTTATCATGAAAAACTCGGCAAAAAAGAACATTTTTCTACTCTTTGCAATGGCTTTTTGCACACTCGCTTTGTGTGCTTGCAGTGAGGGCAATGAGAACAATGCAGGCAACGAGGGAGGTGGCGAAACTCCCACTCCCGAGCTGCAAATTCCCACAAGTGGTTGCGATGTTTACCTCTTCCTCGGACAGAGCAATATGTCGGGCTTTGGTGGCGAGATGATTGAGGGCGACGATGAGCCCATTCCAAATGTATTTTTGCTCGATGATACCGGCAAGCTGCGTCCTGCGGCTGCTCCTATGAACTTCTACTCGTCGGTGCGTAAGAGGATGGCTGTGCAGAAGATTAACCCCGCATTCCAATTCTCGAAGGTGATGAGCGAGAAGAGCAAAAACCCCGTTGTTATTGTGTGCAATGCGCGTGGTGCGACCACCGTCAGCCAGTGGCAGAAGACCGCAAGCCCCATATTGTTCAGTGAGGATGGTGGTGACGACCCCTGGAAGTGGGGTCAGAGCGCTCAGCTTTATGCCGAGGCTGTGCGTCGTTGCAAAGAGGCTTTGAAGTTTGGTACCTTGAAGGCTGTTTGCTGGCACCAGGGTTGCGGCGACTCGCAGAGCGATTATTCAGTATATAACTATCTCCCCCAGCTGAATAAGTTTGTTACTGATCTGAGGACCGACCTGGGCGTTGGCGAGGAGGTGCCTTTTGTTGCCGGAGAGTTGCAGTATAAGAGCCCCGGTGCTCCGAGGTTTAACCCTATGATTCAGACCATTGGCACCGTTG
The DNA here is from genome assembly GCA_045132795.1 of Tidjanibacter sp. GTDB lineage: Bacteria > Bacteroidota > Bacteroidia > Bacteroidales > Rikenellaceae > Tidjanibacter. The sequence goes on along the minus strand of JBGUSZ010000089.1, from coordinate 9,143 downwards.
TGGCAAACGGCCACTGGGTGTCGGCCGAGGGTGTGACAATCTGTGGCGACGGTATTCACTTCGACCGTCCGGGCAATATCCTCATTGGTGGCAGGTATGCAGACAAGGTGCTCGAACTGCTTGACGTTGAGAAAGAGGAGTAGAAAGAGATTGGGCTGCGCATAAGAGGACTTACGATGATTTTTGAGAAGAAAAATAGTGTTGCCGCCTTGGCTGTGAGCCTTTGCCTGTTGGCATTTGTGGCTTGTGGCGAGAGTAAGACGGATAATGGCGGTGGCGAGGAACCCACTTCCGAGGAGCAGATTCCAACGAGTGGTTGCGATGTCTACCTATTCCTCGGCCAGAGCAATATGTCGGGCTTTGGTGGTGAGATGATTGAGGGCGACGACGAGCCCATTCCGAATGTATTTTTGCTCGATGATACCGGCAAGCTGCGTCCTGCTGCTGCCCCTATGAACTTCTTCTCGTCGGTGCGTAAGAGGATGGATTTGCAGAAGGTTAACCCTGCGTTCCAATTCTCCAAGGTGATGAGCGAGAAGAGCAAAAACCCTGTGGTCATTGTGTGCAATGCGCGTGGAGGTACCTCTATGAGCGAGTGGCAGAAAAAGGCTTTGCCCATCTATTTTGGCTCCCCCGGTGATGACCCTTGGCTGTGGGGCTTTGGTGCACAGCTGTATGGCGAGGCGGTGAGGCGTTGCAAGGAGGCGATGAAGTATGGCGAGCTGAAAGCCATCCTTTGGCACCAAGGGTGTAGCGACTCCCAACCCGGTGCAGCGGCAGCCTATTTGGGCCGTCTGAAAACTTTTGTTACAGACCTGAGGGCCGACCTGGGTGTTGGTAGCGAGGTGCCATTTATTGCCGGAGAGTTGCAGTATAAGAGCCCCGGAGCACCCAACTTCAACCCCGTAATCCGTAGGATTGGCGAGGAGATAGAGGGGGCCTATTGGGTGTCGGCCGAGGGTGTGACCATCTGTGGCGACGGCATCCACTTCGACCGTCCGGGCAATATCCTCATCGGCGGTAGGTATGTTGATAAGGTGCTCGAACTGCTTGATGTTGAGAAGGAGGAAGAATAGAGAGATGTGGACTGTGGTGCGAGGGCTGTGGGCCTTTCGCACTGCGGTTTTTGATGACTTGAAAATATAACTTTTTTGAACCACAAAATGATGAATATGAAGTATTGGCTGGTGGCACTGTGTGCCGCCATTATGAGTTTCTGCTCGTGTGCGCCCGCGCCCGTTACGCCTGAGGGCGAGGGCGAGAAGGAGGACAACAAGGAGCAAACCTATGATGTGTACCTGCTCATCGGTCAGAGCAATATGGCAGGTAGGGGCGTGATGCTCCCCGGCGACGAGGCACCCATTGAGGGCGCTTGGTTGCTCAATGCACAGGATGTTCCGGAGCCCGCTTGCGCTCCTATGAACCGCCACTCGACCATCCGTAAGGGTGTGACGATGCAGGGTATCAACCCCGCTTGGTCGTTCGCCAAAGAGGTGGCAGCAAAGAGCGAGAACCCTGTGCTGATTGTCTGCAATGCTCGTGGTGCTACCACCCTCGGTATGTGGCTCAAAACCGCAGCCGAGAGGTACTACTCCGAGAAGGAGGGCGACGATAAGTGGTTGTGGGGCCAGCCCATTCCCAACCACTTCAACGAGGCTGTACGCCGCTGCAAGGAGGCAATGAAGTATGGCGAGTTGAAAGGTATCATCTGGCACCAGGGATGTGGCAACTCGCAACCCAATACGGTAGGTAGCTACCTGCCCGCCTTGAAGAAGTTTGTGAGGGATTTGAGGGCCGAACTCGGTGTTGGCGCAGAGGTACCCTTCATTGCCGGCGAGATTTATCACGGCTATGTTAATGCACAGTATTTCAACCCCGTGATTCAGCAGATTGGTGACTACGTTGAGGGTGGCTATTGGGTGTCGGCCGAGGGCTGCACCGCTAACAGCGACAATGTGCACTTCTCCCGTGAGGGCCAAATTCTGCTCGGCGAGAGGTATGCCGCCAAACTCTTTGAGGTGCTCGGAATGGAGTAGGCGAGGAGAACAAAAACAAAGCGAAATAGAAAAACAAACAAAAATAAAAACCAATTAACAATGAAGAAATTTGCACTTACACTCGGAGCGTTGCTCGTGGTATTGAGCGCAATGGGTGCTGCACCCGCAAGACCCCAAACCCCCAAAGCCGGCCAGAAGGTGGAGAAATTCACACTCGGCAAGAACAAGATGTACAAGAAAGGCTACATCGACTTCAACAAAAACGGCCGTATGGATGTCTATGAGGACCCCAATGCCGACATCGACGCCCGTGTGGAGGACCTGTTGAGCCAGATGAACTTGGAGGAGAAGACCTGTCAGATGGTGACCCTCTATGGCTACAAGCGTGTGTTGCCCGACGACCTTCCTACACCTGAGTGGAAAAACAAACTCTGGAAGGATGGCGTTGGCTCCATTGACGAGCACCTCAACGGTTTCCGCCATTGGAACCTTCCCGTGTCGGACAACGAGAATGTGTGGCCTGCATCGCGCCACGCTTGGGCTCTGAACAAAGTGCAGCAGTTCTTCGTTGAGGAGACAAGGCTCGGTATCCCCGTGGATTTCACCGACGAGGGTATCCGTGGTGTGGAGGCTTACAGGGCCACCAACTTCCCCAGCCAAATCGGTATGGGCCACACTTGGAACCCCGACCTTATCCGCAAGATGGGTTACATCACCGGCCGTGAGGGTAGGCTTTTGGGCTACACCAACATCTACGCTCCCATCCTCGACGTGGGCCGTGACCAGCGTTGGGGCCGCTATGAGGAGGTCTATGGTGAGGACCCCTACCTTGTGGCCGAGCTTGGCGTGGCAATGGTTGAGGGTATCCAGACCAATTGGCAGGTGGCAGCAACAGGTAAACACTTTGCTGCATACTCCAACAACAAGGGTGCTCGTGAGGGTATGTCGAGGGTTGACCCCCAGATGGGCCCCAGGGAGGTGGAGAATGTTCACCTCTACCCCTGGAAGGAGGTTATCCGCAGGACAGGTATGAAGGGTGTGATGAGCTCCTATAACGACTACGACGGCGTGCCCGTGCAGGGTAGCCGCCACTGGTTGACCGAAATCCTCAGGGAGCAGATGGGCTTCGATGGTTATGTGGTGTCGGACTCCGACGCTGTGGAGTATCTCCACTCCAAACACCACGTTGCGGCCAATATGAAGGAGAGTGTTCGCCTGAGTGTTGAGGCGGGTCTTAATGTGAGGTGTACTTTCCGTAGCCCCGATAGCTATGTTCTTCCCTTGCGTGAACTCGTCCAGGAGGGCACAATCCCTATGGAGATGATTGACGAGAGGGTGAGGGACGTGTTGAAAGTGAAATTCCTGGTAGGTCTGTTCGACGACCCCTACCAGCGCGACTATAAGGCTGCCGACGAGGAGATTGACGGCGCCGAGAACAACGTGTATGCTTTGCAGGCATCCAGGGAGGCTATGGTGCTCTTGAAGAACGCCAATGGTACCCTGCCTTTGGACCGTAGCAAGGTGAAGAAGATTGCCGTTGTGGGCCCCAACGCTATGGCGGAGAAGTTTGCTCTGCTCCACTATGGCCCTCAGGCTAACGAGGTTACCAACGTGGTTGAGGGTATCATCGCAGCTGCTCCCGATGCAGAGGTGATGTATGCCAAAGGTTGCGACCTTGTGGATAGCCGCTGGCCCATCTCGGAGATTCTGCCCGAGGACCCCAATGCCGAGGAGCAGGCAATGATTGACGAGGCTGTGGCTTTGGCCGCACAGAGCGATGTTGTTGTGGCCGTTGTGGGCGGTAGCAACCGTACTTGTGGCGAGAATAAGAGCCGTACCAGCCTCGAACTCGCAGGCCACCAGAACACCCTCCTCAAGGCACTCAAAAAGGCAGGCAAACCTATGGTTGTGGTGCTGATTAACGGCCGTCCTTTGTCGATTAACTGGGCAGAGCAGAATGCCGATGCAATCTTGGAGGCTTGGTACCCCGGTGCACACGGCGGTCAGGCCATTGCCGAGGTGCTCTTTGGCGACTACAACCCCGGTGGTAAACTCACCGTTACCTTCCCCAAAACCGTTGGTCAGATTCCCTTCAACTTCCCCTTCAAACCCGCTTCGCAGGTGGACGGCCCCGTTACCTTCGGTCCTTCGGGCGACCAGTCGAGGGTTAACGGCGCGCTCTACAACTTCGGTTATGGTTTGAGCTACACCACCTTTGAGTACTCCAACTTGAAGCTGGGTAAGACCAAAGTGCTTCCTTATGAGGATGTGGAGGTTGAGTTTGACGTGACCAACACCGGTAAGATGGCTGGCGACGAGGTCGTTCAGCTCTACGTTAGCGACTGCGTAAGCTCGGTTACCGTCTATGAGAAACAGCTGCGTGGCTTCGAGAGGGTACACCTCGAACCCGGTCAGACCAAGAGGGTGAAGATGACCCTGAGGGGCGACCTGCTCTCGCTGCTGGATGTGAATATGAAGAGGGTGGTGGAGCCCGGTTACTTCGATATTATGATTGGTGCCTCCTCGGTGGATATCCGCCTGACGGAAAAACTCCTCGTGTTGGACGAGAAGGGTGCCTATAAGGAGATTGGTGCCTATGCCGACGATGTGTCGGTGGTACGTTCCACCCTGCCCGCAACCCTTTCGAGGGGTGTGGATGTAACCTTCCCCGTGAAGAAGGATGTGAAGGTTGACTACCTGACCATCACTTGGGGCGATGACGCTGATGGTTGCGAGTTTGAGATTTTGACCACCATCGGTGGCGGTCAGTTCCTGCCCGTCTATGGCGGTATTGCCGAGAAGGGTAAGAGCCAGACCTGCCGCTTCGAGGCCGCTACGGCAAGTGAAATCAGGGTTGCCGTTACCAAAGGTAAGGGTACGGTGAAGGCTCTCGAAAGTAGCGCACTCGCACGTAACAAATAGAGTGGGGTTGCACGGTTGGTATGAGAACTATGAGTTTTTTAACGACGTTGATGATTTTGGGTGCTCTGGTGGGATGTGGCGACAATAATACCCCCGCCCCTACACCTGAGCCAACCCCCAACGAGTGGGACAATACCAAGGTGGAGTACTACGAGTATAGCCACACGGTTGTCCCCTCGGCATTCTACCACGTGGAGGTCAATGGCAAGGGGGTCACAACCCTGCCCACCACCGAGGCACACTTCTGTGTGTTCGGTAGCGACGGGTTGGTCGAGGTTGAGATTTTCGACCTGCACCAAAATATTGAGAGCGTCGTTGTGAGACCCATATCGAAGAATTACACATATAGCCACGACGGCAATAGTGTAAAACTCTACCTGCGCCCCTATGACAGGGTGGATGTGGAGATTAATGGCGACGAGACCAACCCGCTGTTTATCTTTGTCAACCCCTTGGAAGAGGGCAATCGACCCGATGAGAACGACCCCAATGTGAAGTACTTCAAGGCGGGAGGCGTGTATGGACAGAATATAACCCAGACACTCAAATCGGGCCAGACTATCTATATCGAAGGAGGCGCAATACTGACCGGTGGTATCATCTCGGAGGGCCTTACGGATGTGAAAATCGCAGGCTGTGGTATTTTGGACGGACGCGAAACATCCACACAGGCAATTAAGATTGGCAAAACCAAAGGACTGACCATCGAGAATGTGACGGTGCTGAATAGGGATATGTGGACTACTTACCTCTGGGAGTGTGAGGATATTGTGGTGGACAACTACAAGGTTGTTGCTGTGGCAACCACCCACCACCAATACGGTGCCGAGAACGATGGCTGCAACTTGTTGGGATGTAAGAATGCGGTTGTGAGCCGTAGTTTTAGTTACTGCCACGACGACGCTTTCTGCATCAAGGCCCAAAAGTGGCTTGTGGGTGCCGAGGTGGACAACGTGGAGTTCAGGGACTGCATCGCTTGGAATGTGGGCGGTGGCAACTCGTTTGAGGTTGGCTATGAGCTCAATCAAAATGTGAACAATGTGAGATTCCGCAATGTGTATGCCATTCGTACTGCGGGCCGTACACCCAGCCTTCGCCGAGGCTCGATTGGCTTGCAGAATGGTGCAGGCGGCAAGGTAACCAACATTTCATACGACGGAGTGTGGGTGGAAGACCCCAGAGAATATGGTATCTATATGGCCATCCTCAAATCGAGCTACGACATTGGTCAGGGTGTGGAGTGGACCCCCGGACAGGTGGATGGCGTGAGTGTGAAGAATGTAACCTTCCTTGTGAAGCCCCCCTATGGATTCCATTTTGAGGGCTACGATGTGGACGTACACAGGCTGAAAAATATCACCTTGGAGAATATTACCATTGCAGGTGAGAAGCTCACAAAGGAGAATGCAAAGACGATGGGCGTGGTGATTAAGAACGCCGACGTGGAGATAAAATAGAGAGAGATTAGCAAAACTAAAAACCATAAATAGAACGATGAAATCCAAGATTTACACAACAGTATCAACGATGTTGATTGCAATGGGCCTCGTGTTGGCCTCTTGTACACCTTCCTCAACGCCAACGCCCACTCCCGAGCCGGAGAATCCGTGGGATAACACCACCGTGGAGGTGTATAAATACTCCTCGCAGATTGTCCCTTCGATTATATATGGTGTTTCAGTTAATGGTCAGAACTGCCTCGTGTATCCTTGCTCGGAGCCTCACGTTGCAACCTTCGGTGCCGACGGCTTGGTGGAGGTTAAGGTTGACCTCTTCACGACCAACATCGAGAGCGTGATGGTGCGCCCACAGGCAAAGGAGTATGAGTACCGCCTCGAAAACGGTAGCGTATATCTCTATCTGCGCCCCTACGACCAGGTGTCGGTGGAGGTAAACGGCGACTTGGAGAACCCTCTGTTCATATTCGTAAACCCCTTGGAGAAGGACAAACCCAACCCCGAGGACGAGAATGTGGTTTACTACAAGGCCGGCGAGGTATATAATGTACCTTCGGTGGTTGTTAAGTCGGGCCAGACGGTCTACATCGAGGGTGGCGCTGTGATTTATGGCGGCATATTCTCGGAGAGCGCTACCGACATTACCATCACCGGTTGCGGTATCGTGGATAGTAGGGAGACAGGTTCCACTTGGGGTACCCGCATCTCCTATGGCAAGAATGTGAAGTTGGAGAACATCCTCCAATTCAACCACGCTGGTTGGAGCTGCGCTATGGTACAGTGCGACAACTGCCACCTGTTCAACTACAAGATTATCGCTCCCCACAACCCCCACAATCAATATGGTATTGAGAATGGCGGTATCTCGATGAACTCGTGCTGGGATTCGAGCGTGAAGAACTGTTGGGCATTTGGCCACGACGATGCTTATATGGTTAAGAGCCGCAAGTGGGGCTGGGATAGGGAGGTTAAGAATGTAACCTTCGAGAATTGTATCGGTTGGAACGTGGAGGCAGGCAACACCTTTGAGGTGGGCTATGAGATGCAGAGGGATGTGGACAACGTGAAGTTCAAGGACATCTACGCCATCCACTCGGGTACTCGCAACATTATGCGTAGGGCCGCAATCAGCATCCACCAGGCTGCTGCCGGTAAGGTTACCAACATCAGCTATGAGAACGTACACATCGAGGACCCCCAAGAGTATGGTATCTACCTGAGCGTTATGAAGAGTGGCTATGACATTGGTTTGAAGGAGGGCGAGGTTTGGACCCCCGGCTCGATTGATGGCGTAACCTTCAAGAATGTCTATATCTACAAGGATGCACCCCAGGGTAACCTCATCCTCTATGGCTACGATAGTGGTGAGCACAACGTTAGGAACCTCACCTTTGAGAACCTCTTCATCAACGGAGAGAAGATTACCTCGTGGGAGCAGTCGGGTGCAAAGATTGACACCAAACACGCTCTCGGCTCCGGTTTCAAACCCGTGGCAACACCTGCTAAGAACGTAACGTTCAAATAGGTGGGTGTGTGGACGTACACAGATAGGAAGATAAAAACGCAAAAATAGAACAAAGATGAAAAAGATGACAGCATTGACCGCAACACTGTTTGGGGCATTGTGCCTTTTGGCTTGTACTCCCAATCCCGACAATGGAGAGGGCAAAGAACCGGAGCCATCGACTAACCCCTACGACGAGCAGATTAAGGATACCACGGTTGAAATCTACAACTACGCACCCAATGCTCCCCGTACGGCCTACTATGCAGTGAGCGTGCAGGGTAAGGGCAAACCACAGGACTGCTATGTATTCCCCGTTGGTAAGGATGGCGTGGGTGCCAGCAATGGTAGGCCATACGATATTCCCCACATTGCAACCTTTGGTGCCGATGGTATGGTGAGGGTGGAGATTATTCCCTTGCAGGTTGTACCCGAGACGGTTGAGGTGCTGCCCGGTGTGAAGGAGTATCCCAACTGGATTGAGGAGGGCAAAGTGGTTGTCTACCTCAGCGAAGGCGACAAGGCAAGCGTGGTGATTAATGGCGACTTGGAGCACCCCGTGTTCCTCTTTGTCCACTCGCTCGAAACCGACAAACCCAGCAAGGACGACCCCAATGTAATCTACTTTGAGGCAGGCAAGATTCACGACCGACAGCCCAAACTGATTGCCAAGTCGAACCAGACCATCTACATCGAGGGCGGTGCTATTGTGTTGGGTGCTATCTATATTCAGGATGCAGAGAATGTAACCATCGCAGGCCACGGTATTATGGACGACTACCACAGCTTCCAAGACCCTTCGTGCTGGGGTATGAGGCTGTATCGCTGTAAGAACACCACCGTTAAGGATATCCTGCTGGCCAATATGCACGGCTGGACAACTTATGCTGTTGAGTGTGAGGATGTAACCTTCGACAACTACAAGGTTATTGCCGCTTGGAATGAGTACAATAACACGGGTGTGGAGAACGACGGAATGGGTGTGATGTGTGGCAAGAGGATTAAGTTCCTCAACACCTTCTCCTACTCGCACGACGATACCTATGTTATCAAGAGTGGCAAGTGGAGCTACAAGGGCGAGGTTGAGGATGTGCTCTATGATGGCTGTATGGCTTGGAACAGGTGGGGTGGCAACGCCTTCGAGATTGGCTATGAGGTGCCCTACAACATCTCCAACATCAGGTATCGCAACTGCTATGTGCTCCGCTCGGCTATCAGTATTGGCTACACCTTCCGCCACGGTGCTATGTCCATCCACAACTC
>JBGUSZ010000088.1:0-22745 GCA_045132795.1 Tidjanibacter sp. | reverse complement strand
AATCGTTCCGCTTTGAGGATAGGTCTTCACCAGCCCATAGAACTCCAATTTTTGGAATGCCACCCTAACGTGTGCTCTGCTCACTCCGAGCTGCTCGGCCAGTCGTCGCTCGGCTGGCAATCGGTCGCCCGAGGTTAGTCTGTTGGAGTAGAGTTGATCCTTGACGTAATTTAGGACTTTCTCCACATCATCGGACAATGAATTAGTCGCCACATTCTGCTTTGTAACCATCTTTATTTCAAATTATTACCTCGTGTTTTCAAACTAAAAGCCGTGCCCTTCGGGGCGAAAGGCACGGCCAAAGTTAGTAATAATTTTTCAATTGGTCTAAAATTGGTCAGAAAAATTCAACCATTGACCATTTTGCAGTGCGACTAATTCAACTTTTTCGACCAGTACATATCGAAGGTAATCTTCATATCGCGTTTGCCTGTATTGGGGTTTGCAACGATAAGTTGATTGTTTCCATCGACCTTTGTATTACCGTTTCCATCGGTTGCATAGAACACATTTTCAAGGTTCTTGATGTGCACAAAACCAATCTTGGCAACATCGCTATTTGCAGCAGGTTTTGCACCGTGGGCAGAGTCGCTGTTGTAAGCAGCCTCATAGGAAACATACTGTACCAACAGCACTGTTCCCTCACGCCACAAAGAGGATTGGCTTGAAAGGTCGAGCCCCTCTTTTGCCATAGATGGAGCACCGGCCGAAGCCACACTACCCGTGTAGGACATTTCTGCTAATGTTCCATTCAATACGGCCTCACGGCACGCATTCTCTGTAGTGTTAGAACTTCTCATACTCTTATACCACATAAGCGGAGTACCGGCCTCTGAAGGCAGGTTTACATTACCGCTACCGTCATTCCTCAAATGGGTTTTCAATTGGCTGGCAGTATTTGCGGGGCCTACAAGTGTTACCTTACCTGCCGAGTTTGTGATGAAGAATACATAAGGCAGAACATCATAGTATTGTTGCTCTGTAATGTATGTTTTGTCAAAGCCGATATAGGTGGTAGAGTTCACTTTGGTGTACTTGATAGGAGAAGGATATTCAGCATAGCCTAACGTAAACTTATCCATTTCGTCATCATACCACTTGTTCGTAGAAACAACTTCACCCAAGTCAGGATAGAAGAATGCGTTAGTAGCAGTAAACTCTGCATATTCCGACTTGGAACTTGCACCTACACCAAGAGTGATATTCTCGTAGTGGTAGAAAGGATAGATGCTGATTGTGCCAAGAGTTGCCTCCTCGCCCTCATAGGTGTAGGTGATAGCATAGTCGGCAGCAGTGGTGGCAGTACCGGTGCAATCGGGCAGCTTCACAACCAACTCTGTACCTTCTTTCAAAACCTCAGGCTCAACCGCAACGCCACCAATCTTAACATTGGCAGCATTATGCAAATTGGAGCCCTTGATGGTGATGGTGTTGTTCAAGTAGAACTTGGTCTTGGTACTATGGTCGCTCTCAATGTCGGTAACGGTTGGCTCACCTGCGGGGATAGCCTCAAGAGTGATGCTCTTGCTGGCACGTGCTCCACGCAGCAGTGCACCTGCGGTGAACTGTACGGCGGGGTGAGTACCTTTGTTGGTCTTGATGCGTACAGTGAAGGTGTCGCCCTCAAGGTAGGGAGTGGTGGTGTCAATAAACTTATCTGCCGACACATCACTCTTCGAGTAACCGGCATTGAGCATAAACCTAACATCTATCTTTTCACCTGCTTTCACAGCACCATTGGTAACGATGGTTATGATGGTCGAATTAGTCGAAGTCCAGTAGCCATAAGCAGTGTTGGAGCCGTGAGTGGCCTTGGTGGGTGCATCGGTACGGTTGCTGAGCGCATTGTCCATCTCGCCCTTGGTGGTGTTCACGTAGAAGGTACCGGCCAAAATCTTGCCGCCTTCCGAAGTAAGGCTTACCTCCTCAATGGTAACATCCTCGCCCGCGTTGTTTGTAATACCAAGCCTCAACACCGAGAAAGCACGTTTGATTTGGAGTTCAACATCTTTACCATAGGCTTCGGCTTTGGTAGCATAGACAAAGTCGTATTTCGACATATCCCACTCCGATGCAGTGGCATCGTAGGTCTGCTCGGCAGGAAGAGTACCCTCCACTTTCGATTGGCTTGCGGTACCCTCTTTGTAGGGATAGTAGAAGTAGAACTTGTGGGTGGCATCCTCATAGCCTTCTCCTTTCCACCACTCTACGGGGCTATCATTACCAACAAAAACTGCATTGGCCGAAGCCTCGCCATTTATCTTCAACTTAACGTTCTGCACATCATCAACAGCCACGGTGGTGCTTGTGCCTGCGAGTGTGTAGGAGTAGTACAGACCTGCATTGTCGGTAGCCTTCCAAAGGGTGGTTTTGCCATCCTCAAGGTCAAGGGCGGTGCGGCCCACTGCGTCAGTCTCGGGGCCGACAACAAAGGTGATGGTGTTGTCGGAGCCCTCTCCACCATTGAGTGCGGGGCCCTCATCTTCAAATGCGTTGTTGCAAGCGGAAATGGTCATCGCAGCAGCAACAAGTGTCAAAATGTAATAAATCTTTTTCATAGTCGTTGTTGCTGTTTTATTGAATCGTATCCCAATTACCCTCTTCGCCCAAGCCGGGGAGTTCGAGGCCAATATTCGAGGGGTCTGAAAATGCAATGCCTTGCTCTACAACCACCTCGTTGAGCTCCACTGCGGGAGCTACATAGTACTTATTGGTTTTCATCGTTTTTTGTGTGTATTACTTGATTATTTCTATTACTACTCCTCTTTAATGGTAAAGTCGGTAAACAGAAGACTCTCGTCCCTCATCTGGCTTTTGAGGCTGCCACCCGTACCAAACGAGCGATAGATACCCCACTTGGGCCTGATGGCCGTTGCTCCAATTCGCCAGAGGTCCAGATTATTAGTCTTGTAGTAGAGAAGTACCTTATCATCCCTCAGACGCACGATTTTAATCTCATACTGTCCTTTGTGAAGATAGGTTGCCTTCTCCGTAACCATCACCCACTCGCCCTCGAAGTCGCTCAACGGAGCACTTTTCAACACACCTGCCGAGGCACCGTTCGAGCCATAGTGGGTAAGTTCAAGATACTGCTTACCACTACGCAGGCGAGCCACAAGAGTTACCAGCGGGTTACCCACATCGTTACCACCATAGCCTTTCAGCTGGTGGAGGTGGCAGAACTTGTTGGTTGCCTTGAAGCCCTTAGGAATTTGGAATTTCCAAGTGTAGGTGTGAGTCTGTCCCTCCGAAGCCACCATATTGTCAGGCGAAGCCGCATAGGTCTTAATCTCGTTGCGTTGGCGGTCGGTGATCTCCGACTTACCCCTATCGTCGTCAATATCAATGTGAATATCGAAGCGATAGACGTGGCGAGCCAGCGAGTCGTCCCACACCTGAGTAATGTGTTTAACGTGGTTGTAGGCGTGCACACCCGAGCTATCGGGGCACTCCTGATAGTATCCACGTGCATTCATATAGGCGTAGGTGTCGCTCACTCCGTCGGGCACAAGGGCACAAGGCTCCCCTACCACAGCAGGATAACGCTCGGCCATCGTTTTGGGCTTCACGGGCTCTTCCTTTTCGGTCCCCGAGCCACCGCCCGAAGTACCTCCTCCGGGCAGTGGTGTGGGAATCTCGAAGTCAACACCCGTGCAAGCCAACATCGCTGCGGCCAACACAAACTGTGTCAAGAAAATCATTGTATGTCTGTTCTTTGGCGTCATTACGAGAAGAGAACGCCACCGTTGATATCAATCGAAGCACCGGTGATGTAGGACGACTCGTCACAAGCCAAGAAGCATACCAAGTCGGCAATCTCCATTGCAGTACCCTCACGACGGAGAGGAGCAGTCTTGTGGAGATTCTCACGAGCCTCGGGTTTGGTGAAGCGATCGTGGAACGAGGTGTTGATCATACCGGGAGCAAGTGCGTTAACACGGATGCCCTGGGGACCCAACTCTTTGGCCATCGAACGAGTGTGGCACATAACAGCAGCCTTTGCGGTAGCATACATCGAAGCACCAGGACCACCACCGTCCCTTGCAGCCTGCGACGAGAAGTTTACAATAGCACCACCCTGTTTCATCAAGGGCACCACCTCGCGAGTGCAGAGGAACACACTACGCATATTCACGTCCATCAGGAAGTCATACCAAGCCTCGTCCTGCTCAACGATAAGTTTACGGCCTACAATACCGCCTACTACGTTAACCAAAACGTGTACGGTGTCGCCAAATGCCTCTACTGCCTTCTCAAAGAGGTTCTTAACATCAGCAGCTTTGGTCATATCGCCCTGAACAGCGATAGCCTGACCACCCTCTGCCTCAATCATCTTAACGGTCTCTGCTGCATCCTCGGGGTTGTCAAAGTAGTTCAAGCATACTTTTGCACCCTCTGCTGCGAGTTTAACAGATACTGCACGGCCCAAGTCGCGTGCGCCACCGGTTACGATGGCTACTTTTCCTTCAAGTTTCATAGTCTTGTTTTTTTAATTTGTGATTAAAAGTTTGTATTGTTTGGAATATTTGATTTCTACTCTGCCGATTTGGTCTGCTCGATTTTGCCACCAAAGATGAATACCGACAACATCGACAGTGGAACAAGTGCTGCGCCCACTGCGAAGAAGGGCACCCAGTTGCCACCGGCGGTGATGATGGGCACAAGCCAAGTCATAATCAGCGTACCACACACTGCGGCTGCACCACCAATACCGGCCAAAGTACCCACACTCTTACCAACTTGGAGGTCGCTAGCAATGGTCTGAATGTTGGTCATCATAAATTGGAAACCACCCAAAATCACAGCCATCATCACAACAGCCATAATGGGAGTGGAGGCCATTGCGGCCAAAATCATACCGGGCACTACCAAGCAAGCACCAATGCAGATGGCGCACTTGCGAGCGTAGTTCACACTCTTGCCCTTCTTGATGAGCCAGCCACTAAACCAACCACCGGAAATGGAGCCGATAGCAGCACCAACATAGGGTACCCACGCCGACATTGCAATCTGTTTGATATCCAGACCGAACACCTCGATAAGGTAGATGGGCAACCAAGTTACGAACATCCACCAGATGGGGTCCAAGAAGAAACGACCGAGGATAACAGCGTAGTTCTTCTTCTCCTTGAAGAGGCGGCCATAGCTCTTACCCTTGGTGTTGCTCACCACATTCTCGGGCTGACCCTCAATAATGTATTTCTGCTCCTTCTCGGTAATCCAGGGGTGCTCTTTGGGGCCTTTCTTGTTGATGATGAGCCAAGGCACAACCCACAGGATACCAAGCGAACCAACAATCACAAAGGTAATCTTCCAGCCAAAGGCAATGAAGAGCACGGGGATGAGGATGGGAGCAATGATGCTACCTGCCGAAGCAGCCGCGCCAAAGATACCCTGTGCCAATGCACGCTCCTTCTGGGGGAACCACTCGGCATTCGACTTGGTGGTGCCAGGCCAGGGACCAGCCTCACCCAAACCGAGCATCACTCGGAAGAAAGTCAGCGACTTCAAACCCGACGAGAGCGAAGCCAAAGCATCGGCTGCACCCCACAGAATGGCCGAAAGGGTAAAACCTTTGCGAGTACCAATCTTGTCGTAAACCTTACCCGAGAAGAGCTGGCTGATACCATAGGCAATCATAAAGAACATTGTGATTACGGCCAACATACTCTTAGCCTGTTTCTGCTGCTCCTCCTGCGAGGCAGTAGTATCCACCAAGCCAAGGTCTTTGGCGATACCGCCATACTCAACATAGGTAAGTGTGCCATTCTCGGCCACAGTTACCTCGCTGGCATTGAGTTCCAAAACGCCCTCTTTGGCCTGCACCAAATAGAGATTGGTGGAGTCAACAACGCTCCACTCGCCTGCGGGCACCTCCACCTTCGTATTGGCCACCCACATATAGTTGAGTGTACCACGGTCGAGATAGTTGATGATGGTTACCAACACAATCAGCGACAGTACCACCCACCTTAAACCTTTTACTTTCATAGCGTTTCAGAAGGTTTAGAGTTTCAAGAAATCGGCCCTAACAGGCGAGAAAGTATCAATCAGGATACCCTCCTCCAAGCATACGCAGCCGTGGAGTTCGTCGGGAGCAACATAGTAGCCGTCGCCAGCAACAAGCACCTCTTTTTTGTCGCCAATGGTGAGCTCAAATTTACCACTTGCCACATAGGTAGCCTGCGAGTGGTAGTGCTCGTGCATTGCGCCAATGGCACCCTTCTCGAATTTAACTTTTACAATCATCAGCTGGCCGTCGTAGCCCATAATCTGACGAGTGATACCGGGGCCGGGGTTCTCCCAAGCCATCTGACTCTCAATCTGGAAAGTCTCGCTTCTTGTTTTCATTGTACTTGAAATTTTAGTTGATGAATTATGTGTTTAGTTGTTATCTTGCAATGATTTACTCCACGCAGAGGGCGCCCTCCCAAGTGTAGGTTTTACCACCTGCTTTCACTTTGTGTTTACCCTCCGTCTGCTCATTAGCAAAGCAGTAAGTGCGGCTCTGACCACCCACAAAGTCAACCCTTACAACGGTATATTTGGCAATATCAACCAACACCACTACTTCCTTAACCGAAGCTTTTGCATTAGCAGTTTTCTCCACTTGGAGGTTATAGACACCGTGGCTCTCGATGGTCGAAACAAAGCTGTGGTTGGCAGCCTTTTGGCGCAACATATAGGCACCCTCGGGGCGCAAGTTGTAGTCGGGATCGTTAGCACCGAGTCGCAACATCTTCATCTCCGTAGCAGGGGTTGTTGCTGTCGAAATGCTATAAAACCTATCGCCTTCGAGGAAGGTGTAGCAACTTGTCAAGGTCTGCTCGTTGCGACCCTCGGCCTCCACCCAGATATATTGGTAGCCATTATCCACTCCGAGTGTAGTCATCGAAGTCAGAGCCTTCGTGTAGGGGAAGTTGAGGCTCACCATATGGCCACTATACCAGAAAGGCAGGTCGTAGGTGTGCTCCTTCTCGCTCTCCAAGCGGAAGATGTCAACAATCAGAGGATACTGCAACCACTCCACGTCGTCGTAAATAACCGTGCGGTGCATCTTCACACCCTTCACTGCGGCATTCTCCTTGGCCGACATAACGCTCAACTTATCGCCAGCCTCGAAGTAATAGACATCCGAGTGGTGCTTGGACGACTCGTTATAATTGCCGTCAAAGTGCGACTTACCATCCACACTCACGGTGCTGTGTGCGATGGTTTGCATCGCATATTTCTTATTCTCACGGGTGTAGTGGCCCTTATACTTAGCCTCAATATTGAGGAACCTAGATGCGCCATAGTCGGGCAACACCACATTGCCATTATCGTAGTAGGAAATAACGAGTTTGTCGTAGTGTCCGTGCGAAAGGCCGTGCGAGGTTGCTTTCAGCGTGAGTGCGCTGTTAACATCGGGGCGAGTGGAGCGAACAACGCCAATGCCACCCTGCGAACCATCGGCACCATCACGGTAGAGTTTGCTCTCATATTTGATAGGCTCTGCCTTACCCGCAGCCACATCCCTTGCTACCTCATAGCCCGCATCACAGGGGATATATTTCTTTTGGAATTTCTGCGCAACATCGAGCAACATAGGGTTCTTGTAGGCACCATAGGCAATATCCACTGCAAACAACAGCTCCTGACAGTCGAGCTGTTTGGTGAGCGCATCGTTAAACTTCATAAACACGCCGTTGTAGTTGAGCTGCAAGAGCGCATTCACAGCCTTCGAGAGGATTGCATCGCGATAGTTGAAGATGCCCACCTCGGGGAGGTTATTCTCAATGCAGTGTGCAAAGAGCATCATAGGCCAAATGGCGTAGCGCAGATAATATGCACCCTCGGTGTAGTAGCCATCGGGCGAGAGGAGGTTATCCAACTGCATAATATAGCCACCATTCTTACCCGTCTTATCCGAGCCATAGAGAGCCTGCTTTACAATATCCTCGTCGCCCATAACCATACCGAGCATACCCACCGAAGCAGTTGCCCAAGTACCGTGGTTGTGCATAAGGTTGAAGGTGCGATTGTTGGCAGGGTTCTCCTTTGTTCCGTTCATCACAAAATCGGCATAGGGACGGAAGAAATCTCGCTCCAACTTTTCACGCTTTTCGGGAGCAATGAAGTCATACACACAGTCGTAGGCAATGGAGGTGTGTACCAACCACACGCACTCGTTGAGTGTCTGCCAGAAAATCCTACCAGGGGTTTTCGACAGCGTTACGGGGTGGAAACCAAGCGAGGGATAGAGTGCCGCATAGGCATCCAACATATCCACCACCTTTTGGGCATAGGCCTCTTTACCTGTGAGTTGCCACGCAATACCGCAATAGTACATCACATAATAATTGTCTTTGTGTTTCTCGTGGGTGTAGCCACCGCCGCCATCCTTTGGCACGGGCACAACGATAGGCTCCGCCAGACCACGGTCAGCCTCTGCAATCACCTCTGCCACCGAAGCATCAAAGTCGGCATTGGTGCCAAGTGCCGCCCTCATCTCGGCCACTCCGTCGGGAGTGAGCAACAGACAAGGGTGCTGTTTCTGGCCAAAAGCAAGGCTCGCAACTGCCAGAGCTACAAGGGTTGTAAGTAGTTTTTTCATCTCTTTTATAATATGTTTATTTTCTATAAATTCCTATTTGCTATAATGCGGCCCGAGTTGCGCAATGTGCAGCCCTTAACCACAATCTTCTCCCAAGGAGTATCGTCCAAACGAATGGCTGCACCACCTCGTCCGCTATCCACAAAGCGGCAATTCTCGATTGTAAGGTCTTGTACACCAATAGCCCTCAGTGCACTACCACGGCCCTTGTTGCACACATTGCGGAACTCGCAATCTTCAATCACCACACAAGGACCACCGGTACTCTCGTCGCTACCACCGCGATAGATGTTCACGCCCAGACCGAGCAGGTTTTCAAACACACAGCCCCTGATGGTGATATTCTCGGCATTGTAGCGACCTATATCCTCTCGCTCTGCACCATAATCCACAGCGTTACCAGAGATGTCGTGAAAATAGCAATTCTCAATCACAATATTGTCCGAGAAGGTGTTTTGTGCACCCCTGATGGCAAACTGCGTACTCTCGCCAAAGTTGTAGAAAGCACAATCTTTAACCCCCAACAAATAGGGCTGAATCATACCCTCTGCGGTGGTGATGGCGTGGCGCACACCTGCTGTACCGATAGCAAGTTTGCCACTAAAATCCAAACCTCTCACCTTCAAGCTTCCACCATCCACGATGGTCAAAAGGCTTGCTCTCTTGCTACCTGCAAAGCTAACCACGGGGTTATGCTCACACTCGTCGGCAGCACGAAGGGTAATGGGCACTGCCACCTTCAAACCCTTTGCGAGGGGATAGTTGCCCTCGGCAAGAACAACAACATCGCCCCTTTGAGCCTCAGCCACAGCCTTTTGGAGCTCCTCGGCCGAAGCGACCTCAATGGTACGACCATCCTTCACGGGCTCCACTTGCGCTACGGTGTACCAACCGGCACCCCTACCCTCACGCATCGCCTCCACATCCACTGCGGGGCACTCCACTTTGCCATTCACAAAGCCTTTCAAGTTCACCCATTTACCCAACTCAACGGTGTTGTTTCGGAAGGTAAAACCACCCGTTCGGTCAATAGCCATAAAGGGCTTTGCAATCTGTTTATTCCTAATCTTGTTACCCTCAAAAAGGATACGCTCCGGAGCAAGGGTACGCTCCTCGTCGCTACCCGTACCGAACTCAATATTGGCGCAATCGATGAAGGTATTGCCCACAATCTCCACATTCTCCACCAAGCAATAGCGGTTAGGCAGCGAGTTGGGCACAGCATTCATCAGCGCAAGTGCCGAGAAAAACCTCTCGCCCTTCAACCCGATAAATACGTTGTTGAATACCTTGTGGCCTGCGTTCACAATTCTCACACCGCCCGTGTGCTTGATGCCGTTACCCACAAACACATTCTCCTCGGCCACATTCCTATCGCCGTGGCGCAGGGCCAACACACCCTGACACTCCCAAAAGAGGTTGCGCCTCACGATATTGTCGCTCGACTTGATGGACACCACCTCCACCTCGCCATTGCAGTTATCAAACACATTGTCCTCAATCACCACATTCGACGACGTGTAGGCGTGCTGCGAGGCACCCACACGAATAGTCTCGGCACCATTGGAGCCAAACAAGTGGCGATTGGTGAAGAGGTTGTGGTCGATGCGGTGAGCACACCCCGTGCTCATATCGTTATTGAGATTTACGCCCACCAGCAAACCACGGTTAAGTTT
Source organism: Tidjanibacter sp. (assembly GCA_045132795.1). Taxonomy (GTDB): domain Bacteria; phylum Bacteroidota; class Bacteroidia; order Bacteroidales; family Rikenellaceae; genus Tidjanibacter. The sequence goes on along the minus strand of JBGUSZ010000088.1, from coordinate 12,473 downwards.
ACCGGTCTGGGTGTTGTGGTCATAGCGGTTGTTACGACCTGCGATAATCACATCGTCATAGAAATCGTTTCGCTGTGCGGGGTTGTAGTTCTCAATCACACACTCGGTCATACGGCACTCCTCGGCATATTTTCCTCCGTTGCGGAACTCCACAATACTACCCTCGGGAGCATAGCCATCCTTGAAGTGGAGGCCACACACGGTAAGGCCACGGCCTACAATGCGCAGGGTTGAAGCACCCGTAATGACCACTCCGCCCTTGCTTTCTGGCACAACCACCACGGGGTTTTCGGCTGTTGCATCAGCCTCCCACACGAGCCTCAGGTCACTATATACTCCATTGGCCACCACAATCGTGTCGCCACCCTTTGCGGCAGCCACCCTATCGGCAACCTTCTCAATATCCACAGGGCCACCACAGCAAGCGACCAATCCTGCGGCCAAAGCCAACACTACTGCAAGTTTCTTCATATATCTACTTTTTTATTTAATCGTCCAACTTACGCCACACGTCTTTGCCGAGGGGAGCGACACATCAACTTTGCCCATAATCTCCAAGGCACCCGCAGTGGTCTTCTCTCCACGAGGACGGCCCAGAAGGTCGCACTCTACGCCCTCCACCGCGTCCACACGATTCTTATCCAACCAACTCTTTTTCAGGGGGCCCATAAGTCCCTTAATCTCCCTGAGCGAGGGCTCCTGCTCGGCCATTGCAAACTCATATAACTCAATGCCCTTAACCTTGCCACCCCAGACAACGTTGCCCGAGTAGCGCATATCGGTTGGAGGCTCGGGGTTGAGTCCAACCTTCACGTTCTCCACCTTCTTGTCCTCCGTGAGGTTTACCACCACATTATTAGCAATGGTATTGTCTTTAATGGCCAACTTATTACGTTTGCTGGTGTGGTTGATATTGAAGCCCATCTGGCAGTTGTAGATGGTATTGTGAGCCACCAAGCAGTGGTCGGCAGCAAAATATCCATTGAGTTTCGAGTTAGGCTCGCCCTGAATCATCGAAAGGGCCGCATAGTATCCCCTACCGGTGAGGTTCATCATCAAGTTGTTGACAACCTTGTGGCCAACACCAATCAGACGCACACCACCGGTGCTTGTTGCGATACCCTCGTAGAGGCCACCGCCACCGCTAACACCAGCGCCATCGAAGACATTGCCTTCAACCACACAATAGTCGCCGTGGCGAAGGGTGAGCGTACCGAGGCACTCTTTGAACACATTGCCACGATAGGTGTTGCGGCACGACTTGTTGGAGATAATCTCCACCTCGCCATTGCACTCATAGAAGTAGTTGCCCTCCACCAAGCAACCACCATCCTGCATCGAGAAGTGGCTGGTACCGATACGGATGGTTTCCTGTTGGTTTTTCGAGCCGCCATCCTCGCCCAAGTGGCTTCGTGGGCGAGTGAAATAGTTACCACGAATGGTGTGGCTGGGAACAACTCCCTCCCTGAACCACACAACCAACGTGGTACCCATACTCGACTTGTCAACAAAGGAGCACCCCTCCACGGTATTCTCACTACCATAGAGCGACACCCACTTAAACTCGTTCTCATCCATTGGTGCGCCAATGGCCGTTACGGCACAGTCACGCAGGGTGCAGTGGTAGGCCTCATTTTCGGTGGAGGTACGCATAGAAATCACATCTCCGTTGATGCCTGCGATGTCCTTAAACCACAAGCCACTAACCACGATCCACTCGCCACTAAAAGCAAACTTCGACGCACCCGTGAAGATGGTTTTTCCCTTCTCCTCGGCCATAATGTGAATTGGAGCCTCTTGGGTACCCACAGCGTGAATTTTCACCACTTGGTCCCTCCACTCACCCGATTTCAGCACGAGGGTATCACCGGGGGCGAGCTCCACACCCTTAATCTCCGTAGCCGAGGCCACCTCCACCCTGCGTGCTTCCACGTTGGGCATTGCGACCATCAACATCGCCAGAGCCATCAGCCATTTTGTAGTTGTCCTTTTCATATAGTAGTATTTATGTTATTTTATCACTGTTTTCCATTTTGGGCCGCAGGTGTTCTCAATATTCTCCACCGCTTGTTTCACGGAGGGTATCGAGGGTTTTGCGGAGAGGGTTGCAAGGCTAACCCCTGTTTGTTTGCCGCCATAAATCTTGTTCTCACTCCAAGTAATCTGCGGAGTGGGCGACGTGTAGACATAGGCAGCATAGTCGCTCGACGAGGTGCAATAGATTGTATTGTCAGATATGGTCGTTTCAATCACAGGCATCGTCATCGAGTCTTTGTTTGCATAGTTGAGGTGCAACGAGTAGCGACACCCTACAATGGTATTGTTCCTCACTACCGCACCTTTCACTTGTGCATAGCCACTCAATTCAGCATCTTCTTCTCCCCTGACGATGCAGATGGCGGTCTTGTAGCCATTGCCACGCAGGTTTTCCATATAGTTATTCTCCACAAGGTGTCTCTCGCCAATGATGCGCACGCCACCCGTATTGGCGGCCTTGTCGCCGAGGAAATAATTATTCCTCACGATGCAATCGTTTCCGTGGCGAAGTGTGAGCACTCCACCCGAAGCCCTAAACAGGTTACCTTCGTAGAGGTTGCCGCACGACTTGTTCGACACAATCTCCGTCTCGGCATCACACTTGTAGAAATAGTTGCCCCTCACGGAGCAGGCAGCATCTTCGAGCGAGTAGTCGCTTGTTCCGATGCGTATGGTCTCCTGCCCATTTTCCCCATTATTGATGGAGTTGGGGCGGGAAAAATAGTTGTTTTCGATGGTATGTGCTGGGACAATGTTTTGCTCCATCCACACCACCAGCAGGGTGCCCATATTGCGCTTGTCGTCAAAGTAACAGTTGCTCACCTTGTTGTTGCACCCATAGAGCGACACCCACTTGTAGTCCTTGGTACTTATCGACGTGCCATAGCCCGTGATTGCACACTCACTGATGACAACGTTCGACGAGCCGGACTTTACCGTGATGGGAGTCTTTGTGGGGTTTTGCCACCACAAGTTCTCCACCCTCACCCACTCGCCCGTAACGGCAAGGGACGAAGCACCCTTAAAAATCACCTCACCACCCTTTTCGCCCGTCAGCACGATGGGCTTTGTGGAGCTACCTTTTGCCGAGAACGATATGTTCACGTCGGTATAGACACCCTTGCGCCACACTACCGTATCGCCTGCCACAAGGTTGAGTCCGCCCAACTCCTCGGCCGAGCTCACCCACTTAACCCTTGCCGAATAGGTAGGCTCGTTGGGCGTTGTGGGAGTTTCGGGCTCCTGCGGCGTGGTTGGAGTGTCGGGCACATCGGGTTGCTGTGGCTCTTCGGGAGTGTCGTTTGGTCCTTCGGGCTCCGATGGGTTTTCGGGATTTTCGGAAGGTTTGTCAGAGCCGCCATTGTCGTTCTTATTCTGCTCCTCCTTCTGCACAGGCTCGGGAATAACGAAATCCACCCTGGTACACCCACCCCAAGCGAGCATACCAACAAGTAGCAGAATCAACAATTTTGTCCCTTTCATCCTCTATCTTTCTTATGTGCCTACTCCTGCCCGATGCCTACACATCGGACAGGAGCGCACACAAAATTACTATTTAGCGATACTATCTACCACTAATTCATAGGTTTAGACCAATAGACATCCATTGTTATGGTCGATGTCTTTGGCAGGTTGCTGGCCGAAGTAGGCTCAGGGCTTATCGACTTAACATAGATAAAGCCTGTGTTGCGAACACCACTTGCGGGCAGGCTCTTCAACTGACCATACTCATAGGTTACATACTGTACCAATAGTACAGATCCAATAGTAAAGCCGTTATTAGCAGGATTTGAGAGCGTAAACTTGGGACCGCCCGAAGAGGCCCTCTTGTCGGGCAACTCATCGGTAAGCGAGGTGATGTCGTTGGTCTTCACCTTCTGTTCCCAAGCCTGCTCGCTCTCGGAAGCACCACTATAACCCAAGTTACGATAAGCCACGATAGGTGTACCCAGTATTTGCTGACCATCAACCACATCCGTACCATCCTCCTTCTTCATATTCTTCAACTGACTGGTGGAGTTGGTGGGGCAGATGAACGCCATATTACTACCGCTGGTTGCAAAGATGTAGGGTTTCACGGAGTAGTACTGTTCCTCGGTAAGTTTGGTCTTATCCAAAACATTCGCTGTGCTATTAACTCCTGCATAGGGATCGCTCCACTCCTCAGCCGAGATAATGCCACCCATATCGGGCACAAAGAAGGCTTTGTCGTGGTTGCTCTGGTCGCCAACACCAAGCACAACATCTTTCCAATAGTAGAAAGGATAAACGGTAACCTTGCCGAAGTCCACGGGGTTGCCACCGTTGTAGAGAGCCGTGAGGGCAACCTCTTTGGCTGCGGTGAAAGTAACACCATCGGGCACGATGAACTGTACCTCGGTGTCGCTACCACCCTCCACCAAAGTAGCAGCCACGCCGTCAACCTCAAAGCCCTCAATGCTGATAAGGTTCTGGCCCTTAACGGTAACCACCTTTTTCAGGTAGAGGCGATTGTCGGCACCACCATCCTCGGCAGTGAGCGAAACAAATACGGGTTTAGCAGGGCCTACGGGAGTGGTGTCAACCTTGTAAGCCTCAGCCAAAGTGTAGGTCTGAACGGGTGTACCCCACTCTGCCACAAGGTTTGCACTCTGCACCACGGGCTCTGCCTTCTCGATGCTGCTGGGAGTCTTCAACACAAGTTTGGTTGCGCTCTGCTCCACGAGCACCATCTCGTGAGTACCCCAAGTGGTCTTGGTGATAAGGTCGAGGTTCTCGCCCGAGAAGCTAACCTCGTCGCCAATCTTGGCACTCTCCTCGGCACCCTGTGCTTTGTCGATAGTTGCTTTGGGGGTCTTCATCGTGAAGGCGTTCTCCTCGTTGGTAACGGCCAAGGTGCCACCTGCCCACTCGGCAGTGATAACAACGCTGCTGTTACCGGCCTCGTAGCTACCTGCGGGGATGGTGAACTTCACAGCCTCGGCAGTCAAAGTGAGAGCCTCGCCCTCCAACTTCACACCACCGAAACTTACGGAGGTAATCTGCTCCAAGTTGCGGCCCTTGATGGTAACCTCAGTACCAATGGTACCCTCTGCGGGGGTGAAACTACCAATGATAGCATCGGTTACGGGGATGGTGATGTAGAAGTTGTTGCGATAGATGGTGTCCTGTGCGTTGTCATCAATCACATAGAGCATTGCATAGTGTGGGTTGTCCTGCTGTGCAAAGTCCATAGCAGGCACCTTGAAGGTCATCTTGCGAATCTCCTTCGCTACAATCTCGGCCTCGGTTTTGTTGATGAGCACCTTGGCAACGTGGTCGAGGTTCTGACCCGTTACGGCAATCTCATCGCCCACAAACACCCTCACCGAGCCACTCTCGTTGGGTGTGGGGGTTACGGTCTGCACTGCGGCAACGTGGTGGGGGTGCTTGCCTGCCTCGACCTCGTCAACGTAGTCGTCGTCAACGCAAGCAACCATTGCGGTAGCCATCAGAGCAGCCATAAATGCTGATAATATTCTCATTTTTTTCATAGACTTTTCCGTAGATTAAAGTTTGGTGTAGTCGTAGTCATACTTCTGCCAGTAGCAGTTGAACGTGATGTCGCTCGACGAGGGAGCTGGGGAGCTGTTATAGAGGCAGAAGTTGATTTTGGTGATGTGGATAAAACCGATACGTTTGATGTTCTCGGCAAAGTTGGAACCCGAAGGCGAGCCATTGTGGTTATAGTACATTGCCATAATCACAATATCCTCTGTGGCGGTATGAACGAGGCCCGTACCTGCGGGCTGTGGCACATACTGGGGATACCAATCTTTGTTCTGCAAGCCACCGCTTGCCGAGGTGATACCGACACCTGCGATGGAGCTATTTGCAACATCAATGGGGAAATACTGCTCGTTGATAACCTCAATCTGCTTGTTCACAACCTTGTCAATGAGGGCCTTCTCAGCATCATTGGCGGGATTGAGGTAGCGGAAACGAAGTACGGGAGTACCATACACATTAGCATTAACACCGGGGCAACGATAGTCGTTAGCCGAGTTGTTCTGGAAGTAGAAGTTCTTCAACTGACCGGTGGAGTTGGCAGGACCGTTGATTTGGAGGTAGCCTGCGCTAACACCCGAGAAGAAGAAATAGGGATTAACCGAATTGTAGTCTGCCTCGCTAACTGCGGGTACGTTGGCAGCCGAGCAAGTGTTGGCCAAGTTGGCATAACTTACGGGGTCAACCTCGGTACGCCAAGCAGAGTTGTGGTAAACACGACCGGTCTCGGGCGAGAAGAAGCTCGACATCTCCTCCACATCACGACCCTGACCATAGACTTTCATACCTTCCCAATACTTAACCATAGGAACAAAGGCGATGAAGTTCTCAGTAAGAGTCTGGCTCTCGTTGGCATCGAAGTAGTAGATAACAACGCTTGCGGTGTTGTCGCCATCCTTGAAGTCGCCGGCGGGCACTGCAAACTGCAACGAGGTCTCGGTGCGATTACCGAGGACAGCCTCGTGGCCACCAACGGTAATCTTCTCAATCTTGTGCATATTCACACCCTCCAAAACCACAGCACTACCAACAGCGGTACGCTCAAACGTTTTGGTGCTCACCGCAGGCACAAGCCTTACGATACCAATCGAAGGTGCGCTCTCCTTGGCAGTCTCAACCACCTCCGTACCATTATTATAAGTGAAGGTAACCTTGGCAGTTGCAGCCTCTACATAGGGTACCTGCACGAGCAACTCGGTGTTGTTACGAGTGCGGATGGTTGCACTGTGGCCCTCGTGGCCCTCGGCAGTGAAGAGTACATCCACAACCGCATTGAGGTTCTTACCCGACACGAGCAATACGCCACCCATCTCGGCACTCTCGGCCAAAGCCGAGCCGATGATTTCGGGCACTGCATAGGTGTAGGTGAATACATCCTCGGTGGTGTAGGAGCCATATTGGTTCTCCAACTTAACCTTACCGGTGGAAGCCTCGGCCGATACGGTAAACGAAAGCTGGGTGTCCGATACACGCTCATAGAGAGGTACCTCCACGCCATTCACATAGGCCTTGTTTACGTTGTTGAGGTGCTTACCAATTACGGTAACAACCGTACCCACAGGACCCGACGTGGGCGAGAAACTCTCCACCTCGGGAGCGTCGGTCGAAGGCTCCTCGACATAAATCTGTTCGTTGCAAGCAAGGCAAGCCACAGCCGCCACAAGCAACATTGCATATTTGAAAATATTGTTCTTCATAGTTGATGGAAAGTTTTAGTAACCAACATTTTGTGCCACATCGGGGTTGATGTCCTTAACCGACTGAGGAATGGGCAGGCGCAACTGCCAATCGTCAATGGGGTTGATGACATAGGAGTATGTAGCATAGTAGTCTGCATCCTTCACAGCAAAGGAGTCGTTGATGGTCTCCTTGGCGATGCCCCAACGGAGCAGGTCGAAGAAGCGGTGGTTCTCGAAAGCAAGCTCCAACCTGCGCTCTGCACGCACAGCCTCACGGAACAAATACTTCGAGCCAACCTCTGCCATAGTCAGCGCAGGAATACCTGCCCTCTGGCGAGTGAGGTTCAAATAGCCGAGAGCCTTCTCGCTTGGGCCCTGCAACTCGTTGAGCAACTCTGCATAGAGCAACACCACATCACCAACACGGATGATTGGCCAATCGCTCTCACCATCGTAGTTTACAGTCACGGGCGACATAAATTTGTTCACATAGCGGCAAGTACCACTCTCAACCCACACACCTGTCTGCTCGTTGAAATAACGCTCTTTGAGGCTCACGTCCTTCCTCAGGTCGCCCTCGTTGGCATTGAAAGCGTTGATGATGTCGTTGGAGGGATAGTTGTTGGAGTTTGCGTTACCTGCAATTACGTTTGCACCATTATTAACAGGAGCAAAGTAGTTGCCGAAGGGCGAGCCAAGGCCTTGGTTGCCCGACATATAGCGGCAAGCGAAGATAATCTCGTCGTTCATCTCGTTGTCGATGCTGAAAATCTTGTCAAAAGGAACGAGTTTGCTTGCATCGCTGGGGTTACCAACCCACTCAATAACATCTTCGAGCAGCTCGGCAGCCTTTGCATACTTCTCGTCGCCGAGTTGGTAGTGGGTCATATAGACCTTTGCCAACAGCGAAGCAGCAGCCACACGGGTAGCCCTACCGGTCTGGTCAGCAGCATATTTCACGGGCAGAGCCTCCGAAGCCACAATAGCCTCCAAGTCGCCCTCGATGAGTGCATAGACATCCTCCACGGGAGTACGCTGCATATAGCGAGCCTCCTCTGCGCTGGTGGTCTTGGTTACAAGGAACACAGGACCCCACAAGCGCACGAGGTTGAAGTAGAAGTGGGCACGGAGGAATTTAGCCTCGGCCTCAAACTGAGCACGAAGAGCCTCGTCATCGGCAACGCCCAATTTCTCCAACACGAGGTTGCAACGTGCGATACCTGCATAGGAGCTATCCCAATAGTCGTTTACATACTCGCTCGACGAGGGAATGTTGCCCTGGTCGAGGTACTCCAACGCTTTGGTGGTGTTGGAGGTCGAACCTGCACCATACATACGGGTATTGTCGGTACGCAACTCGGTAACGGCCCACTCATAGTTGAGCACACCCTGCATTGCGTTGTAGCAACCCAGCACAGTGGAGTTGAGAGCCGCAGTGGATGTGATGTACTCATCGGCACTCACCTCGCTCTCGGGGTAGCTGTCAAGCAAATCCTCGCACGAGCAGAGGAGTGCGGTTGCGGCCAAAATGGAAATATAATATTTAATGTTTTTCATAGCCATACTTTCGATTAGAAGTTAACATCAACACCAACGGTTACAGTGCTGGTCAATGGGAAGCCACCACGCTGGTAGCCACTGATGAGTGGCGACGAGTAGTTCGAAGAGGTGTAGCGAGCCTCGGGGTTGATACCCTTGTAGCCCTTGCTCCACCAATAGAAGAGGTTATTACCCGAAGCATACACCCTCAGCCCCCTCAAACCGAGGTTCTTGGCTGCCTTCTTGGGCAGAGTGTAGCCAAAGGTTACATTACGCAAGCAGAAGTAGGAGCCATCCTGCAAGGGGTAGTCGGTCAACAGCAAGTCGATACCCTTCTTCTGGTAGGGAATCATACCGCTACCGGGGTGGGTCTCGCTCACCCAACGGTCTTTGATGTAGGCCTTATTCCACTTGTGGGTCTCGTTGTAGTAAACGTCGCCATTGAATACGGTGATGCCCTGAACGCCCTGCAAGAGGAACGAAAGGTCGAAATCACCCATTTTGAAGGTATTTGTCATACCCCAAGTGAAATCGGGATAGGGATCGCCCAATACCTGGAAGTCATCGGGAGTAATCTGGCCATCTTTGCTGTAATCCTCCACCCTCAAACCACCGGGAACGTCCGACGAGTTGTGGGGGTTGGCAGCAATCTCCTCTGCGGAGTTCCAAACACCGATGGTCTTATAGCCATAGTACTGAATCAGCGGACCCCCAACGATAGCAATGTAGCTCTCGTTACGCTCGCCCTTGCTGATAGCCTGCTTCTCGCCACCATATTCCAAAAGGCGGTTGCGGTTCATCGAAAGGTTGAACGAGGTGTCCCAAGTGAAGTTACGGTTGTTGATATTGCGAGTTTCGAGCAACACCTCCAAACCTTTGTTACGCACCTTACCAATGTTGTTCCAGTTGTATTTGAAACCGGTGAACGATTGAGTGGGCTGTTCGAGCAGCAGCGCACGGGTAGTCGAGTAGTATGCGTCCACGCTCAGGCTGATGCGGTTATCAAAGAGGCTTACATCCAAACCTGCGTTATACTCATCGGTCTGCTCCCAAGTAACCAGAGGGTTAGCAAGGGTTGCCTTGGTGATGGCCGAGCCCGAAGCGAGCGAGCCGTTGCCGGTACCGAGGATGTAGTTTGCCTGCGACATCATATTCTGGGTAGCGTTGTAGTCGATATCGTTGTTACCGGTTACACCATAGCTACCACGCAATTTGAGGTTCGAGAGCCACCATACGGTTTTAAGGAACTCCTCCTCCGAAGCCCTCCAACCGAGCGATACCGAGGGGAACCAAGCGTTGCGGTGGCCACGAGTGAAGAGCGAGCTACGGTCCAAACGAGTCGAAACCGACACGAGGTAACGCTCATCGTAGTTGTAGTTCACACGACCGAGGAACGACGAAAGCAGACGCTGGGGATACTTGAAGGTACCCGACTTGTCAATATCATAAACGGTTGCTGCATTGAGGGTGTGGATGTCGTCGGTAGCAAAACCGGTGGCATACATATCCACGTTATCCACACGGGTACTCTGCAAAGTATAACCCAGCAGAGCATCCACCGAGTGAGCACCTTTCTTATAGCTGTAATTCAGAGTGTTCTCTGTCAGAAGGTCCATAAAGAGCGAGTGGCCATAGTAGGCAGTGGCTGCAATATCATCCTTCGTAGCATCCTTATTATAATAGTAGTACGAGGGCGAGTAGCGCACATTGTAGCCATTGGAGGTCTTGAAGACAAGGTTCTTCAAAATCTCATACTGGAAGTAGAAGCTACCCACGCTCTGGAACGACTCCCTCGAACGGAAAGTGTTGTCCATAACCTTACGAGGGTTGTTGTTTGCCGAGCTGAAAGGCGACGACTTGTCCCAAGTGGGGTTACCCATCTCATCAACGGGACCCGTAGGGCTCTGTACGTTAAGGAAGTGGCTACCACGAGCATAGCCGCTATAACCGGTCAAAGCAGTGGACCAATCGTTGTGATAGAGAGGCAGGAACGAAGGGGTACGATAGAAATCGATGTAGTTGCTATACGGACGAGTTGCGTAGGTATAGGTCAACGACACGTTGGTACCAAACTCGGCACGGGCGGAGAGTTTGGTGTTGAGTTTAGTGCGGAAGTTGAACTTCTGCACCTCGTTCTGCAACATAATACCTTGGTCGGACGAGAGCGAAGCCGAAGTGTAGTAGCGAGTCTGGTCCTTACCACCCGAGATATTAAACTGGATATTGTTGGTCTTTGCAGGGTTACGCAGAGCCAAGTGCTGCCAATCGGTGTAGCCCATATTCTCTTCGAGCCAAGCAGCCGAGCGAATCTGTGCCGTTACAGCAGGACCACCAACACTCTCCTCCCACTCGGCGAGTTGGAGTGCCTCAGCCGAATTCAGCAGGCTGTGGAGCTGGTAGGCATACTTGAAACCGCTGAACGCCTTAACGGTGTAGCGAGGAGCATTGGCGGCACCCTCTTTAGTGGTAATCAGAATCACACCATTTGCAGCCCTCGAACCATAGATAGCAGCCGATGCAGCATCTTTCAGCACCTCAATCGACTTGATATCCGACTGGTTAATCATCGAAAGGCCGTCTGCAACGGGATAACCATCAATAACGATCAGAGGGCTCGAACTTGCACTAATCGAACCGATACCACGCACACGAATCTGGGGCGAAACACCAATCTCGGAGGTGTTGTTGTTGATGGTAACACCAGGGAGCTGACCCTGTAAAGCTGTGGTAACATCCGTGGTGGGAGTGTCGATAAACCTATCGCCCTCCACACGAGAGATTGAACCGGTCAGGTGAGATTTCTGCTGCACACCATAACCGATAACCACAACCTCTTCGGCAACCACAGTGTCGGTCTCCAACGCGACATTAACCGTTGAGCGACCATCCACAGGGATAGTTACTGACTTGTAGCCAATGTAGGAAAAGTTCAGCTTTGCCGAACCGTTGGCTTGAATGGAGTAACTTCCGTCCACGCCGGTAATGACGCCATTGAGCTCATCACCCTCGACAACTACGGATACTCCAATGAGTGGCTCACCACCTCCGGTAACCACACCTTTCACAGTCTTGGATTGTGCAAAAACACCCATAGACACAAAAAGTGCTATTCCAAGGAATAGAGCCTTCACATAGGTAGATTTTCTCATAAGTTTATAAATATTGGTTAGTTGTTGTTTTCAGTCCATACACACCTCTACGACGTATTTGCAGACAAATACGCCTAAAATTGGTTAACCAAATTGGTATACCAGATTGGTTGACCAATTTATAAGGGCAAAGATATATGAAAATTTGAAAGTTGCAAACAAAATCCAAACATTTTATATATCGCTGACTATCTACAACTTACAAACGCAAAGGCATAAAAAAGAGAGTTCCAAATTATTGGTTAGAAATTGGTAGACACAAAACCAAGATGTTCTATTTTCCGCATGTTAGCAGGCGATTTCACAATATAAATTCACACAAAAAATCGAGCGGAATTGCACAATACAATTCCGCTCGACTCAAACGACCTTCTCTCCCCCAAGGGAGCTATTTAGTCCTATTTTTCGTAACCTTCGGCCTTCATTCGGAAGATGGCACTCACGCGTTCCATATCGAACTTGCTCTCACGATTGAAATAGTAGATGCCGTTCTGCTCTTGCTCAACATCAGTGAGCTGGGTATAGCAGAAGCCACACACCTTAT
>JBGUSZ010000087.1:0-45030 GCA_045132795.1 Tidjanibacter sp. | reverse complement strand
AAATGAGGAGCCGCTTATCGAAGTGCGGTGCAAAATTCACCCGCAATCTGCGTTTTTTACTATGCGCCGTGACAGTGCTTATACTTCTTCCCCGACCCACAAGGACAAGGATCGTTGGGACGCACCTTCTTCTCAACGTGTACGGGCATCGGACGACTCTTCTCGCCCTGACCTGCCGCAGCCGCTGCTGCCATACGAGATGCCTGCAACTTGTTCACGTCAACCTTCTGCTGGTTCTGCTGACGCTGACGCAAGCGGTCGTTGGCATTCTCACGAGTGGGAATATAACCCTTCAAAAGGATGGACAGCACCTCACGGTTAATCTTATCAATCATCGCACGGAACAGATTGTAGGCCTCCAACTTGTAAATCAACAGCGGGTCTTTCTGCTCGTAGGATGCGTTCTGCACACTCTGTTTGAGGTCGTCCATAGCACGCAGGTGCTCACGCCAATTGTCGTCGATGGTGGTGAGCATTGCGAGTTTGGTGAACATCTTATAGATTTCGGCACCATCGCTCTCCACAGCCCTCTTCAAGTTGGTAGCCACGTTATAGACGAGGGTACCATTGGTGATGGGTACAAAGAGTGTCTCCACCTGATCGCCCTGCTTCTCAATCACGTTTTTCAGCACAGGCATAGCGGTCTGTGCCACCACCTGTGCCCTACGGGCGTAGGCTGTACGGAGGTCCTCAACGATGAGTTGTGCGAGCTCTTCTTTGGATGCCTTATTGTAGGTGGCCTCGTCGAAGGTGGGCTGCATTGCCACCTGACGGATAAGTTCGATGGAGAAGTCCTCGAAGTCTGCCCCCTGTGTGTTCTCAACGAAGGTGTCGGCAAAGTCGAGCATCATATTATTGAGGTCAATCTCCACCCTCTCGCCGTGGAGTGCGTGGCGACGCTGGGTGTAGATAACGGTCCTCTGCGAGTTCATCACGTCGTCGTATTCGAGCAGGCGTTTACGCACACCAAAGTGGTTCTCCTCCACCTTCTTCTGTGCCTTCTCGATGGCCTTCGACATCATACCTGCCTGGATAACTTCGCCCTCTTGGAGGCCCATCTTATCCATCATCGTAGCGATGCGGTCGCTACCGAACAGACGCATCAGGTCGTCCTCCAACGACACAAAGAATTGCGAGGTACCGGGGTCGCCCTGACGACCTGCACGACCTCGGAGCTGACGGTCCACACGGCGGCTCTCGTGGCGTTCGGTACCGATGATAGCAAGGCCGCCCGCCTCCTTAACCTCGGGAGTGAGTTTGATATCGGTACCACGACCTGCCATATTGGTAGCGATGGTTACCTGACCGGCCCTACCTGCCTCGGCTACAACCTGTGCCTCCAAGGCGTGCTGCTTAGCGTTGAGGACATTGTGTTTGATGTGGCGTATTTTGAGGATACGGCTCAACAACTCCGACACCTCAACCGAGGTGGTACCCACAAGCACGGGGCGTCCGGCCTCAACGAGTTTCACAACCTCCTCCACAACAGCGTTGTATTTCTCCCTCTTGGTCTTATAGACAAGGTCGTCCCTATCGTCCCTTGCGATGGGGCGGTTGGTGGGGATAACCACAACGTCGAGTTTATAGATACTCCAAAACTCGCTTGCCTCCGTTTCGGCCGTACCGGTCATACCACCGAGTTTGTGGTACATACGGAAATAGTTTTGCAGAGTGATGGTAGCGAAGGTCTGGGTGGCGGCCTCAACCTTAACCCTCTCTTTTGCCTCGATTGCCTGGTGCAGACCATCGGAGTAGCGGCGGCCCTCCATAATACGGCCCGTCTGCTCGTCCACAATCTTCACCTTGTTGTCGATGAGGACATACTCCACATCCTTCTCGAACATACTGTATGCTTTGAGCAGCTGGTTCACGGTGTGTACCCTCTCACTCTTAATGGCGTAGTCGGCCAACACGGCGTCCTTCTTCTGTGCCCTCTCCTCGGCCGAAAGGTCGCTCTTTTCGAGCGCAGCAACCTCCGAGCCAATGTCGGGCAATACGAAGAATTTGTCCTCGCCAACAGCATCAGCCAACATCTGGTGGCCCTTGTCGGTGAGCTCCACGGTGTTTAGTTTCTCGTCAATCACAAAGAAGAGCTCGTCGGTAATCTCCGGCATCCTCTCGTTGTGGTTCTGCATATAGATAGCCTCGGTCTTTTGCAGCAGTACCTTCATACCCTGCTCGGAGAGGAATTTGATGAGTCCCTTGTTTTTGGGAAGTCCCTTGTGCGAACGGAGCAGCCAGATACCACCCTCGTCGGTCTTACCCTCGGCGATGAGTTTCTTGGCCTTCACAAGGCAGTCGTTGGCCAGATTGCGCTGCAACGAGTAGAGCCTCTCCACGATATCCCTATATTGGTCGAAGAGTTGGTCGTCGCCACGAGGCACGGGACCGGAGATAATCAGAGGAGTACGAGCATCGTCAATCAACACCGAGTCCACCTCATCCACAATGGCAAAGTGGTGTTTCTTCTGCACCAACTCGGAGGCCTGAATGGACATATTGTCCCTCAGGTAGTCGAAACCAAACTCGTTGTTGGTACCGAATGTAATGTTTGCGGCATAGGCCTTACGACGCTCCTCGGAGTTGGGGCGGTAGTTGTCGATACACTCCACCGAGAGGCCGTGGAATTGGTACATAGGGCCCATCCACTCGCAGTCTCGTTTTGCAAGGTAGTCGTTGACGGTAACCACGTGCACACCCTTACCGGCCAGCGCATTGAGGAATACGGGAAGAGTAGCCACCAGGGTTTTACCCTCACCGGTTGCCATCTCTGCAATCTTACCCTTGTGCAACACCACGCCACCAAAGAGCTGGCAGTCGTAGTGTACCATATCCCACTTGATGTCGTTACCACCTGCGGTCCAAGTGGTGTTCCACACAGCCTTGTCGCCCTCGATGCTCACAAAGTCCCTGTCGGCGGCCAAATTGCGGTCGAAATCGCTGGCCGTAACAACCACCGTTTCGCCCTCGGCAAACCTGCGGGCGGTGGATTTCATAATGGCAAAAGCCTCGGGGAGTATCTCGTCGAGCTTTTTTTCGATTTTCTCGTCGACCTCTTTGGTGAGGTTGTCTATCTCCTTGGAGATATCGCTCTTCTTCTCGATGCTCAAATCGCCCTCCAACTCCGTTTTGAGGGCAGCAATGCGCTCCTCTTCGGGGCGGATAAAGTCGGCAATCTGTGCTTTGAGGGCCTCGGAACGACCACGAAGTGCATCGTTGTCCAGCGCATCAATCGAAGGGTAGAGAGCGAGGATTTTATCCACATAGGGTTGAATTTCCTTGCGGTCCTTGTCGCTCTTTGTTCCGAAGAACAGTTTAAGGATGGATTGAACTACATTCATATTGTGTGTAATTATCTATAAATCAATATTATCGCCCACAATCTTCATTATCAAAGGCGAATAAATCGTGTAAAGTTACGCTCTTTTTATCTCTTTTGCAAGAGGGCACTCTTCGCACAGTCCCTCCTTACAGAATGTTTCCAACTCAATGAGTGCCTGCGAATCGAATGCCGAAGTGCAAGGTACACCCTCGCCTGTCCACCTACTAACGATGCGGTTGTGTTCGGAGGGCAAACTCTCCAAAAGGGCCATAGCCCTCTCCTTAATCGACTCTTTATGCATCACCTCTGCATAGGCAAACTGCAACGGCACCACAAAGTTGATGGCCATCACCACAATCTTCTCTCTCCCCAATCGTTTAGGTACTCCGAGCGACACCCCGTTGGGTGTGTAGTGTTTGTGCCAATAGTCGTTACTCTCCGCCGAAAGTAGCTTTGCCACATCATCTATGGTGCGGCATGCAACCACACTATCAAAACTAAAATCAGGACTTGCCACAATGGCTGCAAACTGCGCAATTCTTATCACGGGATTGCCTGCCGGATAGCCGGCGCTACGGTCCCACTCGCCTGCCGCCATTGGTTTGATGACATATTTGGTGGTCAAATAGTCAAAATCGTTCTGCAACATCAATATGTAGTCATCGAAATACTCGCCAACAAGTAGTCCGGAAGTGCCAAGCAGGAGGGCCTCCACGCTACTCCTACGCCCCTTTTCCCTTAAACACATACGAAACGTTGCCGTCGAAGCCAGTCTGCTGAACGCTCCGCTATTACGAGGAGCGCCCATTGCGTAGGCTGCCATTTCATAGAGAGTCTGATTCCAATCCCTCTCGGCCTTTTCCCACATTTCGAGTACCCTTTGGCTTTTACGCATAAGCCTACGCACCAGCAAATCCTCCACCACCTTTGCTCGGTGGAGCGCATCGCAGCTCGCCAACAACATCGGGCAGTCGGTATGAGAACGAAAGTTGGCCATTTTGTCCTCTTCTCTCTCTATTGTGTGGTCTGTTTCCTAAACTCCCCCTACAACATTCCGAGCGCCATCAGGGCCTCCTCGCTCATCATCTCCTTATCCCAAGGTGGGTCAAAGACAATCTCCACGATTACCTCCTTCACGCCACGCACCTTTTTGACCTGTGTGTGTACCTCCTCAACGAGGTAGTCGGCCATAGGGCAGTTGGGGGCGGTGAGGGTCATACGGATATTGGCCACACCATCGGGGGTGTAGTCAATCTCATACACAAGGCCGAGGTCGTAGATGTTTACGGGAATTTCGGGGTCGTATATGTTTTTGAGTACATCGACAATCTGTCGCTCTGTGCTTTGAATCTCTTCGGGTGTCATCATAGCAGGGAACTATTTTGTGGCACCAAAGGCCACTGCATATCGTTTCATCTGATTGAGCATCTCGCCCAAACCATTGGCACGAGTTGGCGAGAGGTAGGAACGGATGCCAATGCGGTCAATGAAGTAGAGTTCGGTGGAGAGAATCTCCTGTGGAGTGCGGCCACCAAGCGCACGGGTCAACAGGCCCGCAATGCCCTTCACGATGAGTGCATCGGCATCAGCCGAGAAGTAGACCTTGCCGTCCTCCCTCATCTCGGCATCAATCCACACTCTCGATTGGCAGCCATCAATGAGATACTGTTCGGTCTTGTGCTGTGGGTTGATTTCCACACACAGGTCGGCCATATCGATAAGATATTGTAGTTTGTCATCGGGGTCGTCGAACATCTCGAAGTCGGCGATAATCTCCTCCTGAACGCTGTCTTTATATTCAGTCATATCTGTTGCGTATGTTATTGCATTAAAAATAAACGTGTAAAGATAGGGCATTTATTGCGATTTTGCCCACTCGGTGGACCAAAAACCGTTCCTACCCTCGAAAAAAATCCATTTCGTGGCTCAAATCACACTCCGGCAACTCCTTCCCAAGAGCCTCTGCCTTGCGTAGCATTGTAGCCTTGAAGCGCGCCCACTCCTCGCTGTCGGGGTGTAGGGGACGGTGCTGTGCTGCCTTGCGAACGGCCTCCACCCTGCGGTAGAGTTCTGCTGTGCGGGGCGTAAAATAGCACTCCTCAAACCTCTCCCACACGTAGTCCACAGCCTCCTGCGAGGGGTGTACAAGGTCGGCCGCCACAAAGCGGTAGTCCCTCAAATCGTCGAGCACAATCTCATAGGCAGGGAAGTACTCCACGTTGGGACACCTCTCCACCACCTGCTCTGCCGCCAACCTCAACACAGCCTTCGACACAGCATTGCCCTCCAACCCATCGGCCAAGTGGCGTACGGGGCTCACTGTGAGAATTATGCGCTTACCACCAAGACACCCCTCGGCCATTCCGACCAGAGTATCTACCACCTCCTCAACCGAGAGCCTGCGACGGATGAACTCACACGAAGGCATCTTGTGGCAGTTGGCCACAACCACCCCATTGCGTTCAAACACCCAAGCCGTGCCGAGGGTAACAACAACCGTATCTGCCTCTGTGAGAGCCTTATGGCCACGCTCCACTGCCTCGTTGAGTCGGCCCAAAACACTCCCCTTGTCGGTGCCGTCAAAGAGTCCGTGGGTGTCATACGAAAACCACACATCGCCCCTCTGACAGAGGTCGTCGGCCGAGAAGAGAGCACCCTCGGAGAGCCTCCTGATGGTTGCCCCAACGCTCTGTGGGTTGAAAACCTCGCCCAACGGATTGGCCTCCACCGAAAGTCCACCCAAGGTCATCTTTGCCGCCACATTGTCGGCAAAACACGAGCCAATGGTTACAATTCGGCTGCTGTGGGAGATTTTATTCTCACAAGGACGTATTTCTATTTCGGTGCGAAAATTCATTGTGCCTAAAAATTTTGTGGCAAAGGTAAAATAATTATCTTTGTAGTCATAGAACAAAGGCACGGAAAATGATTGTTACAGCACACCCGAAGATAAATCTCGGACTCGACATCCTCAGCCGCCGAGAGGACGGCTACCACGAAATCGACACCCTGATGTTACCATTCAGAGGCGTTGGCGACACCCTCGAAGTGGTGCCCACAATAGATGGGGCCATACACTTTGAAGCAGAGGGTATTACGCTCGACTGCTCCTCGGACCGCAACCTTGTTGTGAGGGTGTGGATGTTGCTGAGGAGTCGCTATGGCATTGGTGGTGCCCACATCAGGCTCGACAAGCAGATACCCTTCGGGGCAGGTTTGGGCGGTGGTAGTGCCGATGCGGCAATGACTTTGGTGGCTCTCAACGAGGTCTATTCGTTGGGGCTCACCACCGCCGAGTTGGAGAGTTTGGCTGCCGAGTTGGGTAGCGATGTACCTTTCTTTATCACCTCACAGCCAATGTTTTGCCGAGGACGTGGCGAGATACTGTACCCCACCACCAACCCCGCCGAAGGGCTGTGGTGTGTGGTGAGCAAGCCCTCCTTCGGGATACCCACAGCGGAGGCCTACGCTGGGGTTACTCCACACATCCCTTCCACCCCACTCGAAGAGCGTCTGCGCTTGCCCAGAGAGGAGTGGCAGAGGGAGATTGTGAACGACTTTGAGGCTTCGCTGTTTGAACGCCACCTGCCGCTGAAAAACATACGCCGTGCGTTGATGCTGAGTGGGGCGTTGTATGTGTCGATGTCGGGCTCCGGCTCGGCTATGTATGGCCTCTATGACCACGAGCCACACTACTCGCCCGTCTTTACCGACGAGAGGGTGTTTGTCGCTAAACTATAAGTAGTTATGAATAAACCACACGACGACATAAACCGAGCCATCAGCGATGGCGAAGAGTGGGCCTACCGAGCAATCTACGATAGGCACTACGAGGTGTTGTGTCGTGTGGCCTACGACTACGTCAAGGACCAATATCTTGCCGAAAGCATCGTTGGCGACACCATCTTCCACATCTGGGAGCGACGTGAGCAGCTCAACATTCAGGGCCCCATTCGTCGCTACCTCATTCGTGCCGTGCGCAACAAGTGCCTCGACCTGCTCGCTTCGCAGTATGTGAGGCGCACGGTTTCGGAGGGCGATATGGTCAGCGAGGAGGAGTCCCCTGCGCTCTTTGACGGGGTAGACGACATCTCTCCACTTGGTATCCTGCTCGAAAAGGAGTTGGAGGACAAGGTGGTGGAGGCCGTGGAGTCGCTCCCCTCGGAGTGCCGTGCGGTCTTTGAGAAGAGCCGCTTCGAGGGCAAGTCCTACCAGGAGATTGCCGACTCGCTGGGCATCTCCATCAACACCGTAAAGTACCATATGAAGGGTGCCATCGCCCGCATCTATGCCCACCTGGAACGCTACCTTATATTAATAGGTGTGGGTTTGATCATTTTTTAGCACATTTTTCACTCGCGGCACTACCCTTGTGGCCGCAAATTTCGTCTTGTATATAACAGCCAAATCAACTAATGAACCCACTGAACGAGAAAATCGAAGGCCTATTGGAGGCCTATCTGACCGATACAATCACTCCTGAGGATATGACCGCCCTGAATGGGTGGGTCTCTGCGTGTGCCGAAAATGCCCAACTTTTCGAGCGCATCAGGGAGGTGTGGTTCTCTCTCTCGGCTGCCAACCGTAACCTCGTCTTCGACTCCCGCAAGGGCTATGAGCGATTCATCAAGAGAGTTCGCAAGGCAGAGCGCAGGACTTTGTACCAGAGGCTGAGGCCCGTGGCACGCTATGCCGCAGCAGCCGTTGTGATTGTGGTGCTGGTGGTGGGTGCCTATGTGAGTGGTCGCAGGGATGTGAAGGTACACTTTGCAGAGATTACCACCGAGGCTCCTATGGGTTCAACAGCCGAGGTGGTTCTGCCCGACGGCTCGTTGGTGGTGCTCAATGCCGGCTCCCGCATTGTATATTCTCAGGGTTTTGGTATGAACAACCGCAACGTGGCACTCCACGGCGAGGGATACTTTGAGGTGAAACGCAACGAGAGTGTCCCCTTCGTTGTAACCTCGGAACAGATGACCGTGAGGGTACTCGGTACCAAGTTCAACCTCTGCGACTACAAAGAGAATCAGGAGGCTGCCGTAACACTCGTGGAGGGCAAGGTGGACGTTACCAACAATCACGACCAGATACACGTTGAGATAACCCCCGACACCAGGGCCATCATCAACAAAGAGAGCCACGCAATGGTGGTGGAGAAGACCTCCGCCATTGACAACACCCAATGGAGAGAGGGATACCTATTCTTCGACGAGGAGCCTTTGGCCGACATCGCAAGGGAGTTGGAGAGGTGCTATGGAGTGAGCATCGACATTGAGAGGGAGGAGTTGAAGGACTACAAATTCTACGGTAAGCTACCCTCTCGTCAGCTCTCCATTGAGGAGGTCCTCGACATTCTCTCCTTGGCCGGCCAGATTGACTACTCCATAGAGGGCCGTCACATCACATTGAACTAACAGTCACAAAACCATCACAGATAACCTAACAAAAAAGTTTAACCTTAAACAACAGATTTTGAAAACAACCACTGCAATATTTAGAAACACAACTAAATAACCATAGAGTTGGGGAAAGAAGAACCGAGGCATCTCACACAATCCCCGATTCACGAAAAAAATCTCAACTCTGTGCCCTTTTGTCGTCTGACATCAGCGAAGATTTTGCGCAAAGATAGGAAAAACTGCTTAGTATCCTTTTCTTGTGCGAAGTCTGTCGCACATTTTCAAGCGGGTTTCAATAAATTCTACTACAAAATAATCAACCAAGTTATGAAAAAGAACATTTTTATGCTCTTTGGAGTGCTACTCTTGTCGGCTGTGGTTTTTGCACAGCCCAAGTCTGTATCGCTCAAACTCAACAAAGTGAGCGTTAAGAGCGCAATGGAGAGCCTCTCGGAACAGAGTGGCTACACATTCTTCTACCAAGTGGGCGAGGTTGACACATCCAAAAGTGTAAGTCTCAACGCAAACAAGCTGGAAGAGGCCATCGAGCAAATCCTCGTGGGCCAAGATGTGAACTACGAGATTCAGGGCAACACCATCATTGTGTCGAAAAAGGCACCACAAGTATCACGCGCAAAAGAGACCAATGAGGGTGTGAATGGTGTGGTTGTGGACAACTCCGGAGCCCCTATTGTTGGTGTGGTGGTGATGATTGTGAATAGCAACACAGTTGCCATCACCGACTCGAAGGGCCACTTCTCCATCGCAGCACAGCCCAAGGATGTGTTGGAATTTTCGAGCTTGGGCTACACCACTCGCCAAGAGAGGGTGGGCAATCGCACCTCGATGCGCATTGCGCTTGCCGACGATGTACTCCAAATGGAGGAGGTCGTTGTGGTTGGTTATGGCACCCAAAAGAAGGTAAACCTCACCGGCTCGGTTTCGATGGTCAGTAGTGAGGAGCTGGAATCGCGCCCCGTCTCGAACGTAGCCAACGGCCTTCAAGGAGCCCTGCCCGGCGTTACCATCACAAGTGCTTCGGCACAGCCCGGTGCTTCGGACACCACCATCAGGGTACGTGGCGTGGGTACACTCGGCAACTCCAACCCACTGATTCTGATTGACGGTGTGGAGGGCGATATCTCGGTCCTCAACCCCGAAGATATTGAGAGTGTGTCGGTGTTGAAAGACGCTGCCTCGGCCTCGATTTATGGTGCGAGGGGTGCGAATGGTGTTTTGTTGGTTACAACCAAGAAGCTTGCGAGTGGCGACAAAGTGCGTCCCTCCGTTACATTCAACTCCTACGTTGGCGTTCAGACCCCTACCCGACTGCCCGAGATGGCCAACGCCATTGAGTTTATGACCCTCGACAACGAGGCAAGGGCCAATGTTGGCACCTCCATTGCGTGGCTCGACGATGCTTTTGAGAAAGTTCGCACAGGCTCCGACCCCAACAACTTCGCCGACACCGATTGGCTTGGTGCTGTGCTGAAACCCTATGCAATGCAGCAGAACTATGGTTTGAGCATCAATGGCAGTATGGGCGATAGTGGCTATATGCTCTCCTATCGCTTCTTCGACCAAGACGGTCTGACCGCAGGCCGCACCACAGGTGAGCAGAGGCACAACCTGCGCTACAAGATGGACACCAAACTCCTCGACAAACTCACCCTTTCGTCCAACGTGGGCTACACCTCGCGTAACATCACAGCCCCCATCAACTCGCTGGTGAGCGGTGGTGGTGCAATCTATACCGCTATGCGTATTATGCCCAACGCCCCCATTCGCTACACGGACGGCACTTGGGCCTATGGCGGTGGTAACACCAACCCCGTGGCTACCCTCACCGACGGAGGCCACAGCAACACCTCGGCAGAGGAGGTCTCCATCTTGGAGGTGCTGCGCTATGACATCAACAAACATTGGAACGTAAGCGCAACCTACAACCTCACCTCCACCAACTCCCTGCGTGATATCCTCAAAAAGACCATCCGCTTTGTCAACCCCGACACGGGTGCCACCGTGGAGGTCAACTCGCCCAACTCCATAAAAAACATCGACGCAAGGGCCCAACAGCAGACCTTCATCTTGCAGAGCAACTTCGACTTCAACATTGGCAAACACAACATTAGCGGCGTGGTTGGTATGTCGCAAGAGTGGTATGTTTTTCGCCAATTCGAGGCCTCTCGCAACACCCTTGTAACGGAGTTCAACCCCACCATCAATCTGGGTAGTTCAACAAGTATGAGCAACGACTCGTCGGCCAAGCAGTGGGCCATTCGTTCGGGCTTCGGACGATTGAGCTACAACTACGACGAGCGCTACCTCCTCGAAATGAACGTGCGCTACGACCTCTCCTCTCGCTTCCACCGCGACAACCGTGCGGGCTTGTTCCCTTCGTTCTCGGGCGGTTGGAGGATAAGCGAGGAGGAGTTTATGGCCTCCACCGACGAGTGGCTCGACAACCTCAAGTTGAGGGCTTCGTGGGGTAAACTCGGCAACCAATACGTTGGTTCGTCCAACACACCCTACCTCTCCACCCTTACGGCATACAGTTCGGACATCTCGCTCATCGGAGCAAATGCCACCACGGGCTACACCCAATCGGTACTCTCCAACCCTCTGCTGACTTGGGAGACCATCACTATGTTGGACTTCGGTTTCGACCTCCAAATGCTCCACAACCGACTCTCGGTAACGTTTGACTGGTTTACGAAAGACACCGATGGTATCCTTCTGAAACTCAACTACCCCTCGCAGATTGGCGCAACACCTTCGGAGGAGAATGCCGGTAAGATGAACAACACCGGTTGGGAGATTGATATGGCTTGGAGAGATAAGGTTGGCGGTGTACGCTACGGCTTTGGCTTCAACCTCTCGGACGTGAAGAACAAGATTACTGACCTTGCAGGTAACGCCCCCGATTTGAGTGGCGACCAAGTGAGGATTGTTGACTATCCCATCGACGCTTTCTATGGCTACGAGGCCATCGGTCTGATGACTCCCGAGGATTTCAAAATCTACGACCCCGCCACAGGCAAGGCCGCACTGCCCACAATTCCCATCGTGTTGGGCAACGACTACCAGCCCGGCGACATCAAATATAGGGACATCAGCGGCCCCAATGGTAAACCCGACGGACGTATCTCGCCCGAGTATGACAAGAAGATTATCGGTAGCAACATCCCCCGCTACACATATAGCTTCCGTGGTGATGTTGCGTGGAAGGGCTTCGATTTCAGCTTCAACATTCAGGGTGTTGGCAAGTGTGACGGTTTCCTGAAAGGCTCCGCACGCCACGCCTTGCAGGATATGGCGGCCTACCCCCAGAAAGTTCACCTCGAACGCTATCACTTCCAGGAGAACCCCAATCCCAATGCCTCCTATCCCCGTTTGACCTACAACACCAAGTTCAATCAGGAGACCTTCTCGACCTTCTGGTTGGAGGATGCATCCTACCTCCGTTTGAAGAACATTCAGTTGGGCTACACTCTGCCTTCGGCTCTGACCAAGAAGGCTAAGGTTGAGAAGTGCCGCATCTACATTTCGGCCGACAACCTCCTCACCGTGAGCGACTTCTTCTATGCCTACGACCCCGAGACACCCGTTTCGAGCGGTGGCTACTACCCACAGGTTAAGACCTGCGTACTCGGTTTGAGTGTAACCTTCCGATAGGTAGGAAGTAAAGGACAACAAAGTGTAGAACAAACGAAACAAAACAGAACGCTATGAAAAAGATTATATATGGTTTGCTGGTTGCCTCTGTGGCACTTTTGACCGGTTGCAACGACGACTTCTTGGAGCGTCCACAATTTGACCAAATCACCGACGAGAACTTCTGGCAGGACGAGGCCCACTTGAAGAGTGTGGCCAACACCTTCACCACCTGTATGCAGGGTGCCTATTGGCTCAACATCACCGAGATTATGGCCGACCACGCACCCTGGGCTGTAACAACCGCTTTCCGCACCATCGGTGGCGGTAACTATGCCACCAACATTGGTAACCTCAACTCCATTTGGGTGAGGGCCTACGAGGGTATCGGTAGAGCCAACTACTTCCTTGCCAACTACCAGAGGGCTGTGAATGTGAAACCCGAAATCAGGGAGAGGTATGCCGCCGAGGCCTATTTCTACCGTGCCTACAACTATTGGATTCTGACCAACTACTTCGGCGATGTTCCCTACATCACCGAGGTACTCAACGTGGAGTCGCCCGATGTCTATCGTGGCAGGGACAAACGCTCGGTGGTTGTTGACGGTATCACCAAAGACCTCGAAGACCACTACAAGGCTCTGCCTGAGTATATCCCCGCTGCAAGCGAGGAGTTTGGACACATCTCGCAGGCCGCAGCCCTTGTGCTTCTCTCCCGCATCTACCTCTTCAATGGACGCTATGCCGATGCTGTGGATGCTTGCGAGAGGGCTATGGAGAACCCCTACCACGAGCTCTATACCACCGGTAAGCCCGACGAGGACTACTACAACCTCTTCACCTACACCGGTCGTGCGTCGCGCATTGCTGCCAACAAGGAGACCATCTTGGCCTATGTGTACAACTACAACCTCGGTGAGGACGCACGCACATCGCACAACACCTCGCGTGCCAACTGGGTACCCGGCGACTACGCTCGTTTCGTTCCCACCAAGAAGGCTATCGAACTCTACCTCACAGCCGATGGCCAGATTTGGGACCCCAAGCAGTGCAACTCCTATGAGGAGGTGTTCCAGAATAGGGACCCCCGTATGTGTCAGACAATCTTGGCACCCGGTACCCCTTGGACCGGAGGCCCCGATGGCGACATCACCAGCACCGACAAGAGCATCTATCGCTACCCGCTGTTGATTAACGACAAGACGGGCGCAATGACCTACACGGGATACTATATGCGTAAGTATGTTGAGCCTTCGACTGTGAAATATGTAAGCCACGACGACAACGACATCGTGATGATGCGTTATGCAGAGGTGCTGCTCAACTATGCCGAGGCCAAAGAGTTGGATGGTAAACTCACCCAAGCCGACCTTGACAAGTCCATCAACCTGCTGCGTAAGAGGGTTGGAATGGTGCCTATGGAGTTGGGTAAGTTGCCCGCCGGCAGCGACATCCGTACCGAGATTCGCAGGGAGCGCAGCGTGGAGCTCTTCTATGAGGGCCACCGCTACTTCGACATCATCCGTTGGCGCATTGGCGAGACTCTGGGCGAGGACCTCGTGGGCGTGAACCGCAGGTGGCTCGACCAATCGAGATTGAAGGTTAATTTGAGCCAGCTGCAATGGGTAACCATCGATGGCGAACAGTATCTATTGCTCGAAACCAATCGCACATTCGACCCCAACAAACACTATCTGCTCTCCATCCCCTTCAAGCAGATGCAGCTCAACCCCAACCTTGCACCCAACAACCCCGGTTGGTAGTGGGCAACAGAATAGTAAAAACAACATTTCATCCGTAACCAACAGACGGAAATGAGTATGAACAAGAGAATATTAGCACTTACCATTGTACTTCTTGGGGCGGTGCTCAGCGTGAGTGCCCAGAGGAGCGTGTCGCTCCGTGTGATGTCCATGAACATCAAGGAGGGCGGTAGGTATTGTGGCTTTCTGTCGGCCCCCTATGCCGAGCTGATTGCCCAATATGAGCCTGACGTGGTGTGCTTGCAGGAGGTGGACCAGATGACCACCCGCAATGGTGGCCGAGATTGGCTCAACGAGGTGGCAATGGCCACGGGTATGATGCCCTATTTTTGCCACTCAATGAACTATCAGGGCGGTGGTTTTGGTACGGCTCTGCTGAGCAGGTGGCCCTTTTACAAGATGACCAAGATTGTAACCAACCTCTCGGGCGCAAGAGAGCCGAGGGCTTCGGGTTGGATCTATGTTCAACTCCCCGAGGGCGAGTGTGTGAGGGTTGCCACCACCCACCTCGCATTGGAGAGTTCGCAGATGACCATCCAGCACTTGGCCGATGTCAACAAAAACATCTTTGCCGAGGGCGATACCATCCCCACACTACTTGTGGGCGACTTCAATGCCAACGAGGGTAGCGACCCCATCAGCTATGCGGCCAATCGCTGGAAAGACCTCGGCAAGGGCTATGGTAACACCTACCCCACGAGCCGTCCGGAGATTACCTATGCGGCCCAAAGGCTCGACTATGTTATGGCCTCGCCCAAGACGGGATGGACGGTGGAGAGTTACACCATTCTCGACTGCCCCGACCTTTCGGACCACCGTTTCATTGTGGCCGACCTGACATATACATTTCCTAACGAATAAGACCTACGAGAAGATATGAAACGCACAATCAACAAACTTCTCGCCGTGCAGTGGCCGGTGTTGCTCCTTGTAGCAACACTGGTTGGCTGCACCTCCACGCCCGATAACGGCGGAACGGGAGGTGGCGGTAACAACAATGGGGGCGAATATGTTGCTCCCGATGTGCCCGAAACACCCGTGATAACAAACCTTTTCAGGGTGGACTTCTTCTCCACATTGGGGGCAGACGAGCCGTTTTTCAGCGGGCTACGCGATGCGGGCTTAGCGAGCCAATTTGTGGGTAACCAAGCGACTCCGAAGTCCATATTCTACCTCTTTGACCGTTGCGACTTTGAGGTGGGCAAGGGCACTGCAGCCGTGAAGATTGCCTACGACAACAAGGCCAACGCCTATTTCCTCCCCTCGGAGACTACGGGCGAACATTCCACCAAAGGTACAGGCGTTGTGAGCCGCTACAAGAGTTCCTCCATCGTGGGCGTTGCCAATGATGACCTACACTTGTCGGGTATCAGTGTGGCCATCGGACTATCCAAGCCCGCCACCATCACCCTCTTCAACGCCACATTTGACACCACCGAGCAGGTGACTGCTGCTGTGGAAGCCTTCGGTGTGGAGTTGCAAAGCGACGGTGTGCTGCTGGCAAAGGTAGCCACCGACAAGAAGGGCGACGTGGAGGAGTGGCTCAAAAAGAACTTCTCGGGCTACCGAGTGGAGTTTGCAGGCAGCGAAGGCACCGCCTACGACCTTATGGTACTCTGCCCTGTGATGTATGTGTGCCGTTCGATTGAGGGGCTGAAAACAATCAATCTTCCCTATTGGAAGGTAACAATGGAGAAATTTTTCTAACCACACGGAGATATGAAGAAAACACTATTGACACTAATGGCCGTGGCCCTTGTGAGCCTTGTGGCGAGGGGTGAGGAGCCATTGAAGATTTTGAGCTACAACCTGCGCTTTGGCGAGCTTGCCACCGTGGAGCAGTTGGGCGACTTTGTAGCCTCGCAGGAGGCCGACTTTGTAGCCTTGCAGGAGTGCGATTGGGCCACCAAGAGGGAGAGAGCACCTCACCAACACGGCGTGAAGTTCGTCAATGAGATAGCCCACAGGGCCGGTATGTTCGGGCTCTATGGCAAGGCCATCAACTACAAGGGTGGATATTATGGCGTGGGTATCCTGAGCCGCTACCCCATCATCAAGAGCGAGCGTGTGTTGCTCCCCCAGAAACCCAAGACCGAGCAGCGCACAATGTTGGTTGCCACAGCCGAACTGCCGAGTGGCGACCTTCTGACCTTTGTGAGCACCCACTTGGAGGTCTCGTCGAGCGAGGCTCGAATGGAGCAGGTGGAGTTCATCAACCGCTACTTCGACGAGTGGCCCTACCCCGTGATTTTGGTGGGCGATATGAATGCCGAGCCCCACACCAAGGAGATGCAGGCACTCGTGGAGGCAGGCTGGAAGAATATGACCAACGAGGAGAAGACATACAGCACCAAGGCTCCCAAGATTAAGATTGACTACATCTTCTATCGTGGCGCGCGCCCCGTGGAGCTACGCAAGACGGAGGTTGTTGAGTGGTGCACCCTTTCGGACCACTTCCCCGTGGTATCCATCATAGACATCAAATAGACCAAACAACATAAACAAACAAAACAAACCTATTAACAACTTTATTTATTAACCTTTTTTCTAAAACATTATTTGCTATGAAAAAAACATTATTTGCAATTGCAATGCTGGCAGTAGCATTGGTAGCTTGCGACAAAGAGCCCGAAGGTGGCAAGGACAAACTCGAAGCCACTCTCACTCTCGCCGAGGGTGTTGAGGCTGCTATCGCCGAGGGTGTAGCCTACGGTTCGCCCATCGCAATCAAGGGTACTTCGAGCGTGGCACTCACCGAGGTTGTTCTGACCGGTGTTGCTAAGAGTGGCGAGAGCTATGCTGCCAAAGGTAGCGCACAGACTCTCGAACAGGAGGGTGCCGAGATTGACCAGCTCTGGTTTGCCGACACCAAAGAGGCAACCCACGTTGAGGTTAAACTCGTAGCCGGCAACAAGGCTGCTTCTTTCTACTACGCACTTGGCGCAGTTGAGGGCGAGTGGAACTTCGGTGCTTGGTGTGAGCCCGCTGCTGTCGTTATGGCCGACAAGAAGATTGAGAACCACGAAAATAACCCCGAACTCTACCCCGAGGAGAACACCGGTGCCGGTAGCGACACTCCTTCGTTCATCTCGATGGATGGTGTGAACGTAAATGGCACTCTGAAACACATCGTTTCGCTCAACGAGCTTCTTCCCGGTGATGGTGCAGGTGCTTCGTTCTGCTTCTGCAACGTGCTCCAGAACACCGCCAACCACGCCTACATCGGTGGCGAGAGGGGTTATGCATTCATCGACATCCCCACCCTCACCGCAGGTACCATTGGCCGTCAGTGCGACGTTTACAACTATGGTGGCCACTCGCTCAACAAGGCTAACTGCAATCAGTCGACTTTGAGCCGCGTTGTTGGTTCGTGGGCAGGTGCTAGCTACGACGCAGATGAGTATGCTTTTGTTGACGGTCTGTTTATGTCGATTCCCGAGAAGATTGAGACTTTGGCTGACCAGATGAGGGCATTCTATATGTTGGGTGAGATTCAGCGCGTACTCGACAACAGCACCCTCGGTGTTGAGAACGAGCCCACCAGCCTGAGCAACAAGAATATGTATCGTCGTTGGGGTAAAGCTGGCGACAATGCTGCTTCGATGGCTGCAGCACTCGGCGAGAACTTCCGCGCAGGCGACTACCTCATCATCCGCAGCCACAAAACTCCCGTTGATGGCACTCCTCTCACCTATGGTATCATCCAGATTTTGCAGTTGCCCGATGACTCTGGTGCATTCGTAACCGACGAGGCTACCGGTAAGAAATATATCGACAAGACTTTGGCCGAGACTCTCTTCCAGAAACCTTGCTACTTGAACATCAAGTGCCAGATGGTTGTTCCCGCTGCTAAATAAGCACTCATAACCAACTACTTTGCCGGTGCGGGGCCGAAACACTCCGCATCGGCAAAGTTTTCTTTTTCCCAAAAACCACACTTTTTAACCCACAAAATCCCAAAAACGATGAAACTGCTGCAACGATTTCTACTCATTATTTTAGTGTGTGCCACAATGGCAGGATGTAGTGCCCACAAGGAGCGCACGCGCGCAATCGCTGCGGCACAAGGTGTGATTGAGCGCACACTCGGAGTGGCGCCACAAAACCTCACACTCAACCTTACCGCCCCCAACGCAGAGGGGCTGGATACCTACAACATCTCGGCCACGGGCGGACACCTCACCATCGAGGGCTCCTCGCCTACGGCTCTGTGCTATGCCTTCAACCACTATCTCCACCGTGCCTGCAACGCACAGGTGGTGTGGAGTGGCAAGCACCTCAACCTACCCACCGAGTGGCCCGACTATGCCGAAAGTGGCTCGTCGCCCTACTCCTTGCGCTACTTCCTGAATGTCTGCACCTTTGGCTACACCGCCCCCTATTGGGATTGGGAGCGTTGGGAGCAGGAGTTGGACTGGATGGCTCTACACGGCGTGAACTTCCCCTTGGCGAGTGTGGCCAGCGAGGCCATTGCCAAGCGTGTGTGGGTAAAACTCGGCCTCTCGCCCGAGGAGGCCAACGCATTCTTTACCGGTGCGGCACACCTGCCTTGGCACCGTATGGGCAACCTCAACTCCTTCGACGGCCCCCTCACTGACGAGTGGCACGAGAGTCAAATCGCACTCCAACACAAGATACTCGACCGTATGAGAGAACTCGGTATGAACCCCGTAGCTCCCGCTTTCGCAGGCTTCGTACCACCCGCATTTATTGCAAAAAATCCCGACATTACATACAACCAACTCCTTTGGGGTGGCTTCGACAAGTCCTACAATGCTGTCGTGTTGGCCCCCTCGTCGCCTTGGTTTAGCAAGATTGGCAAACTCTTCGTGGAAGAGTGGGAAAAGGAGTTTGGGGATGCAAAATACTTCCTCTCCGACAGCTTCAACGAGATGCGCCTGCCCGTAGCGGAGGGCGACACCGAGGGTAAGCACGCCCTGCTGGCCGACTACGGAGAGGCCATCTACAACTCCATCACCGCAGGCGACAAGGACGCCGTGTGGGTAACACAAGGTTGGACCTTCGGCTATCAGCACGACTTCTGGGACAAGGAGAGTATGCAGGCCCTACTGAGCCGTGTGCCCAACGACAGAATGATTATCATTGACCTCGGTTGCGACTACCCCAAGTGGGTGTGGAAGACCGAGCAGACGTGGAAAGTGCAGGATGGTTTCTACGGCAAGCAGTGGATATTCAGCTATGTGCCCAACTTCGGTGGCAAGGTATTGCCCACGGGCGAACTCGAAATGTATGCCACCTCTTCGGCCGAGGCACTCGCCTCGGAGCGCAAGGGTAACTTGGTGGGCTTTGGTTCTGCCCCCGAGGGCCTCGAAAACAACGAGGTTGTCTATGAACTATTGGCCGATATGGGTTGGACCACCGAGGCTATCAACCTCGACGAGTGGCTTGCACAGTTCTGCACAGCCCGCTATGGAGCCTACACCGAGGAGGTTAAGGCCGCTTGGGAGGCCTTCCGTGGTAGTGTCTACTCGTCGCTCTACTCCTACCCCCGATTTACTTGGCAGACCATAACCCACGACAAACGTCGCCGTAGTGCCCACGACATCAACGACCTCTTTGGCGAGGGTGTGAAGCACTTGTTGGCCGCCGAGGGGGAGTGTAAAACATCGCCCCTCTATGTGAACGACGTGGTGGAGATGAGCGCAATGTGGCTCTCGGAGGTTGCCGACCGCCACTACGAAAAGGCTCTCTCGCTCCACCAAAAGGGACGCAAAGCGGCTGCTCAAAAAGAGCTCAAAGCCACCATCGAGATACTCCGAGGTGTGGATGCTCTGTTGGCACACCACCCCAACCACAGGCTCGAAAATTGGGTAGCCCTCGCTCGCAAGTCATCCCCCAATGTGGAGGCCCAAAATGCTGCCGAGGCCAACGCCAAGCGACTCATAGCCACTTGGGGCGGCTGGCAGGAGGACTATGCCGCAAGGTTGTGGAGCGATATGGTGGGTGCATACTACATTCCCCGCTTGGAAATATTCTTCTCCGAAGGGCAGGAGGCCACCGATAGGTGGGAAGAGGAGTGGATAAACACCCCCATCACACGTTTTGCCACCCCCGAGGGCAACCCCGTGGAGTTGGCCCGCACGCTGGTTAATAGCTACAAATAACACACTGAAACATGAAGAGATACGCCATAATCATAGCCACACTTTTGGCCACCATCATCGGGAGCAGTTGCACTCCCGATGCCACACAAACCCTCTTTTCGCTCGACGAACAAACCAAGGCTGCCGAGGCCCTCGTTGGGAGGGTTACGGGGGGACGACAGAGCGATTTCAAGGTGGTCATAACCGAGAAGCAGCTCGACGGACACGACTACTTTGCACTCTGGGCCGAAGATGGCAGGGTTGTCCTCGAAGGTGGCGACGGTGTGGGTGTGGCAAGCGCACTGAACCACTACCTCCAAGAGTGGTGTGGTTGCCACATCAGTTGGTGCGGCTCCAATGTGGAACTCCCCGAAGAGTTGCCCCTGCCCACCGAGAGGGTGGTCAAAACAACACCCTACAAGTATCGCTACTGCTTCAACTACTGCACCTTCAACTACACGATGAGTTGGTGGGACAAGGAGCGTTGGCAGTGGGAGATTGACTTTATGGCTCTCAACGGTATCAATATGCCCCTGGCCGTTACGGGCCAAAACTCCGTATGGCAGAGGGTCTATAAAAAGTTGGGCTTTACGGACAAAGAACTCGAAAGTTTTTTCAGCGGCCCGGCCTATTTCAACTGGTTCTGGATGGGTAACCTCGACGGTTGGGGTGGCCCGCTGCCACAGAGGTTCTTCCGTCAGCACGAAAGGCTACAAAAATTCATCCTCCACAACGAGCGAGCACTCGGTATGACCCCCGTGCTGCCCGCCTTCACGGGCCACGTTCCGCCCGCCTTTGAGCAGAAATTCCCCGATGTGAAGGTGCGCAAAACCTCGTGGGTGAACTTCCCCGAGGTGGCCGTTATGGACCCCGAGGAGGAGATGTTCGACACCATTGGCGAGATGTTCATCCGTGAGCAGGCCGCACTCTATGGCACCAACCACCTCTACTCGGCCGACACATTCAACGAGAACGACCCGCCAAGTACCGACTCGGCCTACCTTGCCGGTATGAGCCGTAAGGTCTTTGAGTCGATGAGGGCCGCCGACAGCGAGGCTGTGTGGGTAATGCAAGGCTGGTTGTTCCACCACTCCGACGACTTCTGGGGCGAGCCCGAAATCAAAGCCCTGCTGGGTGCTGTGCCCAACGACGGTATGATTATCCTCGACCTGTGGAGCGAGCGTTTCCCCGTATGGCAGCGCACCGAGGCCTATTACGGTAAGCCTTGGATCTGGTGTATGCTTCACAACTTCGGTCAAAACATCACCCTCTCGGGCAACTCCGCACGTGTGGCCGCAGGGCCCGCAGCCGCACTTGCCTCCCCACGTTCGGGAGAGTTCTGTGGCATTGGACTCACACCCGAAGGTATTGAGCACAACCCCCTGATGTTTGCGATGATGTTGGAGAATGTGTGGAGGAGTGAGCCCATTGACATTGAGGCCTTCACCATCGACTACCTCGAAGAGAGGTATGGAGAGCGTGATGAGCGTGCCGAAAAGGCGTGGAGTATCATCACGGAGAGTGTCTATAATAACGATGTTACCAATGGAGGCCCCGAGTCCATCATCACCGGTCGCCCCTCCTTCAAACTCAACCCTGGCGGTACGACCAACGTTAAGCTCCACTACGACCAGATGGAACTCGCCGAGGCGTGGGACTTGTTGGTGGAGTGTGCCGACCGCTTTGCCGACAGCGAGGGCTACCGCTACGACCTTGTAGATATCACCCGTCAGGTGATGGCCAACCACGCCACCGTGTTGCAACAAGCCTGTGCAAAGGCCTACGAGAGTGGTAGTGTGGAGGCGTTTGATGTTGCAGTGGCCAACTATTTGTCCTACCTTTGCGACTTCGAGCGTCTGCTCTCCTCTCGCAAGGAGTTCCTGCTCGGAGGGTGGTTGGAGGATGCCAAAGCGATGGGACACACCGCAAGCGAGAAGGCTGTGTATGAACAAAATGCACGAAATTTGCTCACCACTTGGGGTAACAAAGATTGCCGCATCAGGGACTATGCCTGCCGCCAATGGTCGGGTATGGTGGGCGGATTCTACATCCCACGCTGGGAGCGTTTCTTTGCAGCTGTGAGGAGTGCTATGACCGAGGGGGTACCCTTCGACCAAAAGGCCTTTGAGGAGGATAGCAAAGTGTGGGAATGGGAGTGGACCTTCGGCAAGGAGTGCTACCCCACCGAGCCTTCGGCAGACGAGATTGAGGTGGTCAGGGAGCTTCACACCAAGTATAGGCCCACCCTCGAAACACTACCTTTTGTGGTGGCCCCCGATGCAAAGAAGATTATTGAGAGTTAGGAAGAGGAAATTCAAAATTCAAAATTCAAAATTCAAAATTCAAAATTCAAAATGTCGGTTGACGGTTGACGGTTGACGGTTGACGATTGACGATTTATTTATTATGAAAAAGGTAACCATAGCGGTAGATTCGTTCAAGGGCTCACTATCATCTCGTGAGGTGGCCGAGGCGTTGGAGGCAGGCGTGAGGAGCGTGTGTCCCCACTGCGAGGTGTGCAAAGTGAGCATCGCCGATGGTGGCGAAGGCACCGTGGAGGCCATTGTGGATAGTCTTGGTGGCGAAGTTGTGGAAATTTCCGTAACAGGTCCTCTCGGAGCTCCCACGGTGGCACGCTATGGTATGGTTGCCGACAAGGGATTGGCAATTGTGGAGATGGCCTCCGCAAGCGGCCTACCGCTACTCTCCCCCGACGAGCGCAACCCAATGCTGACCTCCACACTCGGCACGGGCGAAATCATTGCCGATGCCATCCGCAGAGGGTGCCGTAGGTTTTTGGTGGGCATTGGCGGTAGTGCGACCAACGATGCAGGCATCGGTATGCTCCACGCCTTGGGCTATCGTTTTGTGGACAAGGATGAAGAGGTCGTTGAGCCTTGTGGTGGCAACCTCGCAAAGATTAGGACCATTGACCCGAGTGGCGTAATGGAGGAGTTGACAGAGTGTGAGTTCACGGTGGCGTGCGATGTCACCAACCCACTCTGTGGGCCCAATGGTGCGGCCTATGTCTATGCTCCCCAGAAGGGTGCAACCCCACAGATGGTCGAACTGCTCGACGAGGGACTGCGTAACTTTGCCCACATTGTCAAACAACACAACGGACTTGACGTAGCCCCAATAGAGGGTGCAGGAGCTGCGGGCGGACTTGGTGCCGGCTTTGTGGCTCTGCTCGGAGCAAGACTCCAAAGAGGTATCGGTATGGTTATGGAGGCTCTCCAATTCGACCGGCTGATTGAGGGTAGCGACCTTGTTATCACGGGCGAGGGCCGTGTGGACCGCCAGACCGTTATGGGCAAAGCACCCAGCGGAGTGTTGGAGGTAGCCTCGGCACAGGGTATCCCCGTGGTGGCCGTTGGCGGTGGTGTGGCGTGGTGCAAGGAGTTGGCCGAGAGTGGTTTTGCGGCCATACTGCCCATAGTGTCTGGCCCTATGGCGTTGGAAGAGGCTATGCGCCCCGAGGTGGCAAGGGAGAACCTCACTCGCACGGCCACACAGATTGTGAAACTATTTACCACAAAACAATAGAACAATTATGATGAGTGCCATTGGTGCATTGGTGGGCCTTGCGGTCGCCATTGTGCTTATTATTCGCAAAGTATCGCCCGTGTACAGCCTGCTTTTGGGCGCATTGGTGGGCGGCCTTCTCGGTGGGCTGGGACTCGAAGCCACAGCAACAACAATGGTGAGTGGTGTGAAGGATATCACTCCCGCCATTGTTAGGATTTTGGCCGCAGGTGTGCTTTCGGGCGTACTGATTAAAAGTGGTGCAGCGGAGAGTATCTCGCACACCATTGTCAGCAAGCTCGGCCAAAAACACATCTACTTGGCCCTTGCGCTGTCGGTGATGTTGCTCACAGCCGTGGGCGTATTCATCGACGTTGCCGTCATCACCGTAGCCCCCGTGGCCATAATGATTGGCCAAAAGGTGGGCGCATCCCGACTGAAAATTCTGCTTGCAATGGTGGGCGGTGGCAAGTGTGGCAACATCATCTCGCCCAACCCAAACACCATCATCGCTGCCGAAAATATGGATGCTCCTCTTTCGTCGGTTATGGGCGCAGGAGTGATTCCCGCCATTGTAGGCCTGCTGGTAACAATCTACCTCATCATCCCCCTGATGCCTAATAAAGACCTCTATACGAAAGAGGCTGTTAGGGAACAGTGTGGAGATGGCGACAAAAAGCTACCCTCGTTTTGGGCAAGCATTGCAGGTCCTCTGGTAGCCATAGTGCTTCTCTCACTGAGGCCCTTGGCTGGTATTGTTGTAGACCCCCTGATTGCGCTCCCCGTGGGCGGTATAGTGGGTATTCTGACCACAAGGACGTGGAGCAGCGCAGGCGAAAGCGTAAAATATGGCTTGGAGAAGATGTCGGTAGTGGCGGTGCTGTTGGTTGGCACGGGAGCCATTGCGGGCATCATCAAAGCCTCGGCACTCACCGATATGCTCATCTCGCTGATGGGTAGTGGCGAGGGCGGACGAGTGCTGCTTGCACCCCTGTCGGGCGCACTGATGTCGGCCGCCACAGCCTCCACAACAGCCGGCGCAACGGTAGCATCGGCCTCCTTCGGTAGTGCCATTCTCTCCTCGGGCGTGAGTGCCGTGTGGGGTGCTGCTATGATTAATGCCGGTGCTACGGTGTTGGACCACCTACCCCACGGCTCGTTCTTCCACGCCACAGGCGGCTCGGTGGAGATGGGCATCAAGGAGCGCCTACGCCTTATTCCCTACGAATCGTTAGTGGGTCTGGTGCTAACGCTCTGTTCGGTAGTAACCTACCTACTCATAGCATAACACCACACATCATACACAAAAAAGCCCCGAAGTTCTTTGAAACTTCGGGGCTTTTCTATATGTATTGCTTGTTTCCTATTTTGCAAGAAGCATAAAGCCCCAGCCTGCAAGCTCTACAACATCGCCGGCTTTGAAGGTTTTTGCCTCACCACAAGCGCAGTTGTAATCGCCGGCCTCTGCCTCGGTGAGGGTAACGGTTGTGGGCTCTGCCGAGAAGTTGAACAAGCACAACACGGTGTTCTCCTCCTTGGTGCGAGTGAATGCCAACACATTCTCGCCTACACCCTCAATAAACTTCACAGGTGCTACATTCTCACCAGCAGCCAAAGCCTTATTTGCGTGGCGGAACGAGCAGAGTGTGCGGTAGAAGTCGCGGTACTCCTTGCCATACTCCAAATCTACAAGCTCCACAATGGAGTCCTTCTCGAAGAACTGCAAGCGGCGGTTCAGAGCAATCTCCTGGCCGGTGTAGATGAGTGGCTGCGACTTGGGCAATACGAAGGTGAGGGCTGCGAAAGCCTTGTGAGCATCGCCCATACGCTCAAACTCGGTACCTGCCCACGAGTTCTCGTCGTGGTTGGAGGTAAACATCAGGCGCATAGCAGGAGCAGGATACTTCACATCATCACGCTCTAAATACTCTTTGAGGTCCTTAACCCCCTTTGCTTTGGTCTTGATGGTACCATCGCCAGCCACATTCTTGGTCTCGCTACCACCCTTTGCCATAGCGTTGAAGATGTGGTGGAGCTCCCAAGCATAGGTGGCCTCAAAGCCTGCCTCGTGCAACCACTCGTCCTCGCCCTCGGCCAAGAGATAGACGTCGGGGTTAATCTTGCGAATCTCCTCCCAAGCACCCTTCCAGAAGTCGGCAGGCACCTGCATAGCAACGTCGCAACGATAGCCGTCAACTCCCTTCTCAATCCAGAATTTCAGAGCATCCAACATTGCCGCACGCATATCCTCGTTCTTGTAGTTGAGTTTTGCGATGTCGGTCCAGTCGTACTCCACAATGGGAAGGCCCGTCTTTTCGTTCAAAACGTACCAATCTTTCTTTCCCTCTTTCCACCAATTAGCATCTCGCGAAGTGTGGTTTGCAACCCAGTCGATGATGACTTTCAGGCCGAGGTCGTGAGCTGTGGCAAGGAAGTGGTCGAAGTCGTCCATTGTACCAAACTCGGGGTTTACGGCCTTGTAGTCGATGATGGAGTAGTAGGAGCCAAGTGTCCCCTTACGGCCATCAACGCCAATGGGGCTGATGGGCATCAACCACACGATGTCCACACCCATAGCTTTGAGCTCGGGTAGATACTGCTCTGCTGCTGCGAATGTACCCTCCTCGGTTGCCTGACGGACATTGAGTTCATAGACTACCGAATTGTACTTGTCGAAGGCAGGAGCCTCCTTTTGGTTGCAAGAGCAACCCATCAAAGTCGCAACAAGAGCGACCAATGCGAATAGTTTTTTCATGGTGTATTTTGCGTTTAGATTATTTGTTTACAATAACATAGCCATAGGCGGGGATGTTTAGGCTAATGTTGCCACCCACAAGGGTAGCCTCTCCACCCTCTGCCGCAAGAGCCACCTCGGCACTCTCGGCCTCAAAGCCCTCGGGCATAGCCACCTCAACCTTGCGAGCCTCGGGGCGAATGTTGAGTGCCACAACAGCCCACTGGCCCATATAGTGGCGCAGGAATACCAACACGTCGTCATCAACGTGGAGCGTGCGGTAGTCGCCATACATCAAAGGCATCGAGGCACGGCGGTACTTAAACATCGCTTTGGTTGCCGCAAGTTCCTTCTGCTGGAACTCGTTGTAGCCATCAAACTCCATCATATAGCGGTTGTCGGGGTCGTTGGCACCGGGGATACCATACTCGTCGCCCTGATATACACAAGGCACACCGGGAACGGTTGAGATGATGGCCTTCAAGAGCGACAGACGGGCATAGCCCTTCACATTGTCGCCCACACCCACCTTGCGGTGCCAGCCCTCGGCCTTATCGTCGGGACACCACAGCGACATATCGCCACCGGCCAACGACAAGAAGCGGGGTTTGTCGTGGTTGCCTGTGATGTTACCCATCGTGTGGTGGGAGCCATAGGCAGCCTCCGACTCCTCGATAACACTTGCAATGTCACGCATCGAACGGCTCTCGTCCACAATCACATCACGCGAGGTGTGGTAGAGGTTGAAGTCGAACTGTGCGTCAATCATACCACTCTTCACATAGGAGCCGATGAGCTCAATATCGCCATAGGTCTCGCCAATCTGCCAGAGCTTGCGGTTGGGCATTGAGGACTTCATCTTGTGGGTGAGCATACGCCAATAGTTCAGCGGAATGTGTTTGCAAGCGTCGTGGCGGAAACCGTCGAAGTCGAACTTACGCACCCAGTGGAGAGCCGAGTCGGTCATAGGTTCACACACCTCATCACGGCGAGTGTCGAGGGTGGGTATGTGCTCGTCAAACCACGTCGTGAGGCGTGTTTCGCCATCCCAAAGGCCAATGTTCTTACGGCCATCGGGCAACATCAACTCGGTGGTCCAATCGGGGTGCTCTTGGAGTACGGGTGAGTTGATGTGGAGGTGATTGGCCACATAGTCGAGAATCACATTCATCTCGCCCTTGTGAGCCTCGGCAAGCATTGTGTGAAGCTCCTCTTCGGTGCCGAAACGCTTGTCGACAACGGTGCTGAAAATGGGCCAATAGCCGTGGTAGCCCGAGAACTTGGTGTCGGGATTGCGGTTCTGTCCCCACGCATCGTAGGGGTTTTGTGTGATGGGCGAAATCCAGATGGTCGTAATGCCGAGGTCGGTGAAGAAGCCGTCCTCAATCTTCTGGGTGATACCCACAATGTCACCACCCTGATAGTCGACCTTGTCCAACACCTCGGGCGAGTTGATTTTCCAATCGTTAGCGGTGGTACCATTGTTGAAGCGGTCAATCATCAGCGAGTAGAGAATCTGCGATTGGAAGTCCTGACGGGTGATATCCTCTGCATCCACCACCACTTTGCCATACTCCAAGGGGAGAAGCACATCGTTGAAACGTCCCTCCTCCGAGGCGGCAAAGACACGCACCTGCGAACGCTGGTGCTTTTTGGCCACTTTGGGGATGGTAACCTTCACAATGTTGCCCTTAATCTCCACTTTGTCAATGACCTCATTCTGCCACATAGCCACAGCCTCCACTACGGGTTTGGATGCAACGATGGTAACAACCCCACCCTTCACCTCGGTGGAGGACATATAACTACCTTTGGTGTCTCGCTCGCCACCGAGCACAACGATTGAAAGTTTGTCCCAATCGTGCCACACGTCAATAGTCGAAACGAGTGGGCCACCCTGTGCGGTGATTTCAAACTGCTCCAAATTGTCGATAAGGGGTGTCAGTTGAAGACGCTCGTCGCCACAAGCGAGAGTTGTTGCTCCCTCCCATTGGGGATAGTAGTCGGTAAGGAAGTGGGTTGTGGTACCCTCCTTAACGGTAAGAGGTATTACCGAGGAGCCGTTGCCCAACTCAAATTCTTGATTGGGAGTGCATTGTACAAGCGTGAGTGTTGCCAGCGACACGACAGCCGCCAACAAAACATTAAACAAAGATTTGATTTTCATATTATTACTCTTTATTCTATGTTACATCTCTCTCGCGCAAACCCCAAGATTGCCACCATCTGGGCTTGCTATCTGGCAAAGATACAAATTAAAAGCGAATTAAACAAACATAGCACAAAAAGGGTGGAATTTGCAAAAGATATGGAAGTCCCTCCTTCTCAAAGGAGGGATTTAGGGAGGAATGTATAAACTCTTCATTTATTTAAGTTTGTACCACAACAAAACAAAAAAAGGCAGGCGTTATCACAACGGCTACCCTTTCAAAACTACTAACCCAAACTTAAATAAATGAAGAAACCTTGTAGTATTCAACTACGCCCTACATAGTTGCAAACTCCGTGCCACACTCCAACGAAGTGGTTTTTATTGTAATTTTTTCCTCTATCGCAACCTTTTGCACCATTCTTGGAGCTGTGGACTGCGTATTTTATTCTTAAACTTTTAACCAACAAAAAACGCAATGATTATGAAAAAAGCGATGTTAGCAGCAGTGGCCACCCTTGCGGTGGTGATGGGTGTGGTGGCAGCCGAAATCTCCACCAAGCAACTCCCCCAGCCCGCACAGGAGTTCATCAAAGAGTATTTTGCAAAGGACACCGTGAAGAAAATCCGTATGCACAAGCACCACCACGGCGGAGCCTCCTACAACGTACTCTTCACCGACGGCAGCAAAATCAACTTCGACTCCAAAGGTCAGTGGACCAAAATCAAACTCCGCAACGACTCTATCCCCGTGGAGATTATCCCCGAATACATCACCACCTACGTCTGGGAGCAGTACCCCAACGTGGTTATTATGAGCATCGAGCAGGAAGGACAAGGCCACGAAGTGGAGCTCTCCGACGGCACCGAGCTAACCTTTAACCCCAAAGGCAACGTGGTGAAAATCGACTGAGAGGGAATTGCCTAACAAGAAAACAAGTCCACAGCAGCCACAGGCTGTTTTGTAAAACAAACCCCTCCGCCTTCGGGCACTGCTCGGCGAGGCCACCGAGCGCAATTACGACCACCCCTCCCGACCTCCCATTTCGTAGGGGAGGAGAACATACCTCTCCGGTGTTACGCACCACATCCCCTAACTTAGGGGAGGAGTGGTCGGCGTACTATCTGACGTTTGGTAGCCCCACAACAAAAAAACGCAAAGTGTGCGGCAAATGCAAGGCACACAAGAAAGCGGGC
This sequence comes from Tidjanibacter sp., assembly GCA_045132795.1. GTDB lineage: Bacteria > Bacteroidota > Bacteroidia > Bacteroidales > Rikenellaceae > Tidjanibacter. Next base: position 15,183 of record JBGUSZ010000087.1, on the reverse strand, counting down.
CCGCAGTTTGCTTTCCGCAAATGAGGAGCCCGCTTATCGCAGTGTAACGCCGCAGTTGCCGTGCAATCTGCGTTTTTTTAAAACTCGCCGCAGAAAACCAACCTCGCCGGCCCGGTCAGGTGAATGTCGGTGTAGTGGCCACAACCATCGGTGGAGAAGTCAACCGACAAATCGCCCCCTTGTGCCGCAAGGTCGAAATGACGGACAGAGGGTTGCAGGGTGTGGCATATAGCAATGGCGGTGGCGGTGGCTCCCGTGCCACAAGCAAGGGTTTCGTCCTCTACGCCGCGCTCGTAGGTGCGCAGTGCAAGCCTACCCTCGCCCAGCACCTTCACGAAGTTGATGTTGGCACCATTCGTGGGGGCACACTTGGGCCCATAGCGCAACTCGGCACCTACGCCAACCACGTCCATATCCAAATCGTTCACCACCCTCACAAGGTGTGGCGAGCCGGTATTGAGCAGGACATCGCCCTCTGCATCAACCTCAACACTCTCAACATCAATCATCTGCAAGCGCACTTGTGCCGTAGCGCCATTGCGCGAAAGAATCTCGGCCGTGTGGAGTCCGTCAACAGCCTCAAAGGTCTTCACATCGCCACCAATGCCCAATAGGTCGGCAAACCAAGCGATACACCTACCTCCGTTACCACACATCGTAGCCTCGGGGCCATCGGAGTTGTAGTAGTGCATAGCAAAGTCGCAGGTGGTCGACTTGGCAAGCACCATTGCACCATCGGCTCCCACTCCCGTACGACGAGAACAAATGGCACGAATGAACTCCTCGCTCGGCTCAAAATTTGTATCTCTGCAATCGAGCAACACGAAATCGTTGCCAGCTCCCTCGTATTTCCAAAACTTTGTTTTCATTCAAAATGGCCGTTTAATTGACAAATATACTGAAACTTTTGTATATTTGTACTTCTAAAACCTATTTTTCGGACTCGCAAAATGTCACTACGCAGGCGTACATACCTCCTTGTGTGGAGTTTGATAGCAATGGTGCTGCTCGGCTCGTGCAACATCAAGGGCTATCTTCCGGAGGGTGCCTATATGCTCACCCAGAACATTGTGGAGACCGACAACACCACTCCCCGTAGCGAGCGTGTCACAAGTTCCGAAATCAACAAATACATTCGCCAACGCCCGTCGATGGACCTCTGGGGTGTTCGTGCGTGGATATATTGTCAGGCCGACTCGGTTGGAGCAAAGTGGTGGGATAAACTGCTGCGCAACGTGGGTGCCGAGCCCGTGATTCTCGACACCACCCAGAGCCGACTGAGTGCTGCCAACATCGAAGCCTATGTCGCCTCGCGCGGATTCTTCAACGCTGTGGAGGAGTACTCCTTCCGCCTCAATCCCAAGAATCGCACAGCATCGGTTACATATACAACCTTCCAAGGCGAGCCATATCGAGTAGCAAAGGTGGAGAATAAAATAGAAGATGGTTTTATGGCCAAGGTGTTGGCTGCAGACACCGCCACTTCGCTCATCAAGCCCGGAGGCATACTTGACCTCGAAAAACTCGGGGCCGAGCGTAGCCGCGTTGCACAACAGTTGCACGACCGTGGCTACTACGATTTCAGCATGTCCGACATTGAGTTTCAGGTGGATACCACCATCGGTAACCACAAAGGCAATGTGGCAATGGTAATCAATGGACGCACAAAGGGTTACGACAAACAGGGACGCCCCATCAAGGAGAACTACCCACTCTACCGCTTGGGCAAAATCAAAGTTCTACCCTCCTACGATGCCACTCGTGCAGCCACCGACCCCGACTATTTTCTTTCGCTCGACACACTCTCCTACGAGGGTTTGGATGTCATCTACACCGACGGCGAGCCCAATTTGCGCCCATCTATGCTGCGTAAATTCATCAGATTGCAACAAGGAAGTCTTTACAGCAATGCAAGGGTAAACTCCACCTACGACAACCTTCTGGGTATTGAGTACATCCGTAGTGCCAACATCCTATTTTCGCCCACCTCCGCTCCGCTCACTCCCGTGACGCTCATCGGCGACCATTGGAGCGAAACGGCCGAGACAACCGAAGGGGTACTCGACTGCGAAATTAGGCTCACTCCTGCACAGAGGCAGAGCTACAAGGTGGAGTTGGAGGCCTCCACAACATCGAGTTTCTATGGAGTGGCCACAACGGTTGGTTATCAGAACCGCAACATATTCCGAGGTGCCGAGCTCTTCGATATGAGTTTCACCTTTGGTTATGAGTTTCTGAAAGTTGCCGACCCATCATTCAACCGCAACTCGGTAGAGTTGGGAGGGCGTGTCGGTATCACCTTCCCGCAATTCCTCTTCCCCGGCGATTTCGATCCCCTGGGACGAATTCAGGACGCCAAGACAAGGCTTGAATTCTCCATCAACGACCAAAACAGGCGCTACTACGACAGGGTGCTTTCCAACGTAACCTTTGGCTACAATTGGAGCGTTGGACCTATGTATCACTACTCCCTACGCCCATTTGATGTGAGCCTTGTGAAGATGAACCACGTGAGCCAATCGTTCCTCGACCGACTCCAAAACCCCTATTTGAGAGATAGTTACACCACACAGATGATGGCCGGACTATCGGGCACATTCCACTATGGCGAACAAAACATCACCGCCAAGCGCGACTATATAGACCTCAGGGCCAACATCGGCACAAGTGGCAATGTCATATCGGGCATTAAAAAGCTTTTGGGAAGTAGCAAAACCGACGGCCACTACACCGTGTTCGGCATTCCCTATGCACAATACATCCGTACCGACCTGCAATGGGCACAATCCATCGGTGTGGGCGAGCAGAGCAACTTTGTCTACCGCCTCTTCGGTGGTATCATCTACCCCTATGGAAACTCTCGCCACGAGTCCCTTCCGGCCGATAGGCTCTTCTATGCGGGTGGTGTGAATAGTATGCGAGGTTGGAGCGTGAGGACCATCGGACCGGGCAGTTCGCCCGAGGTACACAGTGGCTATCCCAGCCAATTCGGCAACCTCCGTTTGGAGGCAAACGCAGAGTTTAGATTCCCCATTTGGAGCATATTTGATGGTGCTGTGTTTATGGATGCCGGCAATGTGTGGTACACTCCCGACATCCACGGAGTACCCGAAGGTGCCGCATTCCGTTTCAACTCGTTCATACCCCAGGTTGCGCTCAACACGGGTGTCGGTTTGAGGCTGAACCTAACCGTGTTGGTACTACGTCTTGATTGGGGTATCCAGCTCCACAACCCCAACAAGCCCGAGGGCGAAAGATGGGTTATCGCCCACCCCAAGTGGAACAATACTGCCCTCAACTTCGGTATCGGTTATCCGTTCTAAACCCACCAAACACACATAGGGTAGCTTCGTAACAAAAAGGCTGCGAGAATGCATTTCTGCATCTCACAGCCTTTTCCCAATAATACTAACCTTATAAAATACTACCAATCGTAGCCAACGTTGTAACTATTTGATTTTGGGCTCCCAACCCTTCTCATACTTGCGGCCCCACAACTTGCGTACCTCCTTGTCGTCGTTAAGGATGCGACCGGTCATAGGATCAATGTCCAACGAGTGGCCAACCTCCTGTGCGATGTTACCGAACTGTACCAGCTGGGTACTGATGCAAGCGTCCACCAGAGGCGAGTTGAGTTTAGCACCCTTGCGGATACCATCGAACCAGTTGCGGAAGTGGAACGCATCCAGAGCCTCCGAAGGGTTCAACAAGTTACCCTCCTCAAAGACGAGGTTACTCTTAACGTCTTTAATAATCTTACCCTTGTGGTCTTTGATTTTGTAGTCGTTACCACCCGAGAGGAACAGCGTACCCTTCTCGCCATAGAAAGCAACACCAAGACCCTGACCATCAACGGGGTGCGATTGGCAGCTACGGCCCTCCCACGAGCAGCTGGCCTTGTCGCCAAACTGGTAGGTAATCAGCTGGGTGTCGGCAAATTCCCAATCGTCCTCATAGTAGTAACGGCCACCGATGGAGTCAACCTTCGTAGGCCACTCAACGTCCAAGCCCCAACGCAACATATCCACAAAGTGGGTACCATTGTTGAGAGCCTCGCCGGTTCCCCAGTGCCAGAACCAGTGCCAATTGTAGTGCACAATGTTATCCTTGAACTCCCTACGAGGTGCAGGACCCTGCCACAAATCCCAATCGAGCCACTCGGGCACGGGAGCGGGCTTACCAACACCAATGCTCTTACGCTGGTTTACATACCACGCCTTGGCGTAACGGATGGCACCGAGGTTGCCGGACAGCACCTCCTCAACACCTGCTTGTACATTGGGCCACGAACGACGCTGGTTACCAACCTGAACAACCACACCATACTTGGCAGCAGCACGAATCAACATCTCGTTCTCTGCGGGGTTGTGCGAAGTGGGTTTCTCCAGATAGACGTGTTTGCCAGCCTGCATTGCGATGATGGCTGCGGGTGCGTGCCAGTGGTCGGGAGTTGCAACAACAACTGCATCCACATCCTCTTTCTGCACCATCTCCCTCAAATCCTTGATTCCTTTGGGAGTCTTACCGGTGATTTTGCGAACAACCTCTTGGCATTTCTCGATAGCGCGGCTATCCACATCGCAAACGTAGGTAATCTCACACTCGGGCAGTTTAGCAAGGCCACTGGCAATACCCTTACCGCGCGAGTTCACACCAATCATACCAATGCGAATTTTATCATTTGCACCGGCAATGTTGTTATACGACTTGGCCGAAAAGCCTGGTGCGATACCACCCAATGTGAGGGCTGCACCACCGGCCAATGCTGTTTTCAGAAAATCTCTCCTCGTAGTCATAGTTATTAGTAGTTTAAATTTTGTCTCAAAGTTACGGCTTAAAAGCCACATTCACTCTTCTATTTACGACAACCGCACCTCAAAAAACGCAAAGTTTATCGTATCAATTTCCCAACAATCCACCTAAGTAGCGCAACAACACCGCGCACTACCCACAGTAGCAGATAGATTATCAAGGCCGTGGCTATCACAAAACCAATCTGGGAGTAGAGCTCGGACCACGGGCGGTCGTAGGACAAAATGGCCCCCACATTCACTCCGCAAGCCGCAATAAAGCAACCCAGCAACACCCAGGCCTCGCGTTTGATGTTCTTTGATGTAATGACAATATCTTTCATATACCCAATAGTTCTTATTCCTCTGTCCGTGTCCTAAAACTACATATACGGAATCTTGTACTCCTCGGGGAAGGTGATGAGCTTCTTCTCCTCCATCGCCTTATTGCCCAACAAGCACAACATTGTGGAGCAATAGGCCTCCTCTACCACATCCTTGGCCTTTTCGCCCGTGATGCACGATTGGCAGAAGGCCGAAAGGATAATATCGGAGCCATCCTTATCCACACCCACCGTACTCTGGCCGTGGTTGACGTGCACCTCGCCACGAGTAATCGAGTGGGGCACATAGGCAGATTTTGTCTCCGGCCTCCACGAGGGACCTGCGGCAGGGATGGATGCAAGTGCCTTGTCTTTGACACTCTCCAAAAGTTGGCGCATACCCGAAAGTTCGTTATCCTCTTCGAGATAGTATATACCCTTGGCCATCTCCATTGTTCCTTTGGTGCCGAGAATCTGGTCTTCCATACCGTTGTACTTATTGGAGATGAGCGACTCGTAGTTAATCTTCACACCATTGGAGTAGCGGTAGAGAACGTTCACATTGTCATAGACCTCCCTGCCATCTTTCCAATGGACAATGTCACCAAGTCCCATAATCGACACCGGCATCTTGTGCGAAGCAGCCCAGGTGCAAATCTCTAACTGGTGGCTGGCAAGCTCGGTCATCAGACCACCCGACGACTCCTTGTAGAGCCTCCAATTTATCTTCCTCTCCAACTCTGGCGAGGGCACCGGTCTGCGCCAATCGGCATTACGGAACCAATGGCAACGCATACCTACCACATCGCCAATGAGGCCCGAGTGAATCATCTGCATACCCTTGATGTACTTCTCGTCATACATCCTCTGCATACAGAAGTAGAGAGCCCTATCGGTCTTTTGGTAGGCCTCCCAGATGGCCTTACACTCGTCCATCGTGCGAGCCATTGCCTTCTCGCAAAAGACGTGCTTACCTGCCTCCAAAGCGTCCAATACAATTGGTGCGTGCCAATTGAGCGGAGTGGAGATAATCACGCCATCGATATCTTTATCCTCCAAGAGTCGGTGGTAGTCGCTGTAAGTCTTCGCCCTGGGAAAGAACTCGGCGGCTTGTCGGAGGTGTGGTTCGTAGTTGTCGCACACCGCAACCACCTCTGCGTGGGGAATTAACAGGAGGTTGTGTGCGTGGTACATACCCCTACTGCCCGTACCAATGAGTGCCACACGCGCCTTGTGGCCACCAATCTCTTTGAGTTTTTCGGGAGTACACGATTTGAGCCAAGGGGTTGTTGCCAACAGCGCAGCACCACCCGAAAGGTATCCGAGGTTACGGATAAACTTCCTCAAACTCAAATCAACTCCTTGTAGTTGGGTTTTCTCGTTCATTTTTATCTATTAAAGTTCGTACAATTCACACTCTACATTCTCAAATCTTCTCGCTATCGCCTCTCGCTCCTCCTCGGTAGCCACAAGCCACACGGTCGATAGCACCTCTGCATCCAGTGGGTTGTGGGCCAACACCGTGGAGGCCACCTGTGAGTTTTCATACTCGCCCGTGGCGGGGTTGACGATGTGTCCCGAATAGTCGGCCGTATTGCCCGACGTAGACATCGACACATCCCTCAGCGCAAACTCCCTCACAAGTTCCCCCGTGTAGGGATTATTGAAGGCCACCTTCCAGCAGTCGCCATAGGGGTGATGTCCGAGGGCCAAGAGAGAACTACGACCAAAGTCCACAAAGGCATTCTCCACTCCCTCCTCTTCCAACAATCTCTTCACCTCCGAAAGTGCATACCCTTTGGCAAAACCTCCAAAGTCGAGGCTCACGCCCTCTTCGGCAAACCTCACACTGCGGTTTTCCTTGTTCCACTCCACCAGAGCAAAGTCCCTCAGTGTAACATCAAACAATCGCTCGGTCTTGTGGTAATACTCCCCGCACAGTCCAATGATGCGTCCAAGTTCTTCGCTCACCTCCACCCACTCATTCGTTGGGCAGAGGGCGTTGAGTCGGGCCACCTCACTTTGTGCATCAAAGCGGTTGAGCATACCATTCAGCACCTCCAAGCGATCCATCACTCGCCACCACAGCAAGTCGGCATCCTCTGCGTCGGGATGGAGCATCAACAGGTCGAAACGTGTTCCCATAATGTGGGGAATGAAGCCGTGAAACAACTGCTCCCCCTCATAGTATTTGGCGTTATTGACCAACATATCTCCGCCCTCGGTAGTGTGGTTTCAACCTACGTGGCCTACTCATTAGCCACCCTCACAGCCTCTGTGGTGATATAGTATTTCGAGAGCGTGTTATCCACCTCCCATTGTGGCAACTCCTTACCATTCTTGTAGGCGAGGAAGGCCTCTGCAACCTTACCAAAGTGGTCTTCGTGAGCAAGGTACATCGCCTTTGGAATGTTGGCACGATAGCGACCTTCGGCCTCCTCCACAAAGCTCACGCCCGGCATCTCCTCCTGCAACTCCTGCTCGAAAGCCGTCAGCGCAGCCTTGAACGCCTCTACATCTACACCCTGTGCAGGCTCCACATAGAGGGTCTTAACGTAGCCATTATCCACATTCTGCAACTGCATAACCGTAGCTTTCGTACCCTTCTTCACCGAGGTCGAAGTGTCGCCGCTACCCTGTGGAGCCACAAAGTTCCACACAACCTTCATCTGCACACAAACGCCCTTCATCACGGAGTTAATCACACCGTTGGCATTCACATTAAGCACCCCTCGTTTAACGTCTTTCAGCAGATACTCGGGCCACTCCTTCCTACCGGTCGATTGTTCATACTGGGCAGCAGTGATGCGTGTGGGCCAATGCTCGGCACTCACAACAGCCACATCCTCCACCCTGACGCTCTCCTCGGGGAAACACTGCCAAGCCACCTGGTCGATGAGGTGGGTGGTAACATCGGCAATACCCTCGCCCTGCTGCTCCACGTCGTAGTACCACGCAGGTCTTACCGAAGGCTTGCCCGACACCATTTTACAAAAGTGGTGAACGCTCTCCTGATAGACAGCAGGCTCCTCGGGAGTACCCTGTGTGAGAGTACCGAAGAGGGCTTCGTTGGCAAGAATCTTCTTCTCCAAGATATTCTTCACATCATACCTCTCGGTCATCATCTCATAAATCACAAGTCCCTTTTCTGCTGCCAGAGTGTATGCCTTTTTGAGCAGCGTATAGTCGTCCGCACTAATAGCCATAGGCTTGTCGGCCAACACGTTGTAGCCAGCCTCAACTGCGGCATAGATATACTGTGTTTTCTTGCGATTGTTACCTGCCAGCACCACCACGTCGCCCTTGTGTTCGGCCACCATACGGTCGAGGTAGTCCTCTCCTGCATAGGTGTCGAGTACCCAATGTGTAGGGTTCTCCGTCCTGCTGTTGTAGCTCTCAACAAAGCCAACATACTGCTCCAACTCTGCGCCCTCGGGTGCATACACAGCCACTGTGGGGGCAAATGCCGGCAACTCGTTCTTCTGCAACAAGCTGGCGTGGAAGTGGCCGGGGTCAAGCACAATAAGCCTGCTCTGCTTCACATCCTCTTTGGGAGTGCAGCCCACGCCGACAATCATCATTGCAGCCATAGCAACATATCCAAAAAATTTCTTCATCACTATTCTTTCGTTTTTAGGGATTCAACCCTCCCGTTTTTCTATGCCCTATTGTCATAGACAATACATCCTTCCACAATGGTAGTGCAAATATTGACATTTTCGTCGAAAATAACAACATCTGCATCTTTTCCCACCTCCAAAGAGCCTTTTTTATCTCCCACACCCATAATGCGTGCAGGCACTTCGGTTGCACTTTTAACAATCTCTTCGAGGGGTAGTTCTGTGAGGTCGCGCACCGTACGCACCACCCTATCCATTGTGGCTACACTACCCGCAAAGGCACTGCGGTCGAGGAGTTTAGCAACGCCATCCTCCACCACAACCTCTTGGCCGTCTTTCAAACCACCCAACAGATAGATTCCATCGGGCATACCTGCGCCACGCATCGAGTCGGTAATCAGGGCAATCTTGTCTGCACCTTTCACCTTAAACATCAGTTTCAGCAGGCTCTGGGGAACGTGGATGCCGTCGCCGATAATCTCCACCGTTGCTCCATCGGTGTAGTATCCCCACTCTACCACACCCGCATAGCGATAAGCGTTGCGGCGAGTGATGGTGCTCATACAGGAGTAGAAGTGAGTCAGGTGGGTAAAGCCCGCCTTGTAGGCCACCTCACACTCATCAAATGTAGCGTTGGTGTGGCCCATAGACATCAGCACCCCCCTCTTACGCAACTCCTCGCCCATTTCGGGTGCGCCCTCCAACTCGGGTGCAAGGCTCCAACGAGCGATGTCGCCATCGGCCTCGTCAAGCAAGCCCATATACTCCTTGGGCTCGGGATTACGCAAAAAGCGAGGGTCTTGTGCGCCCTTCATCTCGTAGGCAAAATAGGGGCCTTCGAGGTGCAAACCACCCATTGCGGCTCCACCAAGATTGGCCTTCTTGGCCTCCTTATAGAGTCGGAGTGCATCGTAGAGCGACTCGGTGGTGCTCGAAAGGGTTGTGGGATAGAGGAGCGTTGTGCCGTGCTCGGCGTGTTTTACAAGTGCGGCCTCGTAAGCCTCCACTGTGCCATCCATAAAGTCGGCACCGCCAGCACCGTGTGTGTGCAGGTCGATGAAACCGGCCGACACAAAACGGCCATGTGCGTCAATGACAATCGTATTCTCGTCGGCCTCCACAACCTCGGGGCCAACATAGGCAACCTTGCCGCCTTCAAGCAGCACATTAGCGGCCGTAGACCTACCGCCGCTAATCACCGTGCCATTTATAATGGAGATTCTCTTCATACTATCCTCTATTTTTTAGCCTTTCGGGGGCACCAATGCTCGATCTTATGACCAATGGTGGCGTAGAAAATCAGATAGGCAAAGCAAGGAATCAGCACCCAATAGCCTGTCTGGAAGTCGAACTTGTCAGCCACTGCTGCATAAATCATAGGCAGGATAGCGTTACCGCACAAGCCCATAACCAACATCGATGAGCCGAGGCTTGTGAACTTACCCAAGTTGCGGATAGCCAAAGGCCAAATGCCTGCATAGATGAGCGAGTTGGGAATGCCCAGCAGCACCAAGAACCACAACGAGATGTCGGTATCCAAGCCGAACACCCTCACTGCACCCGAGGTGAGCACCACCAACAGCGAGAGAACAAGTCCGAGGGTGGTGCAAATCACCAGAGCCTTCTGCTGTTTGAGATATTTGGGGATGAGTGCGATACCGCACAGATAACCGATAAGGATGCAGGCCAGCGTGAGCGAGGGGAGAATTTGGGCCTCACTCATACCCACGCCCATTGTGCTTGCATAGCGGATGGATGTATCAATCGATACCACCTGCGAGCCGGTGTGGCAGAACATTGCCAACATTCCGAGGATGAGGTAGGGATATGCAAAGATATTCTTACGCTCGGTGCCTTCGCCCTCTTCGGCCTTGTTGTCCTTGCTGGGGTTGATGTCCGGAATGGAGGAGCGATAGAAGATGATACCGAAGGCGAACAGAATGATACCCAAGCAGATGTAGGGAACAATCACACCACTGATAAGTTGGTCGAGTGCGGCCTCTTTGGCAGCACCCACGAGGGTACCGTTACCCACCTGCTCCATAATGATTTTGTCGCTCTGACGGATAACCAAAGCCGAGAAGATGAAGGGCGAGATGATACCTGCGAACTTGTTGCAGATGCCCATAATGCTAATCCTTCGTGCGGCACTTTCGATGGGGCCAATGATTGTTACGAATGGGTTGGCAGCGGTTTGGAGAATAGCCAAGCCCGTACCCAAGCTGAACAGACCAACGAGGAACACCCAATAGGTGCGGGTGAGCGCTGCGGGGGTGAACATAAAGGCACCGAAGGCCATAATCCACAGACCAATCTTCACACCCTTCTTGAAGCCTATCTTGTTGAGCAACACCGAAGCGGGGATGGTCATCAGCAAGTAGGCGATGTAGAATGCAAAGGTTACCAGATATACCTGCACCTCGCTTTTGAGGTCGCACGCCACCTTGAAATAGGGAATCAGAATCGAGTTCACCCACGACACAAAGCCGAAGATGAAGAACAAGCAACCGCACATAAAGAGCGAACGGATGTAGCCTGCCTTGGAGTTTGTTGTTACATTTTGAGTTGCCATAGTTTTATTGTTGTTTAGTTTGTAACTTTCGTTCTTTTCGGGAGTGGTTTACCTATTTGAGGTGATACTCAAAGAATTTGTAAATCACCTCATTGGCCTCTGGATTGGGTGCGTGTAGTTCCCTATTGGTCATACCCACGCGGCCTTCATATCCGAGCACCTTGTTGACCTCGACGGAGTGGTTGAGTGCTCTCCACTGCTTGGGCTCGTCGGAGTAGCCGCCCGACACAAGGAAGGGCCTTGGAGCCATCAGGGCGTGCACCTCGTGGAGGTCGTGGCCGGTGGTTTTCATATAGTCGTAGGTGCCGAGCGAGCCGAGATACCACGGCTCCCAATAGTTGACATACCCACCCTTCTCTTCGGAGAAGACAATGCCGGGATCACCCCATGCGGCGCAAGCGAACTTCTCGTAAAAACACGAGGCGAACATAGCCCACTTGCCTCCGTAGGAGTGCCCGACAATGCCAATCTTATCCCCATTCACATCCTCTTCGAGGGCGAGAGCCTCGTATGCATTTGCAGCTGCATAGCCCAGCATCGAGAGAGGCTCCACAGTTTCGTTACCCTTCGAGGGATAGCGGATGGAGTATGTTCTGGATATGGAGGTTTCGGTTGTTCCGATGGACAAGGCCACAAAACCCCTGCGTGCGAGCTGAATGGCAAAATCACGATGGGGGCCATATTTGAGTCCCTCCTCCATACCGAGTGCCGTTTCGGGCTCGTAGAATACCACTATTGCTGCGGGCTTGGGACCTTTAGGTGCGGTGGGTACGAGGAGATAACCTTCGGTTTGCTCGTTGGGTGTCCAGTTGAACCTCACACGATGACGCACAATGCCCTCCTCCAACTGCACGGTGTCGAGTTTGGTGAGTGGCTGATTGTAGATAATTTCGGGCCACTGCCCCATTTTGCTGTGCCACAACGTTTTGATTTCCTCCCTACGGAGAGCCCACTGCTCGGCGGTGCGCACGGTGTCGCCATTCTCGAATACGAGGGGCGAACGGTAGTCGCCAAAGTCGCCCTGCCACTCGGCGGGGACGTTGAAATATTGGCGAATCTCTTGGGGGAGTTTGCTTGTGCCACAGCAGGCTGTGAGCAGCGATGCGACACAAATTGCGAGAAGATACAGTTGCTTTTTCATAATATCGTAGGCGGTTAGTCTTGGCAGGAGCAGGGGCGACAGGCCACCACACTCCAACTCACCTACAAAGTTATGGCATTTTTGCGACAAAGCCAATGCAAAAAGCGACAATAGCACCTCAAAAAGCGCAAAAATACGCTTTACACTCTTCCTTGTCCATTCTACCCTTTCAACAAAAAACTCGGGGTGGGCCGATGTATGGCCCACCCCGAGGATTCAAATTGTGTGCGGAAACGTCCGCAATGTTAGTTTACTCTGCCAAGCAAGTGTACTTGTAGCACGATACGTTACCGTTGGCAAACATCACATAGACATACATATAGTCGCCATCAACGTGAGCCAAAACATCAGCCAAACCATTACTGTTTTGTTTTCCATTTACAAGCACACTTCCGTCCACGTGGTTACCTGCCACATTAGTAACGCTTGCAGTAGCCAAGTCGCCACTTGTTACGTCATACATCCTTACAACGTCATTGGTCTTATAAGCAAACGAATTCACATAGTTCACAAACACATAGGTTGCGTTGTTGAATTTAACACAATCCACAGCTGTTGAGTAGTTTCCGCTGGCAGTGTCGGTTACTTTGGCTTTTTCTACGTGTTTCTTTTGTGTACTATCATACATATACTGTTTGAAGTAACGAGTACCATCGCTGTATTTAGCATAGTGCGTAAAGAAGATGTCGCTTGTGCCAGCACCATCCATATGTATAGCATCTGAAAAGCGACCATACACAGCTCCCGACTGCATAGTACCCAAGTTTCTTTGATGAGTTCCGGCTACAAGTGTTCCACCTGACACCTGCCACGAACGAGTATACATAGAAGTCGATGCGACTTTATTAAACTCAGTAGTGGTAATCATTGCTGCGCTATTAACATCACCGGCAACAGAAATCTTATAACCAGTACGCACATTACTATCAATAGTCCTTGTAACGAATGATGCAGGAGCGCCTGTTACACTTGCAGCCTTATAGATGGTAAAGGCCGTTCCATTATAATCCCAATAGTTGCAGAACAAGATATTACCTGCATCATCGGAGGTTGCATAGTAGTTGGTATTGGCAGCAGTAACGGCCGAAACATCCATAGTGCCCTCTTTTGCACCGGTGAGTGCATTGAGATAAACGGGATTCGAGTTGCCATTCTCACTAAGGAGCAGTTTGCCATTCGAGAGTGCAATACCGGTAATATTGGCAGCATTCACGCCCTCCAAAGTGGTGAGGTTAACCGACCAAACCTTGGTAGGAGTGGTCGAAGCAACGCCCTTCTCTACACGATTAACAGTAGGAGCCTCGGGCTTCGGATTCACGTCAAGAGGCAATACAGCCTTCTGGCCTGCAAGAATAGCCTTGCTGGGGGTCTTCTCGAAGGTGTAGGTCTTGTCGTTTTGGTCGGTGATGGTGATGGTGAACTTCTTGTCTTTGTGGCCGGGGAGAATGGTCATATAGCAAGAATAGGAGTTAGCACCATTTGCTTTCAAAGTGGGAACAAAATTAACATTGAAGTTCATCTTGCAGGTATTCTGCAATTTGCTATTTGTAAGCGAACCATCAGCGAGGTTTACCTTCACTGCATTATCGGTAATGCCAGCGGCATCCACCTGAATTAGTTTGAGTTTAATATCCTCGCTACTGGTGGTGGTGAGTTTGAACTCCAACACTGCAAATGCGTGGTTGAACTGGAAGTTGAGGTCAACATTGCCCGAAGGGTTAGCCACAGCCACAGGATTTGCCCAGAGCAGGTCGAACTGATAGAGTCTTTTGGTACCATCACAATCCACAGCACCCTGAATACTCCAGTTGTTTGTCTTACCATTCATATGGCAAGTGAGGTAGGGCACGCCATTCTCGTAGGTAAATTTGGTATCTGCCTCATTCTTGAAATAGTGGTAGTAGGCGTAGAACTTGTAGTTCTGGCCACCCTCTTTCAGAGTGAGAGCATCGGTCTTGGGCGAGAAGGCCACTTTGGTACCGGCAGCATCTGCGGTGTAGGTGAGTTTCTCATAGGGTGCCTCACCGCCATCAACCATCGAAATGATGTCAATCTCGTCGGCAGCCTTCCACGAAGCGGTCAGCTGGCCATCAACCTCGCTATATGCAGTACGGTTATCATTGTCTGCACTTGCAATCACATTGAACGCACCTTTGGCAGTACCCTCGGGAGTGATATTTTCATCAAAGTCGTTCACACAACCCCATGCCAACAGCAGGGCAGTTGCAAAAATAGAAATCTTTTTCATAGTCTGTTTCCTCCTCTGTTTTACTGCCATTCGCCGTCCCAATTCTCATAGTCGTTAATCTGGTCGTTGGTGGTGCCATCGAGCAAAATGTTGCCCGAAACAGCAATGCCACTCTCAACCACGATGCTCTGAACGTCCAGCTCAGGAGCACTGTAATTTGGTTTTCTCATAGCTTTTGTTTTTGGTTAATTTGGTTAATATTAAGATTATTTGGTCTTATCGTATTGTTTGAGCAACTTTTTGGCCTCCTTCTGGCCCGACTTCCAAGCCTCCTCCATGGTGACAATCTTGCCACCCTTGGCCTCGCTCATATTGGCAGCCCTCATGAAGGTGAAAATCTCCAAGGTCTCCTCCTTCGACACGGGCACCTCGCCGGTCCGGAAGAACTTCAAAATCTCTTTCAGCATATCCTTGTAGCCAACGTAGCCACCAACGGGCACTGCCTTATTCTTCCAAGTGTAGGCCGTACCGCCATAAATCTGGGGACCG
>JBGUSZ010000086.1:0-34047 GCA_045132795.1 Tidjanibacter sp. | reverse complement strand
TGTGGTAGAATTTATTGGTGGAAAATAAAACAAAAATACAACACAGGCTGCGCCAGCAATTCTCAATGACTGTCCTCTACTTTGGCTCTTTCAATCCCATTCACAATGGACACCTTGCTGTGGCTCAATATGTTTTGAGCGAGGGCTTGGCAGAGGAAGTGTGGCTTATTGTGTCACCCCAAAACCCACACAAACAACAAGCCGACCTCGCGCCTGAGGAGCAGAGGTTGGAGATGGCCCGCAGGGCTGTGGAAAATATCGAGGGCGTGAAGGTCTGTGATGTGGAGTTTGAGCTACCCCGACCTTCATATACGATTGACACCCTTGACCATCTTCGCAGCGTTTATCCCGACAAGGAGTTTGCTCTGCTGGGTGGAGGCGATGTAGCAGCGAGTATCCACACTTGGAAAGAGGCTTCAAGGCTGTTGAGTGAGAACAGGGTGTTTATATACCCTCGTGGGGAGAATGAGTCGTTTGGGGAGCCTTTTATTATGCTACCCAAAGCTCCCAAGATGTCCCACTCTTCCACGCAGATTAGGGAGCTTATTACGGCTGGCAGGGATGAATGGAAAAACCTTGTACCCGAGGTGGTCGCGGAGTATGTTGCGGAGAATGATATGTATGTGAATAACGATAAAGAAGAGGCTTTGAGTAAAGGCAAAGAGGCCTTTGCAAGGAGCGAGTTTGGGGAGGCAATCAACCACTTTAACGAGGCCCGTAGGCTCGATGGCGAGTGTGAGGAGGCTATGCAGTGGCTCGAAATGATTGAGGATATTTTGGCCTTCCGACACAAAGATTACTATAATCCATAAAATAAAGATTTGAAGATGATTAACATTGCACTATTGGCCGGTGGAAACTCTTCCGAGAGGGAGATTGCCTTACAGAGTGCTGCACAAGTGGCCGCCGCTTTTGATGTGGAGAAATATAGGGTGTGGTTGGTGGATGTGTGTGGACGAAAGTTCACATACCGCACTGCCGAAGGAGGTGAATATTGCGTTGATTTGAACGACTTTTCGCTCACCGTGGAGGGCGAGAAGATCGTGTTTGACTATGCCTACATTATGATTCACGGCACCCCCGGCGAGGATGGACATTTGCAGGGCTACCTCGAAATGATGGGCATTCCGTTCTCGTCGTGCGATATGGTGTCTAGCGTGATTACCTTTGATAAGATTACCACCAAGAGAGCTGTGGCTCACACGGGAGTTGGGCTGGCAAAGGACATTCTGCTGCGTGAGGACGATTGGATTGCACCCGAGGCTATTGTCGCCGAACTCGGCTTGCCACTGTTTGTGAAACCCAACGCAAGCGGAAGTAGCTGCGGCGTTACAAAGGTTAAGAGGGTGGAGGAGTTGCCCGAAGCCATTTTTAAGGCCTTTGAGGAGAGTAGCGAGGTACTCGTGGAGGAGTTCATCGCAGGTAGGGAGATGGCCTGTGGCATATTGGTTACGGCCGATAAAGAGTGGCTGCTGCCCATTACGGAGGTGATTGCCAAGAATGAGTTTTTCGACTACGAGGCTAAATATACGGCCGGTATGAGCGACGAGATTACCCCTGCCGATATCCCTGCGGAGTTGGCCGATAAACTTCACGCTATGACTTTGGCAGCTTATAAGGCTTGCCGTTGCAGAGGCCTTGCGAGGGTAGATTTCATTGTAACCCCCGAAGGAGAGCCCTACCTTGTGGAGATTAACACCATCCCCGGAATGAGTGGTGGAAGCATTGTACCCAAGCAGTTGCGTGAGGCAGGAATTAGTATGACCGAGGCCCTTACGGCCGTAATTGAGGATACCTATGAGGCAATCAATGATTGATATTGACGGTAAAATCGTCGCCACCGACATCCTCACCGAAGAGTTCTGCTGCGACTTGTCGGTGTGTAAGGGGGAGTGCTGTGTGGAGGGCGACTCCGGTGCACCACTCGATATTGAGGAGGTTGACCTGCTCGAACAGGAGTGGGATAACTACAAGGACTATATGACACCCGAAGGTGTGGAGGCTATCGAACAACAGGGCTTTATGGTGGTAGATGTGGATGGCGACTACACCACACCGCTTGTTGACGGAGCTGAGTGTGCCTATGCATTCAAGGAGAATGGTGTCACATTTTGCGCCATCGAGAGGGCTTATAGGGAGGGTAAGACCTCGTTCCTTAAACCTATCTCGTGCCACCTCTATCCAATCCGTGTTAAACGATTCTCCACCGGTGATTATGGACTTAACCTCCACCGCTGGAACATCTGTAAGTGCGCCTTTGAGTGTGGTAAAAAACAGGGTGTGAAAGTTTATAAAGCCCTCGAAGAACCACTTGTAAGGGCTTTTGGTAGAGAGTTTTATGAGCAGCTGAGTCAAGCGGCACTTTATATTGACCAAGAAGAGTAGTAGGAGAGTGGTATGAGTAGGAGCGGAGTATTGAAAGTGTTGTTGTTGGCGGTGGCATTTCTCGTGTGCGGAAGTGCTGCGGCCCAGCGCAAAACATACGAGTTGGAAAGTCTGCCACAAGTGCCGATGGATACCATTGACACCGACCGCCCCAATGTGAAAATCATCACCTACACCAACAACACTTGGCGTTATCTACACACCGACTACTCACAGCGAGCCAATCAGGAAGTATTTCAGAACCATTGGGTTACAAATGGAGTGTTCGCCTATCGTGATGTGAACATTGCCGATGTTCCCGAAACGATGGAGATTGAACTAATTGAGAAGTTGAACGACTACCACCCACCTGTGTTGGGTAGGGTGTCTTCTCGTTATGGCCCACGAGGTAGGGGGATGCACAAGGGTATCGATATCGGCCTACCAGTTGGAGAGCCAATCTTTGCAACCTTTGAGGGTAAGGTCAGGTATGCACGCTACAACTCCGGTGGCTATGGCTATTTGGTCATTCTGCGCCACCCCAACGGACTCGAAACCTACTACGGTCACCTATGCAAACTCAATGTAGAGGTTAACGATTATGTGGTTGCAGGACAAGTAATTGGCTATGGTGGTAACACGGGCCGAAGCAGGGGCCCACACCTCCACTTCGAGGTTCGATATGCCGACCTTACGTTTGACCCCGAGCGAATAATCGACTTCTCCACAGGCGACCTGAAATACCACACTTTTGTTCTCGAAAGGGGATATTTTAATGTGTCGTCTAAACTCACCGAAGCTCTCGAAGAAGATGACGATATGGACGGAATATTTACCGATAAAAATGGCACTCCACTCACCAGTGAGGAGATTGTCAATAACCTTGAAAAGGCTGCTGCTAAGCCGCGCCCAACGGTAAATGATGCCATATACTATAAGGTGAAGTCGGGAGATAACCTCTATCAAATTGCAGCTAAATATGGTACTACTGTTGGTGCTATTTGTCGTCTGAACGGTATTAAGAGCAGTACACCAATTCGCCCTGGTCAACGATTGAGAGTTAAGTAGCTGTGTCAGAAATCAGAGAGGGTTAAAACTCTTTGCAATACAAAAAGATAACGAAGGCTCGGAGAATTCTCTCCGAGCCTTCGTTTTGTAAGGTATCTGCCAACTACCGACTATTTGAAATATCGGTTGTAGAGGCCCTCGAAGCCTTTACCGTGGCGAGCCTCGTCTTTGGCCATCTCGTGTACGGTATCGTGAATAGCGTCAAGGTTGTTCTGTTTTGCAAGGGTAGCAATGTGTTTCTTGCCATCGCAAGCGCCGTGCTCGGCCATCATACGTTTATAAACATTGGTCTTGGTATCCCAAACAACCTCGCCAATCAACTCAGCAAATTTGGCTGCGTGCTCTGCCTCCTCCCATGCGTAACGCTTGAAAGCCTCGGCAATCTCGGGATAACCCTCGCGGTCAGCCTGACGCGACATTGCAAGGTACATACCAACCTCGGTGCACTCGCCAACGAAGTGCTCCTGCAAGCCTGCCCAAATCTCCTCGGGGCAACCTTTGGCAACGCCAAGAGTGTGCTCGTCAGCGAATTGCAGAGCCTCGTCGCTCTCAACAACTTCAACAAATTTCTCGGGACCTACTTTGCAGAGGGGGCATTTCTCGGGTGCGGCATCACCTTCGTGGATGTAGCCGCATACAGTACAACGGAACTTTTTCATAGTGATAAATGTGTTTTAAGTTTGTTATTAGTGTTTGATTTGAGTCTTAATTTTGTCGTTTGGCCGAGCACACGTTGCACAAACCTTTGTAGTAGAGTTGTGCTTCGGTAATTGTGGCCGCATTCTTGGGGGTGTTGCGCTGCACAAAGGCCACATCGTCGAGGTCAACATCATAGACCTTGCCACAGCCACAACACATAAAGTGTGCGTGGGGGTGAGTGTGGCCATCGAAACGAACATTTGCCTCGTCTATGCTGAGAGCCAGGATTGCTCCGTGTTCATAGAGCAGATGGAGGGTGTTGTAGACTGTTGTTCGTGAGAGCGTTGGTATCTCCTCGACCAACTCAATGTAAATCTCATCCACGGTGGGGTGGGTGCGATGTGTGAGCAGGTAGTGCATCACGGCGATACGCTGTGTCGATGGCCTAATGCCATAACTCTGTAAGTATTCCTTTGCTACAATCATAACTCCCTTTTTTGCGATTTTGTACTCGTTACCTTTTTGAAATCATTACAAAAGTACAAACTTTTCTCAAAACTGCAAATTATTTCTGTGTTTTTTTCAATATAAACTATTATATTTGCACCGCCCAAATGAAAGGAAGGTATGTGGTAGCCTTTCTGGAATGATGGGTTTCGGGATGTAGCGCAGTCCGGTTAGCGCGCCAGCTTCGGGAGTTGGAGGCCGAGAGTTCGAATCTCTTCATCCCGACGAAGAGAATAAAGAGATTACATCGCTCTGCTTTGTAATCTCTTTATTGTTTTATATCTGCAACAAACCGGCCTTGCGTACGATATCCCACTTCTTCGAGGAGTAGAACTCCACAAAGGGCTTATCAAAATTCTCCTCCCATAGGGTTCTAATATCCTCAAAGGTGTAGCACTCCGTCAAGTCGCTAACTTGTTCAATGATAGCCTGCAAGAACTCGGACTCCATCTCGGGGAATTTAATCTCCTTCTCGGTCGAAGGAGTGCGAATGACAATACCTTCGTCGGTGAGCATTGTTGCTCCACCAATCCACACAATGCGTGCCTTGTCGTTGTAGATACGACACCCATCGGGCTTGATGAGGTGGTCAGTGATGAGCGAGGGAATAACTGTGGTGGCGGGCACCTTTGCCCCAAACCACTTATGTACAGGTTTTTCCAAACCGCTTCCCACCAGCCAATTAGCCAACGAAAGATTGAGTCCGTCGCCTACCATATCGAGCGAATATCCTCTGTTTTCCGCAAATGGCACCTCGTTGTTAGCAAAGGGATTAGGCAGTCGGTCCTTGCGCCTTACGCCAAACTTTTCGGGCTCCCTGCCGCTGGGCGAGTGTACGGTCATTGCGTAGCGGTGCCAGAAGGCCGAGCCGATGAGTTCGGCACGGAACATCTGCCTTACCACTTCGGCTGCATCAACACTCTCCTGCAAGGTTTGTGTGGGCAGACCATACATAAGGTAGGTGTGGACCATAATGCCCGCATAATAGAAATTACGCATAGCAATGGTGGCTTGCTCGATGCTCACACCCTTGCCAATCATCTCCAATAATCTGTCGCTTGCAACCTCCAAGCCTCCTGCCACAGCAATACATCCCGCCCTTGCCATCAGTGCACACAGGTCGCCCGTGTAGCTCTTCTCGAAACGTATGTTGGTCCACCAACTAAACCTCCTGCCTCGGCGCAGTATTTCGAGCGAAATCTCTTTGAGTAGCTTGGGGGGTGCCGCCTCGTCCACAAAGTGGAAGCCATTGGAGCCCGTTTGGGCTGCCACTTGCTCCATATAATCCACAACCTCCACGGCCGAGAGGGCGTTGTAGCACCCGATGTAGTCGAGCGAGGTGTCGCAAAAAGCACACTTTGCCCAATAGCAACCGTGGGCCAGCACAATCTTGTTCCACCTGCCATCGCTCCAAAGGCGGTGCATGGGATTGGTTACCTCCGTAAGGGAGAAATAGAGGTCGTGTGGAAGGCCCGAAAAGTCGGGACATCCACGCTCGGAGTGGCTCAAACGTACATTTTCACCTTCGCAGTAACTCTCCGGAGTGTAGGTGTGAATGAGCTGTCCTCCATTCAAAATGCGCTCCAAAGCCACCTCACCGTCGTCCAATACGACATAGTCTACATAGCGGAATATCTCCCTGTCAGTCATCGCTCGCAGTTCGGTAGTGGGGTAGCCTCCGCCCATAACAACTTTGATGTCAGGATAGTTGGCCTTGATGTATTGTCCACATCTCAGGGCTGCCAATAGGTTGCCGGGGAAGGGTACAGAGATTCCCACCATACGAGGTTGTGTCTGCTCAATGTGTTCACGTAGAAGGTCGCACATAAGGTTTTCCACCGCATTGCGTGGCTTTTGTAACTCCTGCTCCAAGGTGGAAAACTCGGCAATCGCCACAGCCAACTGCTCGCCATATTTCACAATCTCAAACTCCTCGCACACGGTAGCACGAATAAAGTCGCTCAGGTCTTGCAAATAGAGTGTTGCGAGATATTGTGCGCAGTCCTTGCTGCCGAGCATACCAAAGTGCTCCTCCACCGACACCGCACTCTCAAAGCGGCTTGCCTGGGGGAGGTATTCGGGCGAACAGATGAGCCCCGCAATGGTGTTGTCCTTGCCGCGCAGGAAGGACATAACGCTCTCAATGGTAGCCTCATAGTCTTTACGTAAAGCCACAATGCGGTCGCAGTTATCATCACCCTCGCCATCGTAGCAGTCAAAGATGTTAGCCAAAAAATCGCGGCTAAAAATCCCGTTGAGTACCTCCACCGAAAGGTCGGCTTGTGCCACACGGTGTCCCTTGCGGCGCAGATAGCCCGTGAGATAGGCTGTCGCAGGATAGGGACAGTTGGGCTGCACAAATGGGGGTGTAAGTAGTAGAATATCGGTCATAATATCTATGGTATCTGCTCTGTTTTCATTATTCAACCTCCACAATCAGTCCATCGTAGGCGAAGTGGATACCCTCGGGCAGTAGCGCATCTTGCTCGGCGTGGAGTCCGATTTGATGGGACATGTGGGTGAAATAGGTCTGCTCGGCACCCACCTTTTTTGCCAATTCCAATGCAGTGGGAAGCGAAAAGTGGCTTATGTGGCGTTGGTGTCGCAGGGCATTTACGACAAATACTTTCAGTCCTTTTAGCTTCTCCAACTCGCCATCACTAATGTGGTTAAAGTCGGTCAGGTAGGCCACGTCGCCCACTCTGAAACCCACCACAGGAAGGCTTAGGTGGAGTCCGTGGATGGGCACCACATCCAATGTGCCAATACGGAATGGCTCCTTGTCAATAGTGTGGAGCGTGATTAGTGGCGCACCGGGGTAGAGGGGCTCGGTGAAGGCGTAGTCGAAGTTCTTACGTACAACACGCTGCACTCCTTCGGTTGCCCACACAGGGATACTCTTGCGACAAAAATAGTTGAATGCCCTCACGTCGTCAAGACCCATAATGTGGTCGGTGTGTTGGTGGGTGAGCAGGATGGCGTCAATGTTACTCACACCCGCACGCAACATTTGGTAGCGGAAGTCGGGCCCTGCATCGATAATGAGCCTTGTGTGCTCATCCTCAATCATAGCCGAGGTGCGCAGTCGCTTATCCCTACTGTCTGTCGAACGACACACCTCACAGTCGCACCCAATCATAGGAACGCCCTGCGAAGTACCCGTACCCAAAAACGTAAGTCGTAACATTTTGTATATAAGTTTTTTATTCCTATAACAATGCAAGGATTTCGCCCGGAGTGTCAACAATTGCTTTGGGGCAATGGGCCGCAAGCTCCTCCCTTGGACGAAAACCCCACGACACTCCAACAGCATCTACGCCTGCATTGTGAGCTGTGAGCATATCCACATCCGAGTCGCCCACATAGAGAACCTCTTCGGCCCTCTCTGTGCCTGCCACTCTCATAATCTCCCACACAATCTCTGGCGAAGGTTTTACGGCCATACCCTCACGGTGTCCAAATACGGCACAGAAAGGAGTCGTGGGAAAGTAGTGTCGCACAAGGGTTTCGGTTGCCTGATGATATTTGTTGCTGGCCACAGCGAGTGCTACACCTCGCCTGTCAAGTTCAGCAAGCAATTCTACAATGCCATTATATGGTGCCGTAAGGTCGGCCTTATGTGCCTCGTAGTAGGGTAGGAAGTATTCTCGTATTCGGGCAATATTCTCCTCTGTTCTTTCTTCCGGTGGTAATGCTCGTTCAAAGAGCTTCATTATGCCGCTACCAACCATAAAGCGATAGGCCTCACGCTCGTGGGTGGGAAAACCAACGAGCCGCAATGCATGGTTGACAGCCTCGGCAATGTCGCCAATGGTGTTAAGCAGTGTGCCGTCAAGGTCGAAAATGACAAGTTTTTTGTGCATAATGAATGGTGGTAAGGGTGATTCTACCTCACAAACAATAGTTCCCTATACTTGGGCAGGGTCCACATACCGTCGTCCACAATGAGTTCCAACTCGTCAATCTCGTGGCGAATCTCCTCAATCATTGGAGCGACGTTATCGTGGTATGCAATGGCCTTATCCCTGATGTTCTCAATGCGATTGGCCTTTTTGCGCTGCTCGACCATCTGGTCGCATTTGGACTTAATAGCCATTGTTCGTTCGGCAATGTCTTCTATAATCTCCAAGTTGCGGGCCGAAAGCATCATGGCCTTATCCTCGGGGAAGAGTCCTTTGAGTTTGTAGACGTTGTCAATGAGGGAGGTTTGATAGCGGGTTGCCACGGGAATAATGTGATTCATCGCCAAGTCGCCCAATACACGTCCCTCGATTTGTACCTTCTTGACGTAGGTTTCCCACTTAACCTCATTGCGTGCTTCGAGCTCCTTGCGCGACATTACGCCCATCTTCTCAAACATCCTCACGCTACTGTTCGAAAGATAGTTTTCGATAATCAGCGGTACACTCTTTTGGCAGTCGAGACCCCTGCGGGCGGCCTCTTCGCACCACTCGGCACTGTAACCATTGCCGTCGAAACGCACCGGCTTACTCTCCTTGATGTACTTACGAACAACCTCCACAATGGCAGCAAATTTATCCTTACCCTCGGCTATAAGAGCATCCACATCGGTCTTAAACTCCGTTAGACTCTCGGCAACAACAGCATTGAGAACTAACATAGAAGCAGCCGAGTTGGCCTCAGCACCGATGGCACGGAACTCAAACCTGTTACCCGTGAATGCAAAGGGCGATGTGCGGTTGCGGTCGGTGTTGTCGATGAATAGTTCGGGGATGCCTGCAATGCCGAGTTTGAATCCCTTTTTGCCTTCGAGGGTGATATTGTCGGTTGTGCTGGCCTCGATTTGGTCGAGCACGTTGGATATTTGTGAGCCCAGGAAGGTCGAAATGATGGCAGGAGGAGCTTCGCCCGCACCAAGTCGGTGTGCGTTGGTGGCACTCGAAATGGAGGCTTTGAGGAGTCCGTTGTGGCGATAAACTGCTTTGAGAACGCAGGCGATGTAGGTGATGAAACGCAGGTTCTCCTCGAAAGTCTTACCCGGAGCCATAAGTTGAATACCGGTGTCGGTGCCGAGTGACCAGTTGTTGTGCTTACCCGAGCCATTAACTCCGCCAAAAGGCTTTTCGTGCAACAGCACCCTAAAACCGTGCTTACGCGCAATGGTCTTCATCAGCGACATTAACAGCAGATTGTGGTCGTTGGCAAGGTTGCATTCCTCATAAATGGGGGCCAACTCAAATTGGTTGGGGGCAACCTCATTATGGCGGGTTTTAAGAGGAATGCCAAGCCTCAGAGCCTCTATTTCAAGTTCCTTCATAAACTCCAACACGCGCTCCGGAATGGTGCCGAAATAGTGGTCTTCGAGTTGTTGGTTTTTGGAACTCTCGTGTCCCATCAGGGTACGTCCTGTCAGAAGTAGGTCGGGCCTTGCGGCATAGAGTCCCTCGTCAACAAGGAAATACTCTTGCTCCCAACCGAGATAGGCATACACCCTATTAACCTCTGGATTGAAATATCGACACACCTCCGTTGCTGCCTTATCAACAGCATTAAGGGCTTTCAGGAGAGGGGCCTTATAGTCGAGAGATTCACCTGTATAGGCAATGAATATGGTTGGAATACACAGAGTGTCGCCTACAATGAAAGCAGGCGATGAGGGATCCCAAGCCGAATAGCCTCGTGCCTCAAAGGTGTTGCGAATACCACCACTCGGAAAACTCGAAGCATCGGGTTCTTGTTGAACAAGCACCTTGCCAGAGAACTCTTCTACAATGCCGCCCTTGCCGTCATACTGAATAAAGGCATCGTGTTTCTCTGCTGTACCCTCGGTTAAGGGGTGAAACCAGTGGGTATAGTGAGTGGCACCTTTGTCGATGGCCCAGCGCTTCATTGCATCAGCAACGGCATCGGCTATCTCTGTGGTTAGTGGTAGCTTATGGTCGATACTCTCAACCAATTGTTGATATTGCTCTTTGGGGAGATATTGCTCCATCTTGGGGCGGTCAAACACGTTCTCTGCAAAATACTCCGATGGACGCGCCGAGGGAGTTGGTGCTTTGATTGCCTTCTTTCCAAAGGCGCTCTCGATTACTCGAAATCTCAGTTCGGACATAATACTATCTAACCTTAATATGTTTGGGTATTAACTCGCCACGAGTTAGCTCGCACAAAGTTAATCTATTCTGCTTAAAAATCCACAATCGCCTTCTATTTTTTATCGCTCAGGGATGGCGGAAGTTCTATTTGTCCCCAGCGAGAGGGTTTGGACCCCATTGTGAGTTCAAGCCTACCTCCGGCCACAATATCCCTATGGGTTATCCACGCTTTGTTGTATGGTCTACCGTTGAGCTTTGCTGAACGAATATATATATTCTCCTTGGTGTCATTCTTGACAATGATATTAAACTCCTTTCCGTTGGATAAGTGCAGTGTCGCGCTCTCAATTTGAGGCGAAGAGAGTAGGTAGTAGTCTTGTCCTGCGTTAGGGTAGAGTCCCAATAGATGAAATG
Organism: Tidjanibacter sp.; assembly: GCA_045132795.1. Classification (GTDB taxonomy): domain Bacteria; phylum Bacteroidota; class Bacteroidia; order Bacteroidales; family Rikenellaceae; genus Tidjanibacter. Next base: position 22,999 of record JBGUSZ010000086.1, on the reverse strand, counting down.
CACACCAACATCCCGTGGCGGCCGAGTCGTCGTTGCCGGGGAGGCCACTACGGCCGGTAGAAAAGTAGGTGTCGATAATCTCTCTTGAACGTTTTGCTGTGAGGTCATAGCGACCAGCCCAAGTGTAGAGCGTCGGGGTGAGAAACGAAGGCTCGTTGCCTACGTTGTAATACCCCTTCAATCCTCGACGCAACTCTCCCTCTTGCATACCTTGTTCGAAAAAGTGGTCAAGACGTTCCACGAATCTTTCATTTCCTCCACACAACTCAATTAGTTTAGCCACATCGTGTGGCGCATAGAGGGAATATTGCCACGAGCTACCTTCATAGAATACTCCGTTCCACACGCTCAATTTTAGCGGATTGTAGTCGCTGAGCCACTCTCCATTTTCGTCCTTGGGCCACACGAAACCGCTAAAACCATCGTGCTCGGCAGAGCTATTCCATAAGTTCATCCAACGACCACTGCGCTCGAAATATTCGGTAGCAATCTCGTGCTGACCAAGCTGTTCGGCCACCTTTGCTATGGCGTAGTCGCAGTAGGCATACTCCACTTGTCGTGATCCGGAACGCTCTACACTATAAGGTATGTAACCCATTGCGTTGTAATACGAAATGCCGCCACGACCATAGAGGCGTGGTTTGTCGGGCTCGGTGTTTGCCGCGTGGAGCATCAGTTGGAGTGCTTTTTTGTAGTCAACACCCTCGATACCTTTCACGCAAGCCTCTGCAATCATCACATCACAGTTGGTTCCACCCTGCACCAGTCCGCTCTTGTTTCCACTTCTGGCATCGGGCATCCACCCTTCGTGTGTGCCGATATTTATGAGCGACTCTATTTGCTCTGCAAGCTTTTCGGGTGCGATGAGCGTTAGCAGGGGGACTGTTGTTCGGAAGGTGTCCCAGATGGCGTAGTAGTCATCGTAGTAGACCTCCTCCGAACTCCATCCCTTCATCTCTCCGGTACGATTGGTTGGCATTAGGAGGGCACGATATAGTGCACTGTAAAACATTGCCTTAACCTCCTTTGAGGCCTCTATATCGATACGCCCCAAATAGGCGTTCCATTCGTCGTTGGCAAGTTGTGCTGCCTCGTCAAATGTGAGCGTGGCAGCTTCGGCAAGGTAGTTTTCTTTGGCCTTTTGGGTGCTAACAAAAGATAGCGCCATTCGCATTTCAAGCGGAGTGGGGGTGGCAGCAGGGAATGACACATAGAGAGCCTTTTCGGTATGGTCGTTGCTGTTGATAGACTTCTCATTACGGTTGCCCTGCGACATACGCCCCTGTCGGAATGTACCCCACGCCGAGGGTGTATGGTTTAGGCGGGCATAAAAGTACACCTCACACTCGCCCGTATTCCATCCGCCTTCCGACTTGCAATGGCCAACAATTTCGTTCTCCGAAATCAGTTCAATGCCCGATGTCAATAAGTGTTGTGGCGTGGAGCCTTTGTCGAGTAGCGAAGATGCATCAATGAGTAAACGTAAGGAGTCGGCACCATTCACCACCGAAAAGCGATAGAAACCAACGCTGTGGGTGAGCGTTAATTCGGTACGCACTCCATTTGCGAGCGTTGTCGTATAATAGCCCGGAGTGGAACTCTCCTCGACCACCTCTGCACTCATATCTCGCAGGTTTACACTACCTGTGGTTGGCATTACACGGAAATTGCCATACTTGGCTGCTCCACCCGTACCACTAACGTGGTTGATGCTATAACCGCACACGGGCCTATTTGTAGCATATCCGGAGTTGTTATTAGTCCATCGAGCAGGCATTAACACATCGGCTCCGGGCTTGACCATTGAGAAGGGTAGTGATGCGCCAGGAAATGTATTACCCGTGTTGTCCACGCCGAGGAATGTGTCAACATATTGAACGGCTTGTGCATAACAAGGTGTGCTGGTTGCTCCATAGATAATCAGTGGAATTGCAACCAATAAATATGCTAATAAATTGTTTTTCATATATTTGTGCAAGAACACTATTTGTCCTTTTCAAGTCCGTTATAACTCACATCCGTAAGAAAGAGTCCTGCGGCAGGTGCTGATGAAGAACTGCGTGAGAGGTTGCGACTTGCAACAATGTCGGCAAACTCTTCGGGGGTAATCTTACCCCTACCCACATCCACGAGCGTTCCCACAACAGCCCTCACCATATTTCTCAAAAAACGATTGGCACGGAACACAAACACCAACATACCACACTCTATTTCAATCCATTCGGCCCTGAAAATGTGGCAGATGTTGTTGGTGTTATTGCTGCCGAGTTTGGCAAAAGTGGTGAAATCCTCGGTTGTGAGTAGCACCTTTGCTGCACGATTCATTGCGTTTACGTCAAGTGGAGTGGTGAGTTGCCACGATGTGGCGCGTGTAAAGGGGTTTTTGCGAGGCTTGATGTAGTAGCGATACTCCCTCTCCGTGGCATCAAAGCGTGCGTGTGCCTCACTGTCAACTTCATATATGCGCCCGAAAGCGATATCTTCGGGCAATAGGGCGTTGAGATGATAGACAAAATCCGAGGGGTTCGCAATGGGGCGAGATGTGTCGAAATGGGCCACATAGAATGCGGCGTGAACACCCGTATCGGTGCGCCCTGCACCCACTATCTCCACACTCTCACGCAGGATGGTCGATAGGGCCTCCTCGATGGTCTGTTGTACTGATGGAGAATTGGGCTGTCGCTGCCAACCGCAGTAGGCAGTACCTTTGTAGGAGAGTTCGGCAAAGTAACGCATAGGTGTAAAAATGGGGTTTGTTTTTACAAAAGTATGGAATTTTTTCGTATTTTTGTGCGTTTATGTAAAAAGCAGAATAAATCCTATGAAGGTTGCAATTATAGGCTACGGCAAGATGGGCCACGAAATCGAGAAAGTGCTCCTCGAAAGGGGGCACGATGTGGTTGCAAAAATAGATGTGGACAACAGGGCGGAGATGATGACTCCAGAGGTACTTTCGCAGGCGGATGTCGCCATTGAGTTTACATCGCCCACCACAGCCTACGACAATATTAAAGCCTGCATTGAAGCAGGGGTGGCGGTGCTGAGTGGCTCCACGGGGTGGACCGAGCGCAAGGCAGAACTTGATGAATTGTGCCGACAAAAGGGCGGTGCGTTTTTCTATTCGTCAAACTACTCGGTGGGTGTAAATATCCTCTTCCGACTCAACCGTTGGTTGGCGGGCGTTATGGGTAATATGCCTCAATATAATGTGGAGATTGAGGAGATACACCACATCCACAAGCTGGATGCTCCGAGCGGTACGGCTGCTACACTTGCCGACGAGATAAAGGAGGCAAGCGATGGTAGGATTGTTGTTGCAAAGGAGGATATTGTGTCGGTACGAGAGGGTGAAGTACCCGGCACCCACACCATAACCTACGACTCTCCCGAGGACACTCTCACGGTTAGTCACAACGCAAAATCTCGTCGAGGGTTGGCGGTTGGCGCTGTGCTGGCAGCTGAGTGGCTTGTGGGCCGCACGGGAATTTTTACAATGGATGATTTTTTGAAGATATAATAGTTGATTATGAAGAATTTTTTCAGGAATAAATGGGTGAAGTTTGCCATTGTGGCAATCATCTATGTTTTGTGGTTTGTGGTGTGGAGCGAGAGCCTTTGGATGCTGCTTGGTCTGCCTATAATTTTTGATATTTACATTACTAAATTCCTTGCACGACTGCTGCGATTGGATAAGCACAAGGCTCGTAAGCAGACCAGCAAGGTCTATAAGGAGGTGTGGAGTTGGATTGACGCCATTGTCTTTGCGCTCATCTTCGCCACACTAATCAATACCTATGTGTTCCAGATGTATCAGATTCCCACCTCTTCGATGGAGAAAACACTGTTGGTGGGCGACTATCTCTATGTGAGCAAGGCAACCTATGGCCCACGTCTGCCGAACACACCTCTCTCCTTACCCCTGATGCATAACACTACACCAAGTGGCGCGAAGTCGTATAGCGAGGCAGTTAAGTGGCCCTACAAACGTCTTGCAGGCCGTAGGGGAGTAGAGAGGGACGACATTGTGGTATTTAACTTCCCTGCTGGCGATACGGTGATTTTGGAACGACAGGCCGAAACTTACTACGATATTGTACGTCAATTTACCGGTGCCTATGGCGAGAAGCGTGGTAGGGAGTTGATGAACAAAAACTACACAGTCGTATCGAGGCCTGTGGATAAGAGGGAACACTATGTGAAAAGGTGCGTAGCTCTGCCTGGAGATACGCTCCAAATCATTGCAAGTGAATTATTCATCAATGGTGAACCACAAAAAGAACTTGCCGGCAGGCAGTTTATCCACTTTGTGCAGACCACCTCGCCTCTGAGTAGCAAGAGCCTCGAAAGGCTTGGTGTGTCGAAGGACGATGTTCACTACTCGCCCTCTACGGGTGTCTATGTGATGCCACTCACGGAGGATAGTGTTGAAAAGCTCCGTGCGATGAAAAACGTAGAGAGCGTAACCAAGAACGAAACCACCGAAACCTACTCGGCCATATTCCCCAACAGCGATAAGTTCAGTTGGACGGAGGACTATTTTGGCCCGCTGTGGGTGCCACAGAAGGGTGCCACTGTTGCTCTCTCGGAGGAAAATCTTCCGCTTTATGAACGCATCATTAAGAACTACGAGGGCAATGAGTTGAAGGTTTCCGATGGGGTGATTTACATCAACGGAGAGCCTACTACAGAATATACCTTCAAGATGGACTACTACTTTATGATGGGCGACAACCGTCACTGTTCGGCCGACTCCCGCTATTGGGGATTTGTGCCCGAGGACCACATTGTGGGTACCCCATCGTTTGTGTGGCTTTCGCTTGATAAGTACAAACCATTTCCTTCCAACATTCGCTGGGATAGGATGTTTAAGGCTCACAAATAAACCATTGATTGAGGTGCAAACGGAGGATACATACAAAACCATCGTAGGCCAAAGCGAGGCGGCCATAAGGGAGAGGAGTAGTAAATTTCTTGCTCTTGCCTATCACGTTACCTCTGCCGAGCAGGTTAAGGATATTATGGATGGTCTGCGGAAGAAACACTACGACGCAACGCACCACTGCTATGCCTACCGACTCGGCCCCAAAGGCGAGGAGTTTAGGGCCAATGATGATGGCGAGCCTTCTGGTACGGCAGGTAAACCCATCCTTGGACAACTCCTTTCGCACGAGATTACCGATTGTCTGGTGGTCGTGATTAGATGGTTTGGTGGCACGAAATTGGGCGTTCCGGGACTGATTGAGGCCTATAAGGAATCCACAATAGCGGTGCTGGATGTGTGTAAGGTGGAGGAGCGTACGGTGGATAAGATTATCTTTGTTCGCTACCCGTTTGAGAGTATGGATGGTGTGATGAGAGCTGTGAAGGCCGTGGGACCCAAGGTTTTGGAACAGACCTTCGACAATGTGTGTGCAATGAGATTGGCGGTTAGACTCTCGCAGGCCGACGCCTTATTGGGCCGTTTGGAGAAGGTGGAGGGTATTACGATAGACGATGAAACAGAAGCGATATAATTCCATATATATCAAGGGCGCAAGGGTACACAACCTCAAAAATATTGAGGTTGAAATTCCTCACGGCGAGTTGGTTGTGGTTACGGGCCTTTCGGGGTCGGGCAAATCAACGCTCGCCTTTGACACCATATTTGCCGAAGGGCAGAGGAGGTATGTGGAGAGCCTTTCGACCTATGCTCGACAGTTTTTGGGACGTGTGGGCAAACCCGATGTGGACATCATTAGGGGCATTGCACCCGCCATTGCCATCGAACAGAAGGTCAACACCCGCAATCCTCGCTCAACGGTTGGAACCACCACCGAGATTTACGATTACCTCAAACTGCTCTTTGCTCGCATCGGACACACCTATTCGCCTGTGTCGGGTAGGGAGGTTGTGAGAGTACAAGCACAGGACGTTGTTGCTCATATTGCAAGTCTTCCCGAAGGGGAGCGAGTGCTTGTAGCAGCTCCGTTGGTTGTTGCCGAGGGACAGGGTATTGTGGAGAAGATTACACTCCTTATGGGAGAAGGTGTACAGAGGTTTCGCTATAGGGGAGAGGTGCTGCTTGCCGAAGATATATTTGGCGACCTCGACACCGATACCAAGCCCGAACATATTGAGATTGTTGTAGATCGACTGAAAGCCACCTCCGACAAGGAGTCCCTAGGGCGCATCGGCGACTCTGTGGCAAGGGCTTTGGAGATTGGCGATGGAGTGTGCAGGGTGATTACTCCGAGTGGAATGGAAGAGTTCTGCACCCGCTTTGAGGCCGATGGTATCACTTTTGAGGAGCCAACCGAACACCTCTTTTCGTTCAATAACCCCATTGGAGCCTGCCCGCAGTGTGAGGGCTATGGCAAGGTTACGGGCATTGACGAAAATCTAGTGGTGCCCGATAAGAACAAGAGCATTTTTGAGAATGCCATTGCCTGCTGGCGTGGTGCTACAATGAGTTGGTGGAGGGACCAACTTGTGCAAAACGCCCACAAATTCAACTTTCCCATTCACGTTCCATACTACCAACTCTCGCCCGAACAACGCAGGTTGTTGTGGACGGGTAATGCCTATTTCAAAGGCCTCGACTATTTCTTTAAGTCGCTTGAAAAAGAGCGATATAAGGTGCAGTATAGGGTGATGCTCTCTCGCTTTACGGGCAAGACTTTGTGCCCCGAATGTGAGGGCGCAAGGCTGCGTAAGGAGGCTTTGTGGGTGAAGGTTGGCGGACGAAATATTGCCGAATTGGTGAGGATGTCGGTGGACGAACTTGTGGAGTTCTTCAACACGTTGTCGTTGGACGAATACGACACAAAAACGGCCGAAAGACTCCTTATGGAGGTGCGTACAAGGCTGGGCTATTTGGCCGATGTAGGTCTTGGTTATCTGTCGCTCGACCGCCTATCCTCTACGCTTTCGGGTGGCGAAAGCCAGAGGGTGAACCTCTCAACCTCGTTGGGTAGTAACCTCACGGGCTCGCTCTACATTCTCGACGAGCCGAGTATCGGGCTCCACCCAAGAGATACCCACCGACTGATCGGAGTGCTCAAACAGCTGCGTGATTTGGGTAACACCGTCATTGTGGTCGAGCACGAAGAGGAGGTCATTAGGGCTGCCGACCGCATTGTGGACGTTGGTCCAAAGGCGGGTGTTAATGGTGGCGAGGTGGTTTGGAATGGCCCGCTTGCCGATATGAAGGGGTGCAAAAGAAGCCTCACGTCCGACTATCTGTTTGGCCGTAGGCATATTGCGGTGCCCAAGAGCCGTAGGGGGTGGAGTAGTTACATAGAAATTAAGGGCGCAAGGGAGAACAACCTCAAAGGAGTGGATGTGAAAATTCCGTTGGGAGTGATGACCTGCGTTACGGGAGTGAGTGGTAGCGGCAAGTCGTCGCTCATTGAGGGCATTCTCTATCCTGCACTACGCAGGGAAATATATGAGGCGGGCAATAAACCAGGTGGCTTTGAATCGCTGGCTGGCGATGTCGGGCTTATTCGCTCGGTGGAGATGGTTGACCAAAGCCCCATTGGCAAGTCGATGCGCTCCAACCCCGTAACCTATACCAAGATATATAACGACATCAGACAGTTGTTTGCTGCACAACCCTATGCACGCCACAATGGTATCACCCAATCCCACTTCTCCTTCAACCGCCCGGGTGGCAGGTGTGAAGAGTGCCAGGGTGAGGGCGTTATCAGGGTCGAGATGCAGTTTATGGCCGATGTGGAGTTGGTGTGCGAACATTGTGGCGGTAAGAGGTTTGGTGAAGAGGTGTTGGAGGTACGCTATCGTGGAAAGAACATCCACGAGGTGCTGGAAATGAATGTGGATGAGGCCATTGAATTCTTTGGGCAGGAGGGCGATGCGAACATCAATCAACGCATTGTAACCTCGCTGCGTACCCTCCAATCCGTCGGACTTGGGTATATCAAACTTGGCCAATCGACCTCCACACTCTCGGGTGGCGAGATTCAGAGGGTGAAACTCGCCTCGTTCCTTATGGGCGAGGATACCACCGACGGCACAATGTTCATCTTTGATGAACCCACCACAGGCCTCCACTTCCACGATATCAACAAACTGCTCGGAGCCTTTGATGCATTGCTCAAAAAGGGCCACACGATTGTTGTCATTGAACACAACCTGGATGTTATCAAGTGTGCCGATTGGGTTATTGACCTCGGCCCCGAAGCGGGAGTTGGCGGTGGCGAGGTGGTCTTTGAGGGACGACCGGAGGAACTTGTGGAGTGTGAGAAGAGTTACACGGGACAATTCCTAAAAGCAAGAAACGAAGAGAAATAAGGTGTAAGAGTGTATGGCTAAAACAAAGGAAACCTTTTTTGTTCACACCCTGTCGAATGGTCTCAGGTGCATACTCAAACGTGTGCCTACGAGTGCCGTGTGCTACTGCTCGATGACCATTGGTGCGGGTAGCCGTGATGAGAGGGCGGACGAGATTGGTATGGCCCACTTGCTCGAACACACCCTCTTTAAGGGTACCGAAAAACGTAAGGCTTGGCAAGTGAACTGCCGCTTGGAAAATCTCGGCGGCGAACTCAATGCCTTCACAACCAAAGAGGAAACAGTGGTGCACGCCACGGTGCTGAAAGGCGACTTTGGGAAGGCTGTGGAGCTGATGGACGACATCATATTCCACTCCACATTCCCCACTGCGGAGGTCGAAAAGGAGAAGAAGGTCATCTACGACGAGATTGGTATCTATAAGGATTCGCCCGAGGAGCGCATCTATGACGAGTTTGAGGAACTCCTCTTTGAGGGCTCCGAGCTGGGCCACGCCATCCTCGGCACTCGTGCAGCCCTAAGGCGACACACGTCAAAGAAGATTGGGGCTTTTGTGGAGCGCAACTACACCACCGACCGTATGGTCTTTGCGGTGTGTGGCCCCATTGGAGAGGCCCAATTTGTGCGCACGGTGGAACGATATTTTGGCACAGAGCCTGCCACCACCAAGAGTCAGAGCCGTGTGGCCCCCGTGGCAGTGGGGAGGTTTGATAGAGAGGTTGTTGACAAGGCTACGCATCAGGTGCGCTCGGTTATGGGATGCAGGGCCTATGCGCTTGACAACCCCAAACGAGTGGCCCTGATACTGCTCACAAACCTGCTTGGTGGGCCAACGGCTGCATCGGTACTCAATGTGGCTCTTAGGGAACGTAATGCACTGACCTATTGTGCCGAAGCACTCTACACGCCACTTTCGGATACGGGCATTTTCACCATCTATTTCTCGTGCGACAAGGAGAATTTGGAACAGTGCAGAGAGGTTGTGCGTGACGAACTCCGAAAACTTGCGGAGGAGCCATTGAGCCCTCGCCGACTCTCGCAGGCAAAGAAACAATTTGTGGGCCAATTTACCATCACGGCCGAAAATGGCGAAGCCTATATGCTGGGCGTGGGCAAGAGTTTTCTCTCGTTTGGCTCGGTGGATACGCTGGGCGAAATCTACGAGAGAGTGGAGGCTGTTACGGCCGAAGAGATACAATGCGTTGCGAGGGAGATATTTGGTAACCTCTCCTCGCTGACATACCTATAAATAAATGGAAATGCTATGAACGAAGAACTCGAAAGATATATCCGCAACCTTTCTTCGCCCGAAGACCCACTGCTTACTGAACTTGACTCGGAGAGCAACCTGCGTGTGGTGCAGCACAAGATGGTGTCAGGCCACGTTCAGGGCAAGTTCTTGGAAATGCTTACGAGGATGATTGCCCCACATAGGGTGCTGGAAATTGGTACCTTCACGGGCTATGCAACCCTCTGCTTTGCGGCAGGTATGCCCAAGGATGGAGTGATTGACACTATTGAAATTGAGGATGAGTTGGAGAGTATTCAGACCGAATTTTTCTCTCGCTCGCCCTACGGCCACAAGATTCGTCGCCACACAGGCAGTGCGTTGGTGGTGGTGCCGAGTCTGGGGGAGTGCTACGACCTTGTTTTCATTGATGGCGACAAGAGGGAGTACCCCGACTATTTCCGTATGTTGCTCGATGGTGGCCACGTCCACTCGGGTAGTTACATCTTGGCCGATAATATACTCTGGTATGGTAAGGTTACGGCCGATGTGGTGAAGAATTCCGACCGCCAAACGAGGGGCATTTTGGAGTTCAACCAACTTGTCCACGACGACCCACGGGTGGAGAGTGTGATTGTCCCCCTGCGTGATGGCATCAACTTGATTAGGGTCTTATAGAATAAAACAAAGGCGAGTGATTTCACTCGCCTTGTGTTTTATTGTAGGTAGACTATAGACGTTGGACGTTAGACGTTGGACCAAAAAATCACTCTCTCTCGCCGAAAATCATTGAGCCGATGCGGACCATTGTGCTGCCACACTCTATGGCTTCGTGGTAGTCGGAGGTCATACCCATCGAAAGAGTGTCGAACTCCGCCCCAAACTTCGGGCGCAGGGTGTCGAACAACTCTCGCAGGCGCACAAACTCCCTCTTATTCAATTCAATATCCTCCGTAAGTGTGCCGATGGTCATAAGTCCTCGTGGGCGAAGGTGGGGTAGGCGGGTGGCAAAATCAGTACTCTCAACCCACGCCGTAAACTCCTCCACATCCCAGCCACTCTTGCTCTCCTCCTCAGCCAAGTGTATCTCAAACAGAACGTCTATGGTGCGCCCAAAACGTGCCGCCTGACGCTCAATCTCCTCTGCAAGTCGCTCGCTATCAATCGAGTGTATGAGGGCCACAAAGGGGGCGATGTACTTCACCTTGTTGGTTTGCAGGTGGCCAATCATATGCCACTCCACATCGTCGGGCATCTGTTCCCTTTTGGCGCACATCTCCTGTGGGCGACTTTCACCAAACACCCTTTGCCCCGCATCGTAGGCCTCACGAAGGGCCTCCACAGGGTGGAATTTTGACACCGCAACAAGGGTAACCCCATTGGGGAGTTCTTGGTGTAAACGTACTATTTCTGACTTTATGGACATTTTATTGGTTGTTTGTTTGACAAATTTAGGAATAATTTTTATATTTGTTCGATTGTGAGAAAAACTAATTCAAACCGTGATAAATAAATTATGAAAAAAGTTATTACTCTTGCTCTGGCAACCCTCTGTGCGTGGGGTAGTGTGTTGGCTTGTACCAATCTGATTGTTACCCGTGGAGCCTCCACCGATGGCTCGGTGATGGTCTCCTATGCTGCCGACTCGCACCAACTCTATGGCGCACTCTACCACACCCCCGCAGGCAAACACAAAGCCGGCTCGATGATGAAGGTGCACGAGTGGGACACAAGCCGCTACTTGGGCGAGATTGCACAGATTGGTCAGACCTACTCTACCATTGGTAATATGAACGAGCACCAACTCATCATTGGCGAAACCACCTTTGGTGGCCGCCACGAGTTGGAGGACCCCAAGGGAGGAATTGACTATGGCTCATTGATTTACATCACCCTCCAAAGGGCAAAGACCGCCCGTGAGGCTATTGATGTGATTGTGGAGTTGGCCAACACCTATGGATATGCTTCCAGCGGTGAGAGTTTTTCGATTGCCGACAAGAACGAGGCGTGGATTATGGAACTCATTGGCAAGGGCCCCGAGAATAAGGGCATTGTGTGGGTGGCAAGACGCATCCCCGATGGCTACATCTCGGCCCACGCTAATCAGGCCCGCATCTCGACCTTCCCTCTGAACGACCCCGAAAACTGCCTCTATGCCGAGGATGTGATTGAGTTCGCAAGGCAGAAGGGATATTTTAGTGGCGCAGACGAGGAGTTTAGCTTCTGCGCAGCCTATGCTCCGCTGGATTTCAGCGCGATGCGTGGTTGTGAGGCAAGGGTGTGGAGCTTCTTCCGTAGGTTTGCAGAGGGTATGGACATCTATGAGGACTACGCCCTCGGCCACAACCCCAACAACCCTATGCCTCTGTGGGTTAAGCCTACCAAGAAACTTTCGCCCAAGGATGTGTTCGATATGATGAGGGACCACTACGAGGGTACCGTTATGGATATGACCACCGACATTGGTGCAGGCGGAAGCAAGTGCCCCTACCGTTGGAGGCCTATGGGCTTTGAGGTTGATGGTGTGGAGTATGTGAACGAGAGGGCCATCGCCACCCAGCAGACCGGCTTCTGGTTTGTGGCACAGGCTCGCCAGCAGTTGCCCGATCCCATTGGCGGCGTGATTTGGTTTGGTACCGACGATGCAGCAACTTCGCCCCTCACTCCCATCTATTGTGGCTCTACCAAAGTGCCCGAGTGCTTGGACGAGAAGACTGCCAACATTCTTACTTATAGCGATAAATCGATGTTCTGGGTAACCAACCGCATCGCCCAGTTTGCCTACCTGCGCTACGACTACATTGGTGCCGAGGTGCGCAAGGTGATTGACGATTGGGAGAATGAGCAGCTGCTCAAAGTGCAGATTGCCGATGAGCAACTCTCTCGCAAAGCTATTGCCGGTATGAAGAAGGCAGCAACCAAATTCTCCATCAATACCGCACAGGAACTGTGGGAGAAGTGGAGCAATTTGGACGACTACCTGATGGTTAAGTATATTGATGGCAACATCAAAAAGCAGGGCGAGAATGGCGAGTTTCTCAATAATGGTCACTCTCCTGCACAGCCCGCATTCCCCAACCAGCCCGGCTATTCGGAGAAATTCCTCCGTGCTATTGCCGAGGATAATGGCGAGGTGCTAAAAGTTAAATAAGAACTTAACATAGGCGAGCATAACGATAGGGTAATCAATCGAATATGAAATACGATATTGTTGTCATAGGTAGTGGCCCCGGTGGACACGTTGCAGCCCTCAAAGCAGCTAAGAGGGGGAAGAGCGTGGCCGTTGTTGAGATGGCCGAGTTGGGCGGTGTGTGCCTTAATTGGGGCTGTATCCCCACAAAGGCCATGCTCAAAAGCGCACAAGTTTACCACTATATGACCTCTGCTGCTGCCTATGGTATAGAGTTCGAGGGCGAGGTTAGGCCTTCGCTCGACAAAATCGTTGAGCGCAGTAGGGCCGTGGCTGAGCAAATGAACAAGGGCATTGCATTTGCCTTCAAGAAGGCGGGTGTGGCTGTGCTTGCAGGCCGAGGTTGCATTGCCGAGAGGGGTGTGGTGGAGGTTACCTCTGCCGATGGCTCGGTAGAGCGTGTGGAGGCCGACCACATCATTCTCGCTACGGGCTCACGTCCACGAGAGTTGCCCACTATACCCATTGATGGCCAGAGGGTTATATCCTCAAAGGAGGCCCTTGTAATGAAGCAGTTGCCGGATAGTATGATCATCATTGGCTCGGGTGCCATAGGCTGTGAGTTTGCGTGGGTCTATGCAGCTTTGGGTGTGCAGGTTACGGTGGTGGAGTATCTGCCACAAATGCTACCCCTTGCTGATGAGGAGATTAGCCGCACGTTGGAACGCTCGTTCCGCAAGATGAAGGCAACCGTTTTGACCTCCACGGCAGTTAAGGCCGTGAGGGTGAATGAGAATGGTTGCGAGGTGGATGTCGAAGGCAAGAAGGGCGCAACAACACTTGTGGCCGATGTTGTGCTGTCGGCTGTTGGCGTTAAGTCCAACATTGAGGGACTCGGCTTGGAGGAGTTGGGTGTGAAGATTGAGCGAGATAAGATTGTGGTGGACGACTGCTTCCGTACCAATGTGGAGGGCGTTTATGCCATTGGCGACATTGTTGCTACTCCAGCATTGGCTCACGTTGCATCGGCCGAGGCTACTGTGTGCGTGGAGGCTATTTGTGGCGGCACGCCCGAGCCTATTGACTACACCACAATACCTTCGTGTGTTTATACCACACCGGAGGTTGCTATGGTGGGCCTTACGGAAAGACAGGCCATCGAGCAGGGCTACGAGGTCAAGGTCGGCAAGTATCAATATATGGCTTCGGGTAAGGCTACTGCCGCAGGCGATAGGGATGGCCTTGTAAAACTCGTTTATGATGCAAAGACCGACCAACTGCTTGGCGCACACATCATTGGCGGAGCTGTTACGGAGATGCTTGGCGAGCCCACGTTGGCCAAACGCTTGGGCCTCTCGGCACACCAAATTGCCACCACGGTCCACTCACACCCCACAATGTATGAGGGTATTTTGGAGGCCACCGAGGAGGTTTTGTAAAAGTTTAAGTATATTTGCACAAAGTTTAACCATTGTATAAAAGATTTGCCTATGATGAAATAGCGTGAGAATGTTGCGCACATCGTAAAAATACATATTTGAAAAATAGCGTTTTAGCATAATTATTCCTCTTACGAAAGTTTGGCGACTAAAAGTAATGACTTGGAATGGTAATGGTAGAATGCTCACGCATTGGGCGTGGGCTTTTTGTCGTTATATTGTAAGTCAAGGTTTGCCAAACACCTCGTAAGAGCAATGTACACTAAAAGTACCATGCTCTTTTTTTTGTGCGTAAAAATCAGGAGGATAAGACAAAAAAATGGTACGGGAAGAATCCGAAAATCCCGAAGAGAGTAGGAATGAAATATAAAACAACAAGAACAATAGATGAAGAAATTACTAATTATAATTGTCGGACTATTTGTCCTGACATCGTGCGACATAGAATTCCCATTCATGCCAGATTTTGATGTAAATAACGAAAAGGATAACAATGCAGATAATAATACCGATAACAACACAGACTCAGATTCCAGTACCGATGATAGGAATGATTTTACATTTCATATGTATATGGAAAAGTTTTTAGTCAGTCCTGGTTATACATATGCATTGAGCTTCGGTTTTGGCCACGAAGAAGGAATTTGGTATGATGGAATTACAGAATTTGGAATAGAAGTGCGTCCATTAAATGGTACAATTATAAACAAAAGTGGATGGAATGATGACTATGTAAAGGTGTCTAAATCGGCTGGTTGGACATATTTTAGCACAGGTACAAATGGCACAAAACAAAATGAGACTTGGAACACCACCATCATTATCGATTCATCTGATTCTACTATTGAGGTAGAGTGGCGTCCCAAATGGTATGACGAGAAGGCGAGTCGATGGATGACTTCTGATGGAGGAAAAACAAACCGCAAGACTTTTTATGCAAAATAACACATTCTTTTAACCCCAAAACAATCATTAAACTTATGAAGAAATTTTTACTTTTGGCTGCTGCATTGGTTATGAGTGCAGTTGCAATGAATGCACAGGACTTGCTCACTAAGAACAATGGTGAGGATATCAAAGTTATCGTGAAAGAGATTGATGCACAAAATGTTAAGTATGTGCTGTTTAGCGAGCCCAATGGAGTGCTTTACACTATGCCCAAGTCGGAAATCCTGATGATTCGTTATGCTTCGGGCCGCAACGAGATTTTTAGCAATCAGAGAAGCACCGCACCTACACCTGCCCGCACTACCACTTATGCTACTCCATATTCACCCTATCAAGAGTTTGATTATGGGATGGCAGACCATATCCAAGTGGGTATGAAATATGACCAGCTGAAAAAGCTGTACGACTATCGAATGTATCGTCCAGGAGGATATGAAAGATATAGTCCGGCGTGGAGCGGAGTCGCTTCTTTCTTTATTCCGGGCCTTGGACAATTGATTTGCGGCGAAACAGGTCGTGGTTTTGGCCAATTTGCGCTGTCTACAATGTGTAACATTGTAACAATTGTGTCTACTATTGAGGATGTTGGAGGTCTTGCTTTATTGAGTTCTCTTGCGCACCTTGGTATTGCAATATGGTCTATTGTGGATGCAACGCAGGTGGCAAAAGTGAAAAATATGTATGAAACCGACTTGCGCTCGATGCGTTCTTCGGTGGATGTTGAAATGTATCCCTCGCTCAACACATTCACAACTCAAAGCAATGGTGTTGGTATTGCACCCGGAATGACCTTGTCGCTGACTTTCTAATAACTACACCTATTTATAACAATAGCCGAGAACACTGCGTTCTCGGCTATTGTTTTTTTACGAATACCTCTATTTTTTTATTTCGGCAATTTTGGCATTGGTGGAGGAGTCCACAGCCTGAACTGCTGCAAGTACCGCATCGGCTTGGTTGCGTTTGATGAAGATGCCCACCGTATAGACAACCTCGCCTGTGGGGGCCGTGTAACGAGAAATCTCCTTGTTGGGAGCCTTCGACTTGATGGCCTCCCTGACCTCTGCGCTCAACCCCTCGGCTGGGCCCACAATCTCCAAGCGGTAGAAGGTGGTTGTGGTGGTTGGCGTGGCAGTTCTATCCACCCAATCATCCCTACGGATACCCTCACGCCACAGCACAATGGTTGGTTGTTTGAAGCCCGCCTTGAGCAGTTTGTCCACACCCGTGCGTGCGCTTTGGATGGTGGCATAGAGGCCCGCATAGAAATAGGTACGTCCGTCCTCCCTGCGCTCGGAGTAGAGTGGGGAGACACCACGGAAAGCCTTCATTTGTGGCAACGAAGAGTAGTTACCCAACAGAATGGAGTACATCTCGCCCTCGGCAGGTACCTTAATGCGGGGGATATCTTCGGCCGACGCATACTTTTTGCCACCGATGACCACATCGGCAAACTTTGCCTTTGAGCGTTTGGGACCATCCAGAGGTTCAAATTTTGCATCTTCGGGGTTGATGGTGGCCATCTGTTGCAACAGCGAATCGGCCCACTGATTGCCGCACAGGCGGCGGGCAATCTTAACCTCCAAGTTCATCAGCACCGCCTTACGGTAAGGGTACATTGCAACATCAATATCCGTACACTCGCCTTTGAGCTTCTCTATCATGGAGTTTTCCACCTCTTGCTCACTGCTAATGTAGAACTCCTTTTCCTCCTTCATACCGAGCGAGTCGGCAAACCCCACATAGGCGGCCGATTTGCTCATAAACAAGCGGTCGCTACGGTCGGCTATCTGGTCGGCCAAAGTCTTCATACGCTCCACACTTACGGTGTAGGTCTTGTGGTGTGCATTGGCCTCCTTCATCGTTTCGGCCACATCGTGGGCCTCAATGGCTGCTGCTGCCTCCTTATACACTTCGGCATACTCGTTGATGATACCCTCAACCTCCTTTTCAATCATTGCATAGCGACGTGTGGAGGTGGTGAAGAGTTTTTTGAATCGTTCCTCCGTGGGAGTAAGCACGGGTGGCTCATTGCTAGGTTGCTCTTCCACCACTTGTGGAGTAGATAGTTTTGCGATGGCCGCAGAGATGGCCTCTGCCTGTTTTTCGAGTTCAAACACAACCCTGGCCAGCGAGTCGGTTGGGGTAGCAGCAAAGGCCTCCTTTGTGGTGTTCAATTGCGCTTCCACCCTTTCTCCACGCAGGGCGAGTTGTTTGAGTTGCCTTTCGACAAATATTTGTTGAGCCGAGCAGGGGAGCGAGAGAGTGAATGTCGCCACCGCTGCCACCAATAGGCGTATGGGAGATTTTATTTCCACCATTTCATCAAGAAGAATTGAATGAGTCCGAAGATTTCCAAACGGCCCAAGAGCATCTGCAATGTGCTCACGAGCCTCACGGCTACGGGGACAGCAGAGTAGTTGTCCAGCGAGCCAATCGCACCAAATCCGGGGCCGATGTTGCCCGTGGATGCAATGGAGGCCGAGAATGCCGTCGTGAGGTCCACACCGCAGGCGGCGTTGATGATTGTGCCTCCAAGGATAGTGCAGCCGTAGATTACAATATATAGCACGGCAAAGTTTACAAGGTCGTTATCCTGCACCACGCCGTTGTTTTTGATACGGATGATGGCGTTGGGGTGTTGTTGCTGTTTGATGCGTGCTTTGATAAGCTTGCCCGCAATCAGCACTCGATCGCTCTTCAAACCACCCGAAGTACTACCCGCCATACCACCCTGCACCGAGAGCCACATCAGCAGGCACACAGCAAGTGCGGGCCATACGGTTGTGTCGGCCGTGGCAAAACCGGAGGTGGTAACAATCGACACCACCTGGAATGTTCCTTGTCGCAGGGCCTCAAAGAAGTTGCCATAGATGCCGTTAAACCAGAGGGTTAGCGTAACGGCAATGCAGATGATTGCTGTGGTCGATATGTAGAACTTGGCCGCTTCGGTGCGGAAAATGTTGTTCTTACGTCCAATAATTGTGGCGTAGATGATGCCATAGTGAAGGCTGCTGGCGAACATAAAGAACATCAAAACAATCTCCACCCACACATTGTTGAAGGCTCCCACGCTTGCGTTCCTCGTACTGAAACCACCCGTGGCCACAGCTGAGAATGCGTGGTTGACGGCATCAAACCACCCCATACCGGCCAATCGGAGCGCACCAACGCAGAGTAGAGTCATACCCAGATAGACGGTCAGCAGTATCTGCATAATCTTCGAGGAGCGATAGCGGTAGTTATCCCTTGCCATAGAGGATATTTCGAGGCTCGACACGGTCATCCTACTGCGTCCCATCATTGGCAAAATCACTAGCGCAAACATCACAACGCCCACACCACCAATCCAATGGGTAACGCTACGCCAGAAGAGTAAGCCCTTGGGCAGAGCTTCGATGTTATTAAGGATGGAGGCTCCCGTAGCCGTAAAGCCTGACACGCTCTCAAACCAAGCGTTCACGACCGAGAACTCGCCACCCCACAGCAGATAGGGGAACATACCCACAAAGCACGATGCCAGCCACGCGCCAATAACAATGGCATAGCTCTCCTTGGATGTCATCGAGCCACTCTTGTCCACAAAAATCAACGGAAAACCACCCAACAAAGCCGTGAAGAGAAACGACAACAGCAAGGGAGTAAAACCGCTATCTACTCCGTTAAGGTATGATATGCCTGCCGAGAGGAGCATAAATGCCGACTCAAAGAGCAGCACCATACCTATGTATCTCAATACTGTCTGTATTCTCATAGCCCTCTTGTTTATCCCGACCTATTACTGCTGCTTTTTATTTTGCTCGATGAGCTCAATGATATTATTGTTTAAGGTCATCAACTCGCTCTTCTCGTCAATCTTCACCTTGTATGGGAGTTTGGATTCCACGTAGAAGCCCAGGGCTTTGCTAATGCGTTGCACCGGACTTGTGTAGTATGTGTCGATGAAGAAATAGAACATACACACAATCACGATGGCAACAATCAGTGTGAGAATGCTCGGTGTGATTGTCCTGTAAATGCTGTCCTCGATGCGACTTGTGCGTACCGCCAATGAGTTGCTCGGGGAGGACATATAGTCCTTAATGGCCATATCCAGAGCATAATATGCATCCACATAACTACTCATATACCAATCCCTATCCGTAGCCTCGGTTGTGATGGTAGATGCCTGACGCTCCACAATGGCGTGGTAGTGCTCGTTGGCACTGAATATTTTGTCGAGGTCTTTGGTGTCGTTCGACTGCTCCATTGCATCCAGCAGGGCTGCATTGAAAGCCAGAAGTCCTGTGGTGTACTCCTCCGCAGGCGACTGATTGCCTAGGATAAGCATCTTCAACACAGCGCTATTCTGCACTTGCAAAGCATCGAGCATCCTCTTGGAAAAGTCGGTGGCTTGTGCGCCTTGCGCAATGACAAGTTCGGCATCCCTACGCAGGCGATTCATCTCGGCATAGGCAATGACACCAGAGAAGAACAACACTACAATAAGGGCTATGAAGCCCACGCTTATCTTTCTGCGAATTGATTTCATTGTCTGAATAATTTCCGTTTAACCCACAAATATACTAAAAAATCTCTTCTACCAACATTTCACACCTATCATCCACACTCAAAAGTCGCACTTTCATCAACTTGTTGATGCGCTCCCTATCAAAGGGCATTTTCACTTTGATATAGTTCTCCGTAAATCCGACCATCTGTCCGGCCTTGGGAGAACTTTCAAACAATACGGTGGCTTCGGTGCCAACATAGCGGTTGTAGAAATCTCTGTGCAGTTGTTCGCAAAGGGCTTCCAAACGTGCTGCACGGGCGGTTTTCACGGCGTCGTGCACCTTGTTGGGCATTGCAGCAGCAGGGGTATTCGCCCTTGCCGAGAAGGGAAAGACGTGGAGGTAGGCTGGGGCGAGCCTTTTGAGGAAGTTGTAGGTCTGCTCAAACTCCTCGTCGCTCTCGCCAGGGAAACCCACAATTACATCAATGCCAATGAATGCATCGGGCATTGCCCTCCTAACAGCCTCAATGCGAGCTTCAAAGATGGCGGTGGTGTAGCGGCGGCGCATAGCCCCCAACACTCTATCACATCCGCTTTGGATGGGAATGTGGAAGTGTGGCTGAAACTTGGTCGATTTTGCACAGATGTCAATAATCTCATCTGTGAGCAGATTGGGCTCAATAGAGGAAATGCGGTAACGCTCAATGCCTTCCACCTTATCAAGAGCGCGAAGCAAGTCAGCAAAACTCTCGCCAGTGGTGCGGCCAAAATCGCCAGTGTTTACACCCGTGATAACAATTTCTGTCTGCCCTCCTGCGGCAATGGCCTCGGCCTCCCTCACCAGGTCGGCAATGGGCATATTGCGACTCGACCCACGAGCATTGTGGATGGTGCAGTAGGAGCAGCAGTAATCACATCCGTCTTGCACTTTGAGGAACGCACGAGTGCGGTCGCCCGACGAGAAGGCAGCAAAGAAACGAGTAATCTCCTCCGTTGTACAACTTGTAACCTCCTGACGTGTACCCTTCACACCAAGTTCGGCAACCTTGCGGAAAAGGTCGCCTTTGTCGTTGTTGCTCAACACGATATCCACTCCTTCGATGGCTGCAATTTCGTGCGGCTTGAGTTGGGCATAACACCCCGTTACGGCAATTATGGCCGAGGGGTTGAGTTTGTGTAGGCGGCGGATGAGGTTGCGACACTTCTTGTCGGCGTGCTCCGTTACGGAACAGGTATTCACCACACATACATCGGCCTCCTCGATACGCTCGGTGCGCTCGTGACCACCCTCAATAAACTCCCTCGCAATGGTTGACGTCTCGGAAAAATTGAGTTTACACCCCAGAGTATGAAAACTTACCTTCATTATACTGCATAATTTGGTGCGAAAGTATGAAATTTTTTGCTACTTTTGAGTACCTTTGCACACTTTTAGCAAACAGAGGAGCGAAAGATGACTTTTTTTGAGGCAATAGCAACATACGGATTTCTGGCAGATGCACTACTTGCGGCTGTTTTGTCGGGTATTGCGTGTGGTATTGTCGGGACCTATGTTGTCACTCGTCGTATGGTTTTCCTCTCCGGAGGTATCACCCACGCATCCTTTGGCGGTATTGGCATTGCATATCACTTCGGACTCAATCCCATAGGTGGAGCGATGGTCTTTGCCATTCTCTCGGCCCTTGGTATTGAGTGGGCTGGCGCAAAGGGGCGCATTAGGGAGGACTCAGCCATTGGCATTGTGTGGAGCCTCGGTATGGCCATAGGTACGCTGTTCATATTCGCCACTCCGGGCTATGCGCCCAACTTGATGAGTTTCCTTTTTGGCGACGTGCTGACAGTCGGCAGAGTGAATATTGTGGCCCTGGCGGTACTTGTGGCGGTATTGGTTGTTGTATTCTCACTTTGGTATAGGCCGATAATGTGGGCCTCGTTTGACAGAGAATATGCCCGCAGTCAGGGTGTTAAGGCAGATGCAATACTGATGTTGATGACCGTGCTTACGGCCGTTACCATTGTGCTTTCCATACGTATTGTGGGCATTGTGTTGCTCATTTCGCTTCTTACAGTGCCTACGGTTATTGCCATGTCGCTCACAAAATCCTACCCCAAAATCATTCTGCTTGCTTCGCTTTTGGCCGTAGTGGGCAACGTGATAGGTATCTGGGTGGCCTACGAAGTGGATTTTCCCGTGGGAGCGACCACAATAATTTTGCTCGGAATTACGCTTTTTATCGTAAAACTGCTAACTTTGCCCTCTCGTAAGAGTGTGCATAGAAAACTAAACAAATAAGTAGAGTTGAAAACAATCCACAAATTCACCCTCAAAGCGTTCTTGGGCCCGATGGTGCTCTCGTTCTTCATCGTGATGTTTATCCTGATGATGAACTTTGTGTGGCGTTATATCGACGAGCTGGTAGGTAAGGGACTTAGCTTTGACGTCATTGTGGAGTTGTTGTTCTATGCTACGGCCAATATGATGCCTCTCGGTATTCCTTTGGCAACACTCTTTGCTGCCATTATGACGATGGGTAACCTCGGCGAGCACAACGAACTCTTGGCAATGAAGTCGGCAGGTATGTCGCTTCTCAACATCCTGCGCCCATTGGTTGGTGTTGTGTTGGTGGTGGCTGTGAGCAGCTTCTTTGTAGTTAACAACCTGGTGCCATATTCCAATAAGAAAATGATGGCCATCATCTATGACATTCGTCAGCAGAAAGAGACAATGGAGTTCAAGGATGGAATCTTCTTTAATGGTATTGAGAATATGAACATTAGGGTAGGGCATCAAGATCCCGACACGGGCCTGCTGACCGACATCCTTATCTACGACACTCGCGACCGCAATGGTAATATGACCACCACGGTGGCCGATTCGGGCTATATCCACATGTCGGACGATAAGAAGTTTCTGATGATTAAGCTCTACAATGGAGAGACCTACGAAACTACTCGTAATTATAAGTGGAACACCGAGAATGCCATTCGACATCAAATCTTCAAAGTGCAGAATGGTGCATTGGAAATCGAAGGTTTCGACTTCTCGCGAACAGATATGAACCTGTTTAGCAACCACCAAACAAAGACCACGAATGAATTGCAGGTGGATATTGACTCGTTGCGCGTGGAAGCCGACCGCGGATCGGCTCGTTCCTATGAACCGCTGCTGAAAAACTACCTTCTTACGCATGATAAGTCGGGTATGGGACTCTTTGATACAGTCAAGGTCGACTATTCTTATAAGGTGCCCACCGAACTGCTGATGCACTTTGATACGCTGAGTGTCAAGCAAAAACGAGATATTGTGCAGACGGCAAAGACCACTGCTCGAAGCTCTCGAAACTCGCTCAATCGCAACGAGAGTACCGCCAAAGACACTCTCAATAAGTTGTATCGTTCGCAGGTTGAGTGGCATCGCAAGGTGTCATTGCCAATCTCCGTAATCATCTTTTTCCTTATTGGCGCACCAC
>JBGUSZ010000085.1:0-2953 GCA_045132795.1 Tidjanibacter sp. | reverse complement strand
GCGCACGTCGAGTCCCAATGCACGAGCAATCTCTCTCAATTCCGAGAGGCTTTTGCTTTTCAGTGCATCCAATTCTTCTTCTCTGTTCATAGATTTGGTATAATATCAGAATAAACTAAAATACTTTTTTGGGGAAATGCGATCAGAAAAAACCGCACAAAGACAATCTTTACAACCACAAAGATAAATCTTTTTTTGCTATTTGCAAGCATTTATATGCCTACATTCCGCAAATAGTTTGTACATTTGTAGTGATGAAGGCCAACTATACACATATCGTTCCACTCTTAACGCAACTTACCAACAACCTCCACCGAGTGTTTACCGAGGAGGTCATCGGGGAGGCGTGCGAGCAGAACCCTTGGTTTGCACCCCACGATGTGGAATTTGCATTGGAGGCCATCAAGGAGCAATTCCTTGACATTGACAAGGTCGTAGATTGGCTTGATACACACAACATTACACCACCTATCGAGCCCCAGAAGGTGGGAGTGATTTGTGCCGGCAATATTCCGCTGGCGGGATTTTTTGACGTGATGTGTGTGCTTGCCGCAGGGCACCGCTGTGTGGTAAAACCTTCGAGTAAGGACACTCCCCTAATGGTGGCCTTGTGTAACTTTTTAAGGGAATGTGGAGCACCAATAGAGTCTGTCCACAATATCCAACAGCCCAATGCGGTGATTGCTTCGGGTAGCGATATGGCGATGAGTGCCATTGGTAGTACTTATGGTTCCATTCCCACGCTTTTGCGAGGGCACCGCAGTTCGGTGGCTGTGCTCAATGGGGGCGAAACGGAGGAGGAGATTTTGAGTTTGGGTGAGGATATGTTCCGCTACAACTCTCTTGGGTGTCGCAACATAACCCTGCTGTGGGTACCCGAAGGCTACGACCTCGAAAGATTTGTACTCACGCTCCAACCAAAGCGACAAATTGTATCGTCCAAATATGTAGGTAACTATCGCCAAGCAAAGGCCACTGCCATACTGACGGGCAAGAGTGTGGTGGACGGAGGTTTCTTCCTCTTGCAACACAACCCCTCTTTTCCCACTCGCTTGGCGCAGGTCAACATTGCCACCTACCGCACCATAGGCGAGGTAGAGGAGTGGCTATCCGCTAATGACACCCACATTCAGTGTGTGGCCATAAGCGCACAAACACCCCTCTTCCACCCCCGAAGCGCCATCTTCGGTCAGGCCCAAAGGCCAACACTCAACGATTGGCCCGACGGAGTGGACACATTGGAGTGGTTGAACAGACAGACAGAAACAAAACCATAATAAACTAGTTATGATACTGAAATTCAGAATGGTATGCGACGAGAGCGCAACATTCGTAAGGGACTACGAAGTGGACGCTTCGATGACACTGCTCGACCTCAACGACTTCATCTGCGAGGAGTTGGGCTACGACACCGATGGTATGACCTCTTTCTTTCTTGCCGACGAGCGTTGGAGGAAACTGAGGGAATTCACGGTGATGGATATGGGCGGAGGTATGGGCCCCGAAGAGGAGGCCCCCATTGCGATGTCCGATGTGAAGTTGCACCAAATCATTCGCACAATGGACGACCGCCTCATCTGGGTGTTCGACATTTTTGCCGACCGCGCCTATTTCCTCGAACTCGTTGAGCCCAAGCAGGCCGAGGAGGGTGTGGAGTATCCTCGTGTGCAGTTTGCCCACGGCGAGCCGGTAGACCAATACGATGCCGATGCAGAAAATGGTGGCGAGAAGTCCATCTTCGAGGAGATGATGGACGACTTTGGCGATTTTGGTGGCGACGACAGCTACGATGATGAGTACTAAACGCCCCACTCTCATAGTAGTCGTTGGTCCCACGGGGTCGGGTAAAACCGACCTTGCGGTGGAAATCGCAAAGAGGCTCGGCACGGAGATTATCTCCACCGACTCACGCCAATTCTACCGAGGTCTGGCCATAGGTACCGCACAGCCCGAAGAGGAGCACCTCGCCGCTGTGAGGCACCACTTTATTGCCGACCGTGAGCCCACCGATGACCTGAGTGCAGGAGGCTACGAGAGGGAGGCTTTGGAGCGTTTGGAGGAGATTTTCCGCACCCACTCCACTGCCGTAGCCGTTGGTGGCTCCGGGCTCTACATTGATGCCCTATGCCGAGGGTTTGACGACCTACCAAGCGACACCGCCGAGGTAAGGGCCGAGTTGATGCGTAGGCTCGAAGAGGAGGGTTTGGAGAGTCTGGTGGAGGAGTTACACACAAGGGACGAAGCACATTGGAATGTTGTCGACAGGCACAATCCTGCAAGGGTCGTGAGGGCATTGGAGGTGTGCATCACCAGCGGACGCCCCTATTCCGAACAGCGTACCGCACCACAGCACGAAAGGCCCTTTGATATTATAAAGATAGGTATCACCTGGCCCCGAGAGGAACTCTACGAGCGCATCAACCTAAGGGTTGACCTGATGATGGAGGCTGGATTGGAGGAAGAGGCTCGCAAGGTTTACCACCTACGACACCTTAACTCGCTGCAAACGGTGGGCTACAAGGAGATGTTTGAGTGGTTCGACGGCAACATCACCCGCGAGGAGGCCATTGAACTCATCAAGCGCAACTCACGCCGCTATGCCAAGCGACAAATGACGTGGTTCCGCCGAGATGAGAGCATACATTGGGTTGAACGTAAAGACATTGACGAGGCGTGGAGAATAGTAGAACTAAGCATATAGTCCACTTGACACTCTGCCTAAACAAAAAAGGTTGCGACATTGCATCGCAACCTTTTTTATTCTGTGGGCCCAGAGGGGCATGATCCCACGACCTTCGGATTATGAGTCCGCTGCTCTGACCAACTGAGCTATGGGCCCGCTTTTCGGCCCACAAAGGTAGGAATAAAATTGAAAATTGAAAATTGAAATTGAAATTTTTGGTTCCTACTACACGTTTTTCTTTACCCTTCACTCTATACTCCACCCCGTGAT
>JBGUSZ010000084.1:0-6496 GCA_045132795.1 Tidjanibacter sp. | reverse complement strand
CGGTAGAAACCCAACTCTATCGTGCCAACAATTTTGTGAAGAAATTTAAGAGGTAGTGTAAGTATTTTGCACTCGGAATAGATATATCTTTTTGGAATGAAAAACATCGAATTACTCAATAAACTCCTCGCCGGAAACATCTCCCCGTTGGAAAAAGACCAACTTGTGGAGTGGTTTGTGAGTGGAGATGCGCACGACGAACTCGACCCCCTCTACAAGGACGAGTGGCTCAACGCATCCTCCATCATAGCCGATGAAATTAATGGCGAAGTGTGGGAGGACGTAGCAGAGAGAATCTGCTCGGAGGAGTTTCAACCCAAGACAAACCAATCTGCACAACGTTGCACGACTTTTGTGGGGCAGGTGTGTGGTCTGGTGGCAGGCTTGGCCATTGTGCTCAGCTGTATATTGGGCGTGATGCTCCACAACTCGGAGCCTTATGTCATCTCCGTCGAAAGGGGACAAAAGGCCAACATTACACTCCCCGATGGTACAAACGTGGCACTCAACTCGGCCTCCACACTATCCTACCCACGCAACTTTGGCGTGGTGAAGCGCAATGTGAAACTCGAAGGTGAGGCCTATTTCGACGTGGCAAAGAATGGCAGGCCCTTTAAGGTTGAAACATCCCACTTGGATATTGCCGTGATGGGTACAAGTTTCGACGTGAAGGCCTACGATGAGGACGAATCGGTGGTTACAACAGTGGTGGAAGGGTGTGTGAAGGTGTTGTCAGACAATGGTTCTGAGTACATTCTCAACCCACAAGACGAATTGACCTACTCCGTCCACAGTAAAACCTTCTCCAAAAACCGTATTGAGGATGTAGAAGAAGTAGCTCTATGGAGCAAAAATCAACTTGTGTTCCGAGGCGAGAACTTTGAGGAGATTGCTGTGATGTTGTCGAGGTTGTACAACGTCGAGGTTGTTTTCCTATCCGATGAGGTTAAACAGTATACCTTCTCGGGTATTATCCGCAACAGTAGCCTTCTCAATGTTGTGGAAATTATGAGTCTTACAGCGCCGGTCAAGTGTAAACTCAGTGGCAATATGATTGTCATCAGTGAGGATCCCGAGCGCAGAGAACTATACGAATAAACCAAAAAATAAAATTATTAACTTAAAACTGTGTGTAATAGATGAAAAAACTTGTCAAAAGAGTTCTTTTCATTGTGGCGTGTATGGTCGCACTCCCCTCCGTTGTACAGGCACAAATCACACTATCCGTTAAGGACCAAACAATCCAATCGGTCATCAAACAGATAGAGCGAGGTAGCGACTACGTCTTCTTTTACAGCAACACCCTCCCCGGATTGGACAAGAAGTGCTCGCTCACAGTGAAAGACGAAGCCATTGAGACGGTGCTCGCAAAATTGTTTGAAGGCACACGCATCTCATTCACAATCAAAGACGACAAGCAGGTGTCGCTAATGGCTAAAAACGATGCCAAAGCACCCTCGTCAGCACCCAAAACATCAGGGCCGCAAAAATCTCAACTCGTTGCCAAAGGTGTGGTGATGGACGAAAAGGGCGAACCGGTGATTGGTGCCACTGTAACACAGGTGGGCACCACCAATGGTACCTCCACCGATGCTTTCGGTCAGTGGACCCTCGCTCTCTCGCCTGTGGGTGAGCAGATTGTGGAGTTCGAGTATCTTGGCTACGCATCGCAGCGTAGGGCAGTGGATGCCTCCAACCCATCGATGGTGGTTGCTATGAAAATGGACGCCACACAGCTGGAAGATGTGGTGGTTGTGGGCTATGGCGTGCAGAAGAAGGTCAACCTCACAGGCTCTATTGCCACGGTGAGGGTGGACGAAGGCTTCGCAGACCGCCCCGTAACCAACATCTCGTCGGGTTTGGCAGGTTTGGTTCCCGGTTTGGCCGTTGCACAAGCTTCGGGCGAAGCCGGTAACAACAGTGCCGAGTTGCTCATTCGTGGTATGGGTACGGTAAACGATGCTTCGCCACTGATTGTTATTGATGGTCTACCTGGTCTTACTTTGGACCGTGTGAATATGGAGGATGTGGAGAGTATATCGGTGTTGAAGGACGCTGCTGCCTCGGCTGTGTATGGTGCTCGTGGTGCCAACGGCGTTATCCTCATCACCACCAAGACCGGTAAGAGCGCACAGAAAACACAGGTTAAGTTTTCATCCTCGTATGCAATCTCGGAGCCTACCAACACATTCCACTTCCTCACCGACTATGCACGTGTGATGCACCTCCAACAGCGTAGGCACGGAGTGAGCGTACTGCTCAAAGACCTCTATTTCAAGGATGCTACGGTGGACGAGTGGTTGGCTATGCAGATGATTGACCCGGTGAACTATCCCAACACCGATTGGTGGGACCAGATTACTCGCACGGGTATTATGCAACGCTACAATATCTCCGCAACGGGTAGTACCGATGTTTCCAACTTCTACGCATCGGGTGGCTACCAGAACGAGGTGGGACAGTTCCTCAACAACGACCACCAGCGATATAACGCACGTTTCAACTACGACTACAAGGTTAAGAACAACATCAACATTGGTGTTCGATTCGATGGTAGTTGGACCAACACACAGTCGGCTTCCACGGGTAACCTCTGGAACTCCATCCCCGGCATCTACCCCTACGACCCCGAAACGGAACACTATGGCGGTACGATGGCCTATGGCGAGAGTATTTCGGGCGTGAACAACCCTTTGGCTATGCTCAATAGCACCATCAGCAAACGCAGCCGTCAGGAGGCCAACGCCTCGGCCTACCTCGATTGGTCGCCTCTGAAGGGGCTGAAAATGACCGTGGACTACATCATCCACTTCCAAAACACCTTCTCTGCCTCGGCTCCTATGCCCACCGGCCCTGCGTGGAACTTCCAAACCGACTCGCCGACCGAGTTGATTTATGTGCCCAACAACGCAGGTATCGAGAATAATATCTCGACCGGCTGGAAGAGTCAGTTCTCCACCCGTATTGACTACAATACAACCATTGCACGCAATCACGACATCTCTCTGTTGGCCCTCTACAACGAGGAATCCAACTTCTCACGTTCGCTGGGCGCAAGCAGGGAGGAGCGTATCGACCCTTCGTTGAGCGAGATTAACGCTGCGCTGACCAATGTGCAGACCACTTCGGGTACTTCGGCCGCTTCGGGCCTGAGGTCGTTTGTGGGCCGCTTCAACTACTCGGCCTACGACCGCTACCTCTTGGAGGTCAATGCACGTTACGACGGATATTCACGCTTCACTCGTGGCCACCAGTGGGGACTTTTCCCTTCGGTGTCGGCAGGTTGGAGGTTCTCGGAGGAGGATTTCTTCCAGACCTATATGCCCGAGGCGTGGAGCAATGGTAAGTTTAGGGTATCCTACGGCTCGTTGGGTAACAACACAGGTGTGTCGAACTACCAGCAGTTAAATACCCTTACAAGCACCAAGTACTACATTAATGACCAAGTGGTGTCGGGTCTGACAAGTACCAAGATTATCAACGAAAGTCTTACTTGGGAAACCACAACGGTGCTTAACGTTGGTGTTGACTTGGGTTTCTTCAAGAACAAACTCACCATTGAGGCCGACTACTACAACCGACTCACCGAGGGTATGATTCAGAGTACCAATGCTTCGATGATGATTGGTGGTCTTTCTACTCCCAAGAAAAATATGGGTAGCCTTCTCAACAGGGGTGCCGAGTTGAACATCACTTGGGCCGACAAGGTGAAAGATCTGCGCTACTTGATTAACTTCAATATTTCGCACAACCAATCGCTGCTGCTTTCGTGGAATGAGTATCTTGATACGGGTACCATCTGGATTGGTATGCCCTATAATTTTGCCTATATGTACCACGATTCCGGTTTTATCAACCAGACTTGGATGGATACTTATAGGGGCGTACCACAGAGCAAATTCCCCGGCGACTTGTTGTTGACGGATGTCAATGGTGATGGTCAGGTAAACCGCTACGATATGGTGGCCTACCCACAATATAACCAAGACCGTCCAACAACCAACTATGGTTTCAACACCCAACTGCATTGGAAGGGCCTCTCGCTGTCGATGCTGTGGCAGGGCACCTATGGACGTATGGCCAACTGGCGCACCAGCTATAATAACTTCAACTTCGACACTACGGGCTATGCTCCTACTTGGGACCATTGGAATAAACAGTGGACCTACGACAACCGCTATGGCGAGTGGCCAAGGGCGGGTGGTGGTCAGGCTACGGCCAATATGGAGACTACCAACTATTGGTTTGACGATTTGAGTTACCTACGTTTGAAGAACCTTGAAGTGGCTTACAATCTGCCTAAAAAGATGCTCAAAAACATAGGTATAAGTAACGTGAAAGTCTATTTGTCAGGTACCAACCTTTTGACCTTTACCAAGTTCAGGGGCCTTGATCCAGAGAAGAGCAACCTCAATGACCTCTATCCTCTCAACAAGACCTATTCGTTTGGTATCAACATCACCCTCTAATGTGCAAGGAAGTTATGAATAAGAGTATAAAGAGAATATTGACAGCCGTAGCAGGTGTTATTCTGTGTGTGAGCTGCGACCCCAATTTGCTCATTGAGTCGCCCACAGACCGCCTGAGCGACACCCAATTTTGGAACTCGCTGGACGATGCCGAAACATCGCTCTATGGCACATTGGCCCACTGCCGCAACGTATTCTATCAGGAGTTCTTCCTCGATGGACACGGCGAGTATGTGAGGATGAACAACAACAAATTCAAACCCTCCGGCTATGGTAGCCGCTTCGATGCAATGTACAAGAGTTGCTACACAGCCATCAACCACCTCAACTACACCATAGACCACACCAACGAATTCCTTAAGGGTGTGTCGGACCCCGATGACGTGGAGATGCTCGAAAGGGTTGTTGGTGAGGCAAGGTTGTGGAGGGCAACAGTCTATTTGAGATTGGTTGCATTTTGGGGCGATGTGCCTCTGCTGGATCACATCGTTACCGATATGCAGCAAGTGGACACCATTGGCCGTACATCTATTGCCGCTTTGCGTAAGTTTATGGTGGAAGACCTTACCTATGCATTCGAAAAACTGCCCGAACCGGGTACCACCATCAAAGGCCGTTCGTCGAAGGTTGCAGCCCTCGCAATGAGGGGTAAGGTGAATCTCTTTTGGGCCTCGTGGAACAACTTCGGTTGGCCCGAGGTGGCAGAAATGGGCACCTTCAAGGCAAGCAAAACCGAGGCTTTGAGTGCCTACAAGGCCGCTATGGACGACTTTGAGGATGTTATCAACGACTACGGACTCACACTCTTCCGCGATGGCGAGCCGGGCGATTGGGGTGAGATGGGTAAGTGCGACGTACTACCCAACTATTTCTACCTCTTCCAACCCGAAGCCGACGGTTGTTCGGAGATGATTATGACCATCTCCTATGGTGGCCAGGGTACCGACCAGAGCGAACAGCTGATGTATGAATTTGGTAACTACAGCACCGAGAAGGCTCCCGGACGACTCACTCCACGCTCGGAGATTATTGACCGCTACCAATCAACCATCACCGGCGACTTCTGCGAGCCCGTGGTTAGGGACCCCAGCGCAAAACTCAAAAATGGCGCTTGCAACCCCGAAACCTACCGCAATAGGGACTATCGTATGAAGGCCACAATGCTGTGGAACGGCGAGAGTATGCCCACGATGATGGAGTTGAAGGACACCGGTGCCAAACGCTATATGTATAAGCAATACACCGGAACGGCAGTTGGTGCAAGTGGCGACGAGTTGGAGTTGCTCACCGTAAGTGAGGACGAAACAGGCCTTATCTTCCGTAAGTTCGTGCGTGACCACGCCGGTGCCTACAACAACGAGGGCGACTACGATTTCCCGCTGATTCGTTTGGCCGATGTTTATCTGATGTATGCCGAGGCTGCCAACGAGTTCTATGGCGGCTACACCGACCAAGCACTCGCATTGGTTAATAAGGTGCGCCATCGTGGTAACCTCCCCGAGTTGGCTCCCGAGAAGTATAATACCAAGGAGGCCTTCTTTGAGGCTATCAAACAGGAGCGTATCGTGGAACTCATTGGCGAAGGACAGCGCCAGTTCGACATTCGCCGTTGGAGGGATATTGCCAATGTATTTGGTCCCGCCTATGGCTCGGGTGTTCACTTCTTCGACACCAAAGGCTCCGATAAGGGCAATGTGTGGAAGGCTGCTGACCCAAAGAGTTACCAAAAATGCTATGTGTTCCAATTCCCCACTTCGGAGGTGGACCGTAACCCCAATATTGACCAAACTCCTTGCTGGAACTAATAAAAATGTTGAAAGAGAATATGAAAAAGATTTTAATGATATTCACTGCGCTGCTCTTTGGCTCGCTCCTGTGGGGCTGCTTCGATTATGCCATTGACGAGGATGGTCTGTTGGTGAGCGAGGACGGCGGTTGCTATGTGCTCAATTTTGACTTGATTGATACCGACCAAAAGACCGTCAAGTCTTCGGTATATCCTCCCGTGAGTGACACCACCAGCTGTA
>JBGUSZ010000083.1:0-5091 GCA_045132795.1 Tidjanibacter sp. | reverse complement strand
GTCGGTTGACGGTCGACGGTTGACGGTTGACGGTCGACGGTCGACGGTCGACGGTCGACAACAAAAAAGCCACGGGTGTTTCCCGTGGCTTTTTTATTCAACCGGCAGAACTACTCCTCGGCAAAAATCTCGGCCAACTTTGCGCCCAGAGCCTCGCCACGGAGGTTCTTCGCAATAATCACGCCCTCGCTATTGATGAGGAAGTTGGTGGGAATGGAGCTAACAGCGTAGTCCTTAACTGCGGGAGCCTCCCAACCGCCAAGGATACTTACGTTCACCCACTTCATACCCTTGTCGTTCATAGTGTTAACCCAAGCGTCCTTGTTGTTGTCAAGGCTGATACCATAAATCTCAAAGCCCTTGTCGTGGTACTCTGCATAGTCGGCCAACAGGTAGGGCACCTCGCCCATACAGGGACGGCACCACGAAGCCCAGAAGTCCAACAAAGTAACCTTGTTAGCCTTAACAACCTCGCTCAACGAAATCTCCTTACCCTCTGCGTCGGGCATCTTAACCTCAATGAACTCCTTGCCAACAGCGGTACGCAACATACCCTCTGCCCTGCCTTTAACCTTTACCAACTCGGGCAGTTTCTGCAACTCCTTCGAGAAGCCATCAATAGCAGCCAAGATATCCTCGGCCTCCATCGAGTAGTATTTGTTCATAACGAGGATGTAGGCACCCCAAAGGTTATCCTTATTAGCCTCGTAGCTCTCCTCGTTAAGAGCCTCCATCTGCTCATACACAGCCTTCATATCCTCCTCGCTAACCTCGGGGTTTTCGAGTTGGGCTGCAAGCACGTTCTGTGCCTCCATATAGGCAGCAAAAGCATCGTTCGATACGGTACCGGCAACCTTCACATTTTCGAGGTCTTCGGCCGAACCGCTAACGGTGATTGCGCCCTCCTCCAAGAATACGGGTGCCACGGGCTGGCCATTAACGGCCAACAGCGAGAAGAGAGGAGTCTGGCTCTCAACCTCGATGGTAAATGCGCCGTTCTCAACGGTAGCCTCACCATAAGCCTCCTTGTCATCGCCCGACATAGGCATCAGAGCTACGGTGCCTTCGAGACCCTCGATGGTACCACTAACAGCATAGGTCTTTGCGTTCTGGCAGCCCACCAGCAACATTGCGGTAGCAGCTGCAAAAAGAATAATTTTTTTCATAGTCTTATTTGGTTTTGGTTTGTTATTCTATCCCATTTACCTCTTCACCCTATCGGGGTTGTTGTTCACGAATTTCTCCCACGAGGAGTTACTGCTACTCCTACGTGTGCGGCTCACGGGCTGGTGAGGAATGACCTGCGAGGTTTCGAAGTAGTGGCACAGAGCCACCGCCAGACCATCCGTAGCATCCAACCTCTTGGGGTTATACTCCACCCCCAGCATACTCTTCAACATCGAGGCCACCTGCTCTTTGGCCGCACCGCCATTACCCGTAATGGCCTGCTTAACCCTCCTCGGGGCATACTCAAAGACCTTGTGTCCCCTGCACAATGCAGCAGCCATAGCCACCCCTTGTGCCCTGCCCAATTTGAGCATACTCTGCACATTCTCGCCAAAGAAGGGGCTCTCCAACGCCACCTCGTCGGGCCTATACTCGTCCACCAGCGCCAGCACCCTATCGAAAATGTAGCGCAGTTTCTCATAGGGGTCTTTCATCTTGACCATATCTATATCGCCAATAACCAGCGCACGCAGTTTATTCTTGCCCAGCACCTCCAACACCCCGTAGCCCATACGGTTTGTACCTGGGTCGATGCCCATAATTATACGGTGTTGGTCGGCAGCCATAGAGGAGTTGGAATTGAGAATTAAATCACTACTCCTTGTCCTTCAACTCCTTAACCTCCTTTTCGAGTCGGTTTACGGAGCGTTGCAGCTCGGGCAGGTTGCGGTAGACGGCGTTCACCCTGCGGTAGCGGCGAGCGTCAATGCCGTGGTTACCCATAATCTGTGAGCCTGCGGGCACGGAGTTACTAACACCCGTAACCGAAGCTACAATAGTGCCATCGCCCACCGTAACGTGGCCTACAATACCTGCCTGACCACCAATCATACACCTCTTGCCCACCTTCGCCGAGCCTGCCACTGCCGACTGGCCCGCCATAACGGTACTCTCGCCAATGACCACATTGTGGCCAATCTGCACCAGGTTATCCAACTTGGCACCCTTCTCAATTACCGTCGAGCCCATCGTTGCACGGTCGATGGTGGTGTTGGCACCAATCTCAACGTCGTCCTCAATAGTAACGATACCAATCTGCGGAATCTTATCATAGGAGCCCTGTGCATTGGGTGCAAAGCCGAAGCCATCGGAGCCAATCACAGCGCCCGAGTGGATGATACACCTCTTGCCAATCTTGCAGCCCTCATAGACCTTAACGCCCGAGTGGAGCGTCGAGCCATCGCCAATAGTTGCGCCATCGCCAACATAGACGTGGGGATAGAGGCTCACACCCTCGCCAATCACTGCGCCCTCGTCAACCACAACGTAGGCACCAATGTAGCACCCCTCGCCCACCTTGGCACTCTCGGCCACCACAGCCGTAGGGTGCACACCACTCTTCTTGGGCTTGTAGGCCGCATAGAGTTCCAGCAGTTTGGCAAAGCAGCCATAGGCATCGTCCACCTTGATGAGCGTAGCCTTAACCTCGCCCTTCAACTCCAACGAGCGATTGACAATCACAATCGACGAGTCGGTGGTGTAGAGGTAGGGCTCATACTTGGGGTTGGCCAGAAACGAAATGGCCCCAGGGTGTCCCTCCTCGATTTTTGCAAATGTACTAACGGTAACATCCTTGTTACCAACAATCTCGCCACCCAAACCGGCAGCAATCATCTCCGCACTAAATTGCATCTTATTGTCTTCTTATTTGTTCTTATTGTGGTTACAAATAGTCTTTAATATCAACCCCTGCGGGCATAAATTGGGCCACATCGCCACCAAACGACAATATCTCTCTGATGACGCTGCTCGACACAGCCACATACTCCGGAGGAGTAAACAGCAGTACCGTAGTAATCTCCGGATAGAGCCTCTGGTTTATCTGCATCATATTCCTCTCAAAGTCGAAATCCACCGTGTTACGCATACCACGCAGTATGAACTTCAACTCGTGCTCACGGCAGTAGTTACCCGTCAGGCCACTATAACTCACCACCTCCACACGAGGCTCGTCCCTATACAAATCCTCAATGAGGCGTTTGCGGTTTTCGGTAGTCAGCAGTCCCCTCTTTTCGGGGTTCTCGCCCACGGCCACAACCACCTTGTCGAAGAAACGGAGTCCTTCGCTCACAAGGGCTTGGTGGCCCACCGTAAAGGGATCAAACGACCCTGGGAAAAGTGCAGTTTTCATACTTTCTATAGCTAATGGCTAACAGCTAACAGCTAATGGCTTAATCACACCAATTTCTCGAACAGCTGGCGCATACTTACCTTCTCGGCAACAATAGCCTCCAACTCGCTGATGCTCACCCTCCACTGTTTCATAGTATCCCTCTCACGGATAGTAACCGTACCATCCTCTTTGGTCTGGTGGTCAACAGTTACGCAGAAGGGAGTACCGATGGCATCCTGACGGCGGTAGCGTTTACCGATGGAGTCCTTCTCGTCATACTGCACATTGTGGCTGAATTTGAGCTTGTGCACGAGGTCCATTGCAATCTCCTGCAAGCCGTCCTTCTTAACCAAAGGCAACACTGCCACTTTCACGGGTGCCAGAGGTGCGGGGAACGACAGCACCGTACGGGTCTCGCCATTCTCCAACTGCTCCTCCTTGTAGGCAGCCGAAAGAACCTGCAAGGTCATACGGTCAACACCAATGGAGGTCTCCACTACATAGGGAACATAGCTCTCGCCTGTCTCGGGATCGAAGTACTGAATCTTCTTACCCGAATACTGCTGGTGGCGGCCCAAGTCGTAGTCGGTACGGCTGTGGATACCCTCCACCTCCTTGAAGCCGAAGGGGAAGTTATACTCCACGTCGGTTGCTGCATTGGCGTAGTGAGCGAGTTTTTCGTGGTCGTGGAAGCGGTAGTTGTCGTCGCCAAAGCCCAGAGCCCTGTGCCAGCTCATACGGGTCTCTTTCCACTTGTTCCACCACATCATCTCCTCGCCGGGGCGCACGAAGAACTGCATCTCCATCTGCTCAAACTCCCTCATACGGAAGATGAATTGGCGAGCCACAATCTCGTTACGGAAGGCCTTACCAATCTGTGCAATACCAAAAGGAATCTTCATCCTACCGGTCTTCTGCACATTGAGGAAGTTCACAAAGATACCCTGTGCGGTCTCGGGACGCAGATAGACGGTGTTGGCACCCTCGGCCACCGAGCCCATCTGGGTGGAGAACATCAGGTTGAACTGCCTAACCTCGGTCCAGTTGCGGCTACCCGAAATGGGGCACACAATCTCGCAGTCGAGGATAATCTGCCTCAACTCCACAAGGTCGTTGGCATTGAGAGCATCGGCCATACGTTTGTTAACCTCGTCCCTCTTGGCTGCAATCTCCAACACACGGCCGTTGGTTTGGAGGAACATCTCCTTGTTGAAACTCTCGCCAAAGCGTTTAGCAGCCTTTGCACACTCCTTCTCAATCTTCTCGTCCTGCTTGGCAATCCAATCCTCAATCAGCACATCGGCACGATAGCGTTTCTTGGAGTCCTTGTTGTCAATCAGAGGGTCGTTGAATGCTCCAACGTGGCCACTTGCCTCCCACACCTTGGGGTGCATAAAGATTGCCGCATCGATACCCACAATGTTGTCGTGCAGCTTGGTCATCGAATCCCACCAATAGGTCTTGATGTTGTTCTTCAACTCCACACCCAGCTGGCCGTAGTCATACACTGCGCTGAGTCCATCGTAAATCTCGCTCGAAGGGAAAATAAAACCATATTCCTTGCAGTGAGCAATCAGTTTCTTAAAGAGTTCTTCCTGTGTCATTTTCTCGTTTGTGTTATATTTGTAATTATCTACTATTTTGTCCGCACCTAATGCAATTTACAAAGATAGAAAAAGAAATTGAAAATTGAAAATTGACAACGGAAAAAGTTGCGAGGGCAGGAAGAGCAGGAAGAGCAGGAAGAGCAG
>JBGUSZ010000082.1:0-38241 GCA_045132795.1 Tidjanibacter sp. | reverse complement strand
CGGCAGCTGCGAAGACGTAATCTACGCCACGCATAGCCACATCTACGGATGCTTTCTCACGCACATTGCCGATGTAAAACTTGACCTTTGCGGCCACCTCGGGATATTGCGCTTGGAGGTGATGACGCATATCGTCTTGCTTCTTCTCGTCGCGCGAGAAGATGCGAATTTCTTTGATGTCGCTTGCGAGGAAACGACGAAGCACGGCGTTACCAAAACTGCCCGTACCGCCCGTAATCAACAGGACTTTGTCTTTGAAAATGGACATTGCTATGTGTTGTTATTTTTTACTTAAAATTTCTTTATATAGGTCAATATATTTTTGGAAACATTTGTCCTTATCAAAATGCTCTTCGGCACGTTTTCTACAAGCAGCAGAGTAATAACTCTTCCCGTTACTCAACACTGCCATAATCGCATTTTTGAGCTCTTCCAAGTTGCCCTGCTCGACTACTACACCGGTCTCTGAAGTTACCGCTTCTGGACTACCACCTGTTCGATAGGTAATGATAGGGATGCCACAAGCAAGGGCCTCCAGATTGACCGTTGGGAATGTATCTGCATAAGTGGGATTTACAAACGCATCCGCACCCGAATACACATCCACCAATTCCTCAACATTTCGTGTTCTAACGACACCAACGATTCCTTCAGGTAAAGACTCTACTTGCTCTGCACTTAATCCCACTAACTTTATAGCAATTGTCTGTGGAAGCAACTGCCTTAATTTGATAAAATCCCCCAAGCCTTTACTATCGTTCCATACAGATGAAACCCCAATAATAGTTTTTGTGTTGAGTTGATTAACCACAGATGGCTGTGGTCTAAAAACGGAGATATCCACCCCGTTAGCAATGGTTTGAATATTATGCTGCTGCAAAAATGATTGCTCTAAATAGCCTTCTAACCAATGAGAAACAGGTACTATTGTTAATCGTCCCAATAGCTTATTGAATAACGTTTTTTTTACATTATAGTTTCTCGTACTGCTATCAACGAATGACTTTGGGTATTGATTAGTCAGAGGACAACTTCTACACTGCTCCTTCCACTTATCACAACCTACGCCAACAAAATGAGCACAATGCCCCGTAAAAGACCAACAATCGTGAAGTGTCCACACCACAGGGATTGGGGTTGTTGCCAAATATTCAAACAATATTTTGTAGTTCAAATAGTAACCGTGGACGTTATGTAAATGAATAATATCTGGTTGAATACGCTGAATCTTCTTAACCAAGCGTTTCGTTGCCATACGAGAACCAAGGCCATGCCTATCAAACAAACGAGTAATCAACCCGTGGTATAATATGTCTAGTATATTCCCAACCTTTATAAGGTTGGAGTTACTAGACTGAGCAGAGCGACCATAAGCGATATAGCTCTCCCAGCCTTGATGCTTAGCCAAAAGGCCAATCTGTTCTGCAATCCTACCAGTACTGCCAACATTGGCAGTAACATTTATTTGCAATAGTCGCATACCTACAAATGCTGCTTCAATACCTCTATTTGGTATTGAGGAGTCCAATTCTCATCTATCTCTTGCATACAATATTGCCTAACGTCCTCTCGGTCATCTTTGTGATCACACAACCACTTCTCCATCGTATCAACCAAGGAAATTAAATTATTGTATTCAAAGAAGTCTCCAGTTTTACCTACAATTATCGACTCAAATTCTGGACCCTGTTTTTGATAGTTGTCATGCGTAATCACCGGAGTTCCATATGTCATTGAATGTATGGCTGTCAATCCAACCTCTCCTGGCGAAACACAAATATCTGCACAACAAAGTAGGGTTGCATTGTGTTGTTCATCATAACTGGGTCCATAAAACCAAACGTTACTGTCCAACGAAAGCTTTGTAACTAAATCAACTAATTGTTTTTTTTCTTCGCCACCACCTACCAATGTAACGTTAAGCGAAACCCCTCTTTGTTTCAATATGCTAACAGCAGTTATCAACATATCAAGTCGTTTGGAAAACGTTAGTCTACCTATAAAAACCACATTGGGATTATTATTCCTAAAATATTGCACATAAACATTTTCTATCCCCTGATCTGTCCTATATTTAATCTGGTTTTGATAATCTAACGAATTATGTATCACAAACAATTTATTAGGATTTATGCCATTAGCCACCATATAATCACGGGCAAAATTCCCATATAAGAAGATACCACTACTTAATCGTGCAAAAATATTTTTCAGAATATTCTTCAACGCCCCTCCTTGACCATTGTCGCCATGTGTCCACAAATACACTTTCTTTGTAGGGAATATTTTTGACATTAACAGAAATAACCATAATGAGATATTTCTAATATCACCCGTCACCAAAAATTTTGTATACTTCTTTGTAAATAACAAACGACATATACCTACTTGAAAATAATTCTTCTTATACAGAAACCTATTTTTCAAGACTTTACAACGCCTAAAATCAGAAGGAAGCATTGTTTTAATGTCATCAACATGATCTCCCACATACCAATCACAATCAAACTCATTATCAATTGCTTGATATATAGCTTTCCTGTAATGAGGAGCTAAGTTTAACACAATACACAACTTCTTTGTGTCCATCCTATGAATTGGCATTAAGAAACTTACAATCTTCCATCTATAATACTTCTATCCAGCACGCCCTTTACATCATATACGACGGCATTATCATTGAGCATAGATTTAATATTAAGTTCTGCAAACTCTTTGTGTGCAACAGCTAAGATCACTGCGTCATATTTCTCAGAAGGCAGCTCATTAATCACATCGACACCATACTCATGAGCAACGTGTGTAGCATTTGCCCAAGGATCATAGATGGTAATATTGGGAGTATACTCTGCCAAAGTTGTATAAATATCTACAACCTTTGTGTTTCGAATGTCGGGACAGTTTTCTTTGAATGTAATACCAAGCAGCAAAATTTTGGCATCCTTTACAACGATACCCTTCTTATTCATACACTTGATAGTTTGGTTGGCAACGTAATCACCCATACCATCATTGAGCCTACGAGCAGACGACATTATGCGAGGCAACACACCATAAACTTGTGCCTTTTGGATAAGATAATAGGGGTCAACACTAATACAGTGACCACCCACCAAGCCGGGACTTAATTTTATAAAATTCCATTTCGATGCAGCGGCCTCAATAACATCCCTCGTATCAATACCCATTGCATTGAAAATCTTTGCCAACTCATTCATAAACGCAATGTTCACATCGCGCTGGGAGTTCTCTATAATTTTCGATGCCTCTGCCACTTTGATAGAAGGTGCTTTATGAGTGCCGTTCACAAGCACAGAGTTGTAAAGGCCATCGACAATATCAGCAATCTCAGGGGTTGAACCTGAGGTTACCTTTTTGATTTTCTCCACTGTGTGCTCTTTGTCGCCAGGATTTATACGCTCGGGAGAATAACCCGCATAAAAATCCACATTAAATTTCAGGCCACTCACCTTCTCCACTACGGGCAGACACTCCTCCTCGGTAACGCCCGGATAAACAGTTGATTCGTACACCACAATGTCACCTTTGGAGATAACTTTGCCAACTGTTTCGCTCGCTCCCAACAGAGGACGCAAGTCGGGACGGTTATTCGCGTCCACAGGGGTTGGGACAGCAACAATATAAATATTGCAATCCTTAATATCTTCAATCTGCGTGGTACACTTAAAACCATTCTTAATAGCATCTTGCAAAAGATCGTCTGCAACTTCAAGAGTGGCATCATGTCCAGCCATAAGAGCATCTACACGTTTTTGATTCATATCAAAACCAACGGTTGGATACTTTGTCGAGAAAAGTCTAGCCAAAGGCAGGCCGACATATCCGAGACCAATCACACAAATTTTATACATTGTTCGCATATTTATTTACATTACAGTATATTTATTTAACTTCTTAATATTTCTATGAACAACATTATTCTTTTATTTTAGCCTAAACATTTTTGCGTTATGTCCTTTTTCTGATAATTCTTTATTGGAAATATTAAAAACCCTCATCCATTGCATAAGCATAACCAGATACACTTTCTTTTTCAAGCATACAAACATGATCATAATACTCCTTATCCCAAATCAGCTATCTAAGGCGACTCAATATTTTATATATTCTAACAGGGCCACGTGGCATTATAGAGAATAACGCATACTCTATTTTGTTTTTCAACAAACCAAAGGATAGAACTCTATATAAATCTTTGTTTTCGTACATATGCTTTTCAAATGTTCGTTGCTGTCCATTGTCGGATTTCACGATATTAGCAAATGCATTATTTAGAGCCACGGAAGTGACCTTGGCAAACACACGTTGGACGTCTTGTTCCTCAACCACTCTATTTCTAAAATTCCACAAACTCCTAACAACCACGATTAAATCATAAGACTTTTTAGGATTTCCGGTTCTTGTTATGGAATTTGTGTTAATCGTGACATTATACAAGGGTATATCAATGCTACCGCACCTTTCTGCATAATATAATAATCGAGGAGTGAATTCTGTGTCTTCATGATAAATATCTGGTTTAAATCGCAATAAGTGTTCATTCAAAAATGAACGCTTATATATGTAGAACACAGCTCCGTGCTCAAAATTTTCACTGAGAAGTAGTTGTTTGCCCGATATAATGCCGTGGAAATTATTTATCTTTTCATTTGCACATCCCACACGACGTATTGTCAATAGATCTAAATCCTTGCCGTCCGAAATGTGTTGTAAAATTTCATGGAAAGCTCCGGGGTTAATCCAATCATCAGAATCCACAAACCAAACATAGTCTCCTTTAGCAGATTCCAACCCTGTGTTCCTTGCAACTGACAGTCCTTGATTTTGCTGTGTAATTGCCCTAACACTTGAAAATTTACTACAATAATAATCAATTATCGATTGGCTATTATCAGGAGAGCCGTCATTAACAATTATGATTTCTACTCCATCTTCTAATTGATCCACGCAAGAAGAGAGACATTTATGTAGAAATTGTTCTGTATTGTATACCGGAATAATAACTGATAGTTTTATCATATGACACTAGTGGGTAAGGTGATACAGATCCTGTTGCCAAAAGAAATAATATGCTGCAGTATTATCATACATGCGATATAAGTGCCCTATAAAATACAACGCTAACATAGCCAACGCTACGTAATATAATTTTTTATTAGTTTTTCCTAATGCAAATAGTGTATATGCCATTACAATAAAGTTAAAACCATAGAAATAGTAGTTCACGCGTTGTATCAACGAATTTGA
Organism: Tidjanibacter sp.; assembly: GCA_045132795.1. GTDB lineage: Bacteria > Bacteroidota > Bacteroidia > Bacteroidales > Rikenellaceae > Tidjanibacter. The sequence goes on along the minus strand of JBGUSZ010000082.1, from coordinate 32,973 downwards.
AAGCAGTGCATAATGGGTTATTACTCCCAAAAAATACAAATCATACGCGCGATTCAAGAACTTGCTTTTACAATAAGATTTAACATTATTACTTAAAGCAATTATAATAATATCAATCATCAACAGAATATAGAAACCTAAACCACGCCGGCTTGAGCTACTTACGATAAGATCAGAAAACTCTTCTTCCAAATAAACTTCATAGCCAATATACTCTAGAATATTCATGTATTTATCCAACGACTGCACCAGTGGTAATTGTCCTAATATTAGTGCTATAAGTAAGAAAAAGAATTGCCATTTTACATTTTTGAACCACTCCGTTTTAAATAATAGACACGGCGTAATTACCGCTATCAACAAATATGCAGATTTATGCATCGAAATTGCCAATGCAAGCAATAATGCTATCCAGCCAATATTCTTTTTATCTGTCGCTAGCGAAAGTGCATAGGTAAAAATACAAAATGCCAACTCCTGCCTCAATCCATTTGCATACGAAAGCCATATACACATCAAACTAAAAGAAAGTGCGAGGTATGGATGCACCCTGTGATCTTTCTTAACAGCAAGAAAAACAAACAGTAATTGAGCAAACGAAATAAATCCAAAGAACCACGAGTAATGAAAATCATTCAAGGAAAAAAATGATCGAATAGTCCTAAAACCCAATTCGGTCTCATCTGAATAATCAATATATCCTCTAGCTTGATCTGCAATAATGTCTTCTATATATCCGATATGATCAACGCCAACACCATACCTTAGACCAAAAATCACCGCATAAACAGTTACTGCCAATAATGGCCATATAAAACCACCATGCGTTTTATGAGTACTATTCTTGCACAACATGAACATTGAGAAGAATAGCAACGTATATATTACAAACGTTTGTATTGTTACCATTTGAAAATCACTTTTACAATACTCTTCATCCTACTTATAAAGCACCTCATTCCAGGTTCAACAAAATAGAGTCCGCACCCCAAGAATAAGAATGACACTAAAAATAACACCATTGATTTAATTGCGAACTCCACAAAATTATCAACTTCCCCCACTCTTATAAGTTGTGCTACAAAACAAATAGGAACCACGATTATCAACAACACGATTAAATGTTTCAAATACAACTTTATGTAGAATCCTATATTATACTGTATTCCCTTTCTGAACAAGAATAAAGGTTTCCAAAGAAATACTATTACAAGTAGACTAATTACCACTCCTAACAAAATTCCTGTCAAACCAAAATGTGCTCCAAGAGCAATCGATACACCAATATTTAGAATCGCTTCTACAAGCGGTGCCCATATGTCATTAAATAATCCGTAAGCCTGAATGAATGAATCTACAACATTTCTCATTGTATTCAAATAGAATATTACTACTAACAGTATCACTATTCTATTCTCCAAAACAAAGTTTCCTCCAACCCATAATTCTACAAAACTATTGCATAAGAAGTAAAAACAGATAGCACAACTACATACTATCAAAAATCTAGAAGTGAATATCTCCCTAAACACAGATAATATCCGATCTTTATTACCCTCCGCCACCAAATTTCCCACACCTGCATTCAACCCATTAAATAATGCAGCCAGCATTGACGTTATTCCTATTGTGATTAGCATATAATTACCATACTTAGCAACCATTGTTAGCGACGTGTATGCATACAATATTATGGGGCTTATTTGCGATAAAGTAAATGACGCTATCTTATGAAAAAACAATTGAGAAACTTTGGTTTTAACCGAAGGATATTTTGCAAGTAGTTTTTTGGAATTATCTCTTTCTATTGTTAAATAAGGGAAAGTCCTACTGACTTGTTTATTGACAGCAATACTAGCAATTACGGCAAACAAAAATTCCAAAATAATCCACCATAAATATCCACTTTCAAAATATTTAACAGCTATGATTTGGACAAACATTTTAACCAACATACTCAACTTATAACTAAGTTGAATTTTATACTCTTGTTGGCTGGCTGACAACAAAATCTGTTTATAGGTTACAACATAGGTCAGTAGAGCACTAAATAACAATACGCCAAAAGTAGCATATGCATACCACATAGGCAATGATATCTTTGCGAAAATCTGAGGAATAAAGCAAGCAACAACTATACCGCATCCAAGTATTATAGCTGCAACTCTGCCATATAACCATCCCTGTAAGGAAACTATTTCACATATCTCTGTTCTATTGTTTTCTTGTAGTGGTTTGTATAATGTACAAGCGACTGCTGTTCCGATTCCAAGTTCTGCAATATTGAGAAATTGTAAAATACTCGTAATTGTAGTATTCAAACCTAAAACATCTGCCCCCAGATGATCAATAAATACCTTGCGAGATATAAATTGTAATACAAAATTTACAATATACATAAATAGTGCAACCACACTATTCCTGAGACTATTTAATGTTCTAGTATTCTTCATGTTATAAATAATTCATATTTTAAAGGGTCCACCCACATTAAACAGTTCTTGTTAAGAAATCGCAACCAACATTATTTCTATCTCGAAGTTCTGCCTCAACACTTGACCAATCTATCGGCGCATTCAGTACTCTCTCAATCACAGCAAAGCCATTTTTCTCCTCATTGTCCTTATTCAATGTCAAGAAGGAGTCTTTTGAGGCCGACTTATCAAGCGCGATAGTTTGGCTTGCAAGCACCCCCTTATACACCACACGTTCCGAAAGGCCGAAGCGTCCCAGAAGACTATAAAACCTATCGTTCATTCCCTCGTTACCCTCCACATCGGTAACGACCACAAAGGGTTTATGCAGTTTCAGGCACATCACCATACAGTGGAACGAGTCGGTCAGCACGCACTTCGCATTACGTATTTTCCGCAGCCAACCTTGTATCGAGTAGTCGCCGTCGTCGTTATTCCACATCAACTCCTCAAACGGCAGTCCTTTATCGCTCATCACTGCTCCAAGTTTCGCTCGTCGTTCCTCCTCATTACGCAGAAAAAAGCAGTAGGCATAATCGCCACTATCTACACCTCCACATCCTCTCCTACCGCCCTCCGTGGCCAGAGAGTCGTAGTACTCACTCGGCAGCAGGATCGTTGGGTCGGGCACCACCACGGCATCGCTGCGGCCCATCGACTCCACAATTGCCACACCCGTATTCTCCCTCACGCCTATGGCATCAAATGCTGCCATATAATGTGTCGCCAGCTCACGTGCCTCTTGCGGATATTCCACACATCCGAAACTTACAGCATAGGCCACTCTTCTACCCTCATACGGAAATCCCAAAAAATAGCTCGGGCTTCGCCTTTTGCTACTCTCGCCCCACATCAAAAACGATGGGTTCATCACCTGATCACTACCGGAAACTATCAGGTCATACCTCTTGGCGAGTTTGCCTATCTCGGCACAGGTGTGCACCCTACGTGTAAGGTTCAGATTCTTACGCCTAAACACTCCTATCGCTCTCTCTTTTTTGCGGAGAGTGCTGTATTCGGCGAGGTTTTTATATTTGTGTTGCTTGAAAAATCGGTACAGCGAATCGTCATACCTGCGAGGCTTGTAGTTGATAACCTCAACATCCATCCCGAGCCTTGTGAGGGTTTGCTGCAAGGCATAGCACTGCAACACGGCCCCATAATTTGTAGCCCAATGAAATGTCAAAATACCAACCTTCATCTTCACTATCTATTCTTCATTTTCAGTTGCCTGCCCACCCACTCTTTGCATCGGTAGGCATAGACCACAATGGGTTTTATTTTCCTCTCCATCATTCCCACAGCAGCCATCTTGTGGTCGCCATACAGATGCCAGAAAGCTGCCCTATCTTTGGGTTCTTCCACGCTCCTAATCATACACGGGTTGTAGGCCACAGCCTTTGTGTAGTCCGACACCCTATCATCCACTTCGGCTCGGACTCCTTCATACCACTCGGCACCCTTGTTGGTGTTGACCACAACAAGTCCCACACCCCTATCGTCATCAATGCCTTTGTGTATGTTCCACACGCCCCAATAGTCGGCAAGTGCGATGTCGGCTCCGCTTCTACCCTCTCGTACAACGCAATGGTAGCACGACGGGCGCAGAGTGAGGTTTTTCAAAAATCCCTTCATAAAGGGGTCGTCGGTGTGAAAGATTGCTCGGCTGTGTGAGGCGAAATCGATGCGCACATCATACCTCTTCCATCCGTTGGTCTTATCCCTAAACGACACGGCCGTAATATTCTCTCCTTTGCCGTCCTTTTGACACTCCTTTGTGAGGTAGTCGGCCCACACCTTAGGGCTTGGCACTCCGTGGCACACAATCTCAATGGTAAGCAGATTGTCATAATCCCTACGCAAAAAGTGTTTCAGCCCGGCCACCTGACAGGGTGTTCCGGAGAACAACACCTTTCGATCTCCCTTCAAGAACTCTTCTACCCTTGCGTAGCTGTCGCCAATGGAGCTTTGTACATACTTACTGCCTCTGAATTGAGAGAGTTCCTCCACGCACTCTGCGTAGGAGTGTTCCACCCTCCACTCTTTGTTGAACTTGGCGCCAAACACCACACCACCTTGGGCTATAACCTTTTCGGCCAGCAGAGTGAATACACCTCCCGAGGAGCTGTTGTGACGAGTTGCTTCGTTTTTATTTTTGGCAGCATAGGTTACCAACGGAGCTACGGGATTGCAGGTATTAATCATAGGGCACACCCTTTCGCACAATCCACAATCGACGCAGGCGGTTTTATCTACCCGTGGATAGGCAAATCCTTCCACGTCGGCCACCAACTCGATGCACCCTTTGGGGCACACCTGTTTGCAGGCCTCACATCCGCAGCAATCTCTCTTGTTGGTAATTACAATCATCCTCTTTTCGCTACAAGGTATTGTTAGCTATCAACGGTTACCCTCCAACACCCATCGGTAGGTATCCACTTGGTGGTCAACAACAGCGGCAGTCGCATTACGCAGTAGTGCGCGAGAGCGGGCCTCCGAGGATAGGCGTTGTGCCAAATTGGTATCCTCAACGAGTCGTCCCACAAGCCAAGCGCACTTGCAGTAGTCCGTAGGCGAATAGAAGAGTGCATCCCTATTGTCGGTGGAGAGTTCGGGCATTGCTCCCGACCAAGCCACCACATTGGGCACTCCAATCACCATCGACTCGGCCAAAGCCAACGAGTAGGACTCCACAAACGAGGCGTGTATCATTGCGTGGCTCTGCTGCATTCTCTCGGCTAGTTGCTCAGCCGACAGAGCTCCGGGCAGGAAAACATTCTGCTCCAATCCGAGCCTCTTAATCTGCTTCAACAGGTGCCTGACATACCCGCTCTTTTTCCACCCCTTACGGTGCTGCTCGTAGTCACCGGCAATGGTCAGGCGCACATTGGGCCACCTCTTTTTGAGCAGCGAGAGTGCCTTCAACACAACGTGTATGCCCTTGTATGGAATGGGGGCCGAGGATATGGCCAGCAACTCCACTCCATTCTCTGTGGAGGGTTTGTTCCACTCGGCAGCCTCCAAAAATGCCCTCCTCACGGGCAGGTGGCTCTGCACAACAGCTGTACCCTCTGCACAATACGGAGCAATGCAAGCCTTCACCCAGTCTGATGGTACGGAGATGTGGCGATGGGCCGAGATAATCTCGCCTTCCTGCCTACCTTTACGACGCTCCCTGAGTTGTTTGCGAACGATGCCTCTCTTGAACAAAAGCACCTCTCGTGGGTTGATACTGTCAATCACCTCCGAGAGGCTCATACCTCCATACCACACATCGGCACACTTGGAACGTAGACCCTGTATTTCGAGCAGCGTTGGACACTTGATATATCCTCGCGCTGTTAGCAGACCCCAGAAGAGTTCCACTCCCCAGATGTGTACCAAGTCGGGAGCAATCTCCTCAATCAGATTCACCAGACCGCTCAACATCTCCCCATGGGGCAATCCATTTTTGAGATGTCCTTTGGGAATGAGCCACTGTTTTATGTTTCCGCAATCACAGCGCGTTATGGCTTTAACACGACCAAGAGTGATGTTACACAGTTCCACATCATCGCGCTCGGCGAGTGCTGCCGACATAGCCTGCAACCACGAGCCCGTGGTAGCGGTGGGTTGTGTGGTCAATTCACAGTTGGAAAGCCAAAGTATCTTCATAGAATCTATCGAATGTGGTTTGTTTTTCTTTCAAAAATTAGCCTTTATATGGCTCGCCCCCTATCGTTCCTATTAATCGCGCTTGAAGAGGTCCCTTGTGTAGACCTTTTCCTCAACATCGGCAAGCGCGTCTTCGTAACGGTTGGCAATGATGGCTTGCGAACGAGCCTTGAACTCTGCAAGGTTGTTCACCACCTCCGAGCCAAAGAATGTGGTGCCATCTTCGAGCGTGGGCTCATAGATGATAACCTTTGCGCCCTTAGCCTTGATGCGTTTCATAACACCCTGTATGGCACTCTGGCGGAAATTATCCGACCCCGTTTTCATTGTCAGCCTATACACTCCGATGATGCACTCCCTCTCCTGGGAGCTATCGTAGCCGTTCTGGGCACTATACGCATAATATCCGGCTTTGGAAAGTACCTGGTCGGCAATGAAGTCCTTTCTTGTACGATTACTCTCCACAATGGCCGTCATCATATTTTGTGGCACATCGTCGTAGTTGGCAAGGAGCTGTTTGGTGTCCTTCGGCAGGCAGTAGCCCCCATAGCCAAACGAGGGGTTGTTGTAGTGGTCGCCAATGCGGGGGTCCAAACACACTCCGGCAATGATATCCTTCGTGTCGAGCCCCTTAATCTCGGCGTAGGTGTCAAGTTCGTTGAAGTAGCTCACTCGCAGGGCAAGGTAGGTGTTGGCAAAGAGTTTCACTGCCTCTGCCTCGGTTGTCCCCATCAACATAACGGCCACATCCTCCTTCAAGGCTCCCTCACGGAGCAATCCTGCAAACTCCTCGGCCGCCTCTGCTGCCTCGCTATTGCCTTGGGGATAGCCCACAATTATTCGGCTGGGATAGAGATTGTCGTAGAGTGCCTTGCTCTCCCTGAGGAACTCCGGCGAAAAGAGAATCGTATTCTCCGTAAACTTTCTACTGATGCCCTCGGTGTAGCCCACCGGAACGGTAGATTTGATAACGATGACTGCTTGGGGATTGTGGTTGGCGACCTCGCTAACAACCCTCTCTACCAGAGTTGTATCGAAGAAGTTTTTATGAGAGTCGTAGTTGGTAGGCACCGCAACAATTACATACTCGGCCCCTGCATATGCCTCCTGTGCATTGATGGTTGCTCGCAGATTGAGCTCCTTGTCGGCAAAATACTTCTCGATATACTCGTCCTTGATTGGGGCTTTGCGAGCATTGATTGAGGCGACCTTCTCGGCCACCACATCCACAGCCACCACCTCGTTGTGCTGTGCCAACAGAGTAGCAATACTCAATCCCACATATCCTGTTCCCGCAACTGCAATTTTCATCTCTCTTCTACCTTATCCGTTTGCATCCCACCACACACGCCGACTCTATGCAATTTGTGCCTCCTCGGCCTCTATCTGGTGGTCTATCTCCTCATAGATGGAGTTGTTGCTCTTGAATTCCGGCACAATATCCTTCATTCGCCTCACGGTAGCCATCACATTACCACCCTTTGCCTCCTCAATGAGTTCCTCATACGTATCACACACCTCCTCGAAGTTATACTCCCTAACCTTTGCAATTTTGATTTTGTGGTGATTGGTAGGAATGGTATTTTCTTCATTGCTGAGCACCTCCTCATAGAGTTTCTCACCAGGACGCAGGCCGGTGAACTTAATTTCAATATCCTTGCCCGGAACATAACCGGCAAGTTTAATCATCTTCTCCGCCAGGTCGGCAATCATCACCGGTTCGCCCATCTCAAAGACATAGATGTCATTACCATTACTCATCGATGCAGCCTCCATCACAAGCCTACACGCCTCCGGGATGGTCATAAAGAAGCGATTGATTTTGGGGTGGGTTACCGTAACGGGACCTCCTTGCTCAATCTGCTTGCTGAAATGGGGAATAACACTTCCATTGCTACCCAACACATTACCGAAACGAGTAGTTACGAACTTGGTATTTCCGGCCACGACTCCCTGCGCAATGGCCATACCATAGCTTTGGCAGTAAATCTCAGCCAAGCGTTTGGAACATCCCATCACATTAGTGGGGTTAACAGCCTTGTCGGTAGAAATCATCACCAACTTATCCACCCCGTTCCGCACACACAAATCGGCCACATTCTTTGAGCCCAACACATTACTCAACACCGCCTCGCAGGGATTCTCCTCCATCAATGGCACGTGTTTGTAGGCCGCTGCGTGGAACACGATATCCGGACGATAACGGTCGAAGGCTATCTGCAACCTCTTAGCCGAACGCACATCACCAATGAAGGGTACGAAATCCAGCGATGGGTATGTTTTTTCCAATTCGAGCCTTATCTCATGGAGAGGTGTTTCGGCCACATCAAAAATCACGAGCTTCTTCACACCCAGAGATGCCATCTGGCGACAAATCTCCGAACCAATGGAGCCTGCACCTCCTGTAACCATCACAATCTTGTCGTGGAAGGTGTTGAAAATCTCCTCCTTGTTGATTTGAATCTCGTCCCTACCAAGAAGGTCCTCAATACGGATATTGCGCATCTTAACCTTACTCACACTGCTATCAAAAAGATCAACCTGGGGAGCTACCAGCACCTTAATGGGCTGCGGTTCATTCTCGCTGCAATATTTCAGCAATCTCTCCTTTTCATCCTTTACATCGTTATCGCTCGCAAACAACACAGCATCAGCGTTGGTCTTCTCGATCACTTTGCTAAAATCCTCCTTGTCAACGAAATAGTACACCGTGTGCTCCGAAACCTTGTATTGGCTCATCTTTTTACCAAATGTGAGAAAGCCGACGATATGGTAGTGGGGACTCTTGAACAGACGGGTTGTAAGTGACACGCTCTTATCGGAGGTTCCGTAGACCAACACCCTTTTTCGAAGATCCTTACTGTGGACAACAATCCAGTCGTAGACAACAACCATCGCTACCCTCACTCCAATCATTCCGAACAAGCATATCATGAAGTCGAGTAACACGCCCATCACAATAGCCCTCTGGACCATCGTGATGTAGGGTACTATGTGTAGCAGTACATAGAAGATGGCTGCCTTCAACAAGACTGCGGCACCGATGCTCCACAGACCTTTGAGCGACGAGTGACGGATAATGTGGCGATAGGTGCGGAATAGGTAGAAGCACAACGCCGTGAGAGGCATTCCCACCAAAAGCATACCAAGTGCATCTTGCGAATCGACAGCATTGCTACCACCAAAGTAGCGCACGCCGATAACCGACAGCAGTATTGATAGCGCCGCAATGAATAGGTCAATGAGTAGTACTACCCAATAGCTGAAATATCGATTTTGTAGAATTCCTTTAGTCATATATCGTTGATTGTGAATAATGTTCAATTTTATAGTTTTTCCACCTCGGAGGCGGGGAAGGCAATGGTGGCCACTGCGGCCACACCCTCAATGCGAACCACCACTCTACGCTCGTTGCGTCCGCTTGTTTTGGTGTACACACCCTCCACTCCTTTCAGCGGACCACCCACAATGCGTACCCTATCGCCCTTGCGAAGGTCAATCTCCGTGTCCAAATATGTTGCACCCTCGCTACGACATACTGCCATAAAGTCCTCCATCTGCTTCTGGGGTACAAACTGCGGAGTCGGGCGTCCATCCTCCCCCTTGGCCATCATATAGCGCAGGTAGGTTATTTTGGTGGTTTTGATACTTTGGATGTCCGGCAATGTTGCATAGACGAAGATGTAGTTATGCACCTTAGCCTCCTCGCGCCAATAGGTACCTCCACCCGTTTTACGCCTCTTGACTTTCATTGTCGGCACAAAGCTCATTACCCCCATTCCATCGAGCAACCTCTGAGCAACCAGCTCCCTCTGATAGGTTACCCTCATCACATACCACTCGGGGGTGGAGCAAGTCTGAAACGCCCTATTCTCGCCCGACAAAGACACGACACCATCCGATGCCGAAATATCTGCGTCGGAAAGGAACATTTTTTCGTTGGATTTTGCCGAGTTTTCAGTGGTATTCATACGCTTTTTTCTCAACTACGTTGAGGGTCACTCATAGATTGCTCCCGTTTTTGCCATCAGAATAGCTCTGTTTCGCCCCATTTAACGAAGCATATTTTCTCAAAAAAGATGCTCCAATTATTTCACTTACGGGCATATCTTGGGGACATTGATAACCACATAACAAAGTGATTACCAATCAATTACAGCCTGCACGCGGGAGGAAATATCATTATCTCAACACACAAGCAATGCAGGCCATCCGAGTTTATATTTGCAAATATACACAATTAAACCAACTCGCCAAACAATTAACGACGAATTTTTCCAACTGTTTATGTTCAATTTTCCCTCTTGAAAATAGGATTTGAAAGCTCTTTTACACTCCGTTTTTTCTCATTTAACCAACAAAAAACAGCAGTTAATTTGCACATCTAAGCAATGGTTTTTGCACACAAAACAAGGGCTGTTTAGTGCGAAATTTTTGCACTAAACAGCCCTTCAAAACAGAGTCAACAAAGGCCTATCAGCCCCTCACTACATCGGCACTGCCGAGCCTCCGTTTTCGATATTTCTCTTCCTTACGAGTGCCTCCAAGAAGTAGTAATCGGCATAGTTCAGTGGCACATCAATGCTACTATTATGTGGGATACTACCCACCGAGTGCATCAAAATAAAGCCACCATTAGTGCCCTGTTCTGCCCTATACGCAGGCGAGGAGAGCGACTCAATGATTGTGTCGGCCAACGCCTTATACTCCTTATTTTTGGTCATATCAAACAACTCATAGAGGGCCGAAGCGGCAATGGCTGCCGACGACACATCCCTCGGAGTATTAGGAATTTCAGGGGCATTATAATCCCAATATGGCACCAAATCCTCTGGCAGATTGGGGTGGGAGAAGATAAACTCCACAACGTGTTGTGCCTGCTGCAAATACCTCTCGTCTTTGGTGAAACGATAAGCCAGCGTATAGCCATAGAGTCCCCACGCCTGACCTCTTGCCCAAGCCGAGTCATCGGCCGCACCCTGGGCAGTATATTTACCCCTGATTGCCCCCGTTTCGTGGTCATAATCGACCACGTGCCAAGTGCTGTAATCGTCCCTGTAATGGTGCAGGATGGTCTTATCGGAGTGGCTAATGGCAATGTTTTTGAAAGTGTCATCGCCACTGATTTCGCTTGCTTTGAAGAGCAGTTCGAGGTTCATCATATTGTCAATGATTACAGGGCATTTCCAGCCTCTTTCGGCCTGCCATCCCTTGTCGGCATTCCACGACTGCAACACACCGGCCTCGGGGCGAAAGCGAGTGCAGAGCGATTTGGCCGTGTTTACAATCACCGTATCATACTGTACCAATCCTTTTAGCCTACGGCCATTACCATAGCTGTCATAGACCATAAAACCCACGTCGTGGTGCCAGGTCAGATATTGGATATCGTGCAGATTTTCGGTGTGTTGTTGTGCTGCTTTGGCCCACTTCTCGTCGCCCGTGAGTTCATACATATACCACAGCGAGCCGGCGAAAAAGCCACTAACCCAATCGTGTTTGGGCACAAACCTCACCTTACCATCGCGATAGGTAGATGGGATGCGGATTTGTCCATCCTGCTGGCTCGCAGCCAGCAGAGCAGAGAGCTGCACCTCGGCATTAGCAATATTTTCTTCAATAATATTGGGCTTATTACAAGCGGTACAAACAACACCAAGCAGAACCAACAAAGCAGTAATATAGTTTTTAATATCCATCCTCACTAATTTAGAATTTCACCTTCAAATTGCGGCTCTGTTTGCCCACCTTGACCTTCACGCTCACACCATTAGGATTGTACTCTCCGATGAGTTTTGCGCTGATTTTGGGTCCTTTTTGAGCCTCTTTGTGAGGTACGATAACCGTAACGTAGCGCACCGACTCGGTGGTGGCACTTTTGGCCACATCGAAACTCACCCTCTTGCGTTCCACCTTGCTCTTATATTTGTCCGAAAACCAACCTTCGGCCTCTGTGGTGGTAGCACCTTTGGGGGCAAAACATTGGAGCGTGAGGTTGCTATCGAAGGCGTTGAGCGACTCACAGCGCATCTTCTCACCATCAATCCTGACCTCTCCGACAGGCATTTGGTAGTTGAGATTAACCACGCCCTCGGCACTACCAACAGCCTCGTCCACAATCACAAAATAGCTCTCCTCCACAAAGAAGACCGTTCTGCGGTGGGTGAGGCCCTCATACGAAGGGTTCTCCGTCACGAGCACCTGCACCTCGCCTTCGGGTTGCCAGAGGAGCGTTTTTGACTCGGTGGTTTGGAGGTTTTTACCATCCAGCGTGAGGGTGTTATGAACGGCAGTTTGGCGGAACCAATTACGCCACTTCATCACCTCGGCATCGCCTGCGTAGATATAAGAGCCGCTATCGGCCATCAGTCGGTGGCCGTTGTACCACAGTTCAAAGGTGCCATTGTCGGGCTGGCAGTGCCACTCTCCCTTGGGGCCGGCCTTAACGACCATCTGCACTGCGTCCTGCCCCCATCCGCTACGGAACGTAAAGAAGCCCGCCGTGAGGTGTCCTTTGGACTCGTAGTCGGGCAGAGCACCCTCCTTACCCTCGGTGGCCATATAGCGCACCAAGCCATTGTCGCCAAAGACATCCAACCACGCACGATAGTTCTTGATAACCTCCCCTTTGTGGGCAATCTTCGCATCACTAAAACAGGGGTTTTCGTAGTCGGGGAAGCAGATGTTGATATAGAACTCTGCCATCTTTTCCAGCGCATCCACAAAGCTCTGTGGGAAGGCGCTCTTGAAGCCATTGAGGGTAGCCACTTGCAGTGCCTCATAGAAGATGTTGATGGTGGCGAGGTGGTAGTGTGGACAGAGCTCAAAGTGTCCGCCATCGTCAAAGACCTGCACCTCAACCTCCCTATTGAGAATACCTACGCCACTCTCTCGCCACACCTCTGCCCTCCTGAACTCGGGGAAGAAGGTGCCGGCGTAGAGCATCCTTTGGGCTTGGAAGAGGAGGTGGTTACCCCTCTCGGAGTAGTTCTCCATAATGTGCTCTGCGTGGCGGTGGTAGTTGGCCAAAAACTCACACAGGAAATCGGCCGTAAAGTGGGGCGAGGGGATGAAAAGTTGGAATTGGAGAGTCTGGTCCTCCAAACGGTGGCTCACCTCCAAAGGCCTCCACGCAAAGCGAGCATTCTCGGCATCGGCCTTAATGGCGCTATCGTCCATAATCTCATACTCCTCTTTGGCAATCTTCACCAGAGGGTTTTTCCTTATCCAATCCAGATACTGCTTGGTCCACTCCTCGGCATACTTTTCCTCGCCACTTGTGCGGTAGGCCTTACCCATTGGGGTAAACCACTTGTGGCGGTGGAGCTGCCAGCGGAGTTCGTTGTCCCTCACGGGCCAATAACGCCAATCGATATCCTCGCCATAGTTGAACGAGGGTTGGTAGCCATAGTGAACAAAGAAGGTGTGTTCGAGGGCCTCATCTGCCCACTTCTGCTCGTTGGCCGAGATGCGCACAGCGGCAGGGTTGGGAATGTCGGGCGTGGTGATGTGTGTTCGGCCCTTGTAGTAGGCCAGCAGAGCCTCGGCAGCCTCCTCTACCCTACCCTCCTGATAGTGAGCCTTAACCTCGGCCAGCTCGGGCATATCGAGGTTGAGAAGTCCTAATACCTCCTCCTTGGGGGTTTGTGCCCCTGCTACACCAACAGCGGCCACAAGAGCCGCTGTCAGTGCAAAAAGTCGAGATAAGATACGCATAGTTATCTCCTTAAAAGTTTATGTTTCAATGGCCTGTCGGCCACATTCATCTACAACTCGGCGTAGGTGATACCAACCAAGTTCATATACCTCTGCAATGCCTCCAAGTAGTAGTAGTCGGCATAGTTGAGGGGCACGTCAATCTCCGAGCCGTGGGGCAGCGAGCCGGTGGAGTGCATCAGCACAAAGCCCTCATTGGTACCCTCGGCTGCGAGGTAAGCATCGCTCGAAAGGCTTTTGAGAATCTTCTCCGCATAGGCAAAATACTTCTCTCCGTCCTCAACCATTGTGCTCATCTCCAAGAGTGCACAAGCGGTTACGGCAGCAGCCGAAGCATCCCTGGGGGTCTCCTCGCTCTCGGGAGCATCGTAGTCCCAATAGGGGATGGCATCCTTGGTAGTAACACGGCTCATAATCATATCGGCAATCTTCACAGCCTGTGCCAAGTATGCCTCGTCGCCCGTTTCACGGTAGCAAGCCGCATAGCCATACACACCCCAAGCCTGGCCCCTTGCCCAAGCCGAGTCGTCCGACTGGCCCTGGTGGGTTTGCTTGCGCTCCACCGTACCATCGGGGTTGTAGCTAACAACGTGGTAGGAGGTCATATCGGGGCGGAAGTGGTGCTTCATAGTGGTATTGGCGTGAGTCTTTGCCACCTCTGCATAGAATGGGTTACCCGAGAGTTTCGATGCCGAGAAGAGCAGGTCGAGGTTCATCATATTGTCGATGATAACGGGGAAGTTCCACTTGCCAAAGTCCCACGAACGGATACATCCAATCTCCCTATCAAAGCGACCACAGAGGTTGTCGGCAGTGCGCACAATAACCTCGGGGATGGTGTCGCAGGGAGCAAGGCGGAGAGCGTTGCCATAGCTGCAATTAATCATAAAGCCCAAGTCGTGGGTTTTTGTGTAGTGGCTCACGGGCAAGAGGAGGTTTGTGAATTTCTCGGCCGCAGCCTTCACATTCTCTCTTCCGGTGAACTCATAGGCATACCACAGCGAGCCGGGGAAGAAGCCGCTGGTCCAATCATACACGGTTGCCAAGCGACGTTTGCCCATTAACTCAGGAGCAGCTTTCTTGCGGAGCGAGTCCTTGAAGGTGTCGAAATCGCGTTCCATTTGCCTTGCGAGCATCTCCTCGTCGTATCCCGACCAAGTAGAACGGGGTATTTTGCCCGTCTCGGCAATCTCCTCGGCGGTCCAGAGGAGTTGCGAAGTGGCCCTATCGATGCTCTTCTTCACCCAAGTGTAGTCTTCCTTCTGCGAGCAGCCGGTCAGTGCAACCACAGCCAATGCTGCCACCAATATATTCCTAATCTTCATCTATTCTTATCTGATTTTTAAACATTCAACACATATCACACTCCTACTCCACAAGCGACGAGTCGAAGAACAAAATCAAAGGCCTAACGCTCTGTGGTGAATTTTCCTTTACAAGAGGATCCAAACCATCCTTGCAAGCGGCCATAGTAACCATCAAAAGACCATCGCCATAGACACCATTCTTCACAAACTTCTCGGGATTAACCGTGATGGCAAAGGTTTCGGGGGTTACATAGCAAGCCGTCTTGGCAAGCTTGTCCTCGGTTTTGTTACCCCACCAATTTATGGGATTAGACGAACTATAATTCACTTCTGCATCAGCATAATATGCATCCCAAATGGGAACCAACAGGCTCGTTTCGTGGTTGTGTTTAGAAGTGTCCTTATTAAGGTTACCCTCGGTAAACTCGCTCCTGAAATTGAACCAGCCTATATCCCTACGGTAGTCGATGGTAAGACCATTGATAGGATTACCCTCTGCATTGTATGCCTCCACACTCTTAGGAGTCTGGGTGCCACCGGTCTTGGGGTTGAAGCGATAGGCAAAGGGGGTAAAGCGAATATCATAGCCGTTCGACAAGCCCTGGTAGTGAACAAACACGGGGAACGTTTTCGACATAGCACCCTCGCCCTCACCAACGGTTACGGTTACATAGGCGCAGTGTGCACGAGCAGTCAAGACGTTGGTAGCATTAGGCTCCTGCCAAGTGATGGTAATTGCACCCGTGTTCTCGTCGATGGTTGCCACAAAAGGCTGTTTACTCATATGTGTTTTCAGCTCAATGGCATACTTAACTGCTGCGCCCTCAACGATGTCACTCTCGGCAACAGGCACGGTAAGGGTACCCATCTCTTTGGTTACACGGAACTGGTCGAGATAGTCGGCAGCGGGAGTAAGACCAAGGTTATTACCCCAGCGTACATAGGTGAACTCATTGGGGTTCTTGGCAGCGGCCTTCACAACCTTGATGGTATAGGAGGGAGTTACAACCTCAGTGTTCTCTGTTGCAACAACAGCCTCAAACTCGGTATTCTCATAAACACCAGCAGCCTGATTCGACTCAAAGGTCAGCACAACCTCTGCATCGCCCTCGCCCGCAGCAGGAGCAGCGGTAACGCCCTCGGGAACGGTAACGGTCCAAGCCACATTGGCCTTAATGTTAATGGTTGCAGTGGTTGCGGTGGCAGCAACATTGATGGGGCTTGCGTTCTCCACCTGCAAGTAGATGGGAGGAAGGTCGGAGTTGCTCTGTACAAAAGCAATGCTCTTGGTGAAACCCTCGCCCTCGATTGTCACGGTTGCGGTACGCACCTCGCCGGTGTTGTTCTCTGCAAGTTGGAAAGCAACAACGTCGGTACGCACTGCACGGCTCTCCACCACGCTAATCCAACTCTGTGCCTCGGTGGGAATCTTCACCTCATAGTCCAAGTTGGTCTGGATGGTAACCTCAAAAAGACCACCTGCCTTCTTCACATCAAAGGCCTCGTCCGACACGTTCAAAACAGCCTCCTCGAAGGAGATGTATTGTGCCTTAAACTCGCTGGTGGAGTTCTTAACGGCAGTAACGATAACATAGCCCTCAACAACGGGGTCGGGAACGGTAACTGCAATCACACCTTTGGTGTTATCGGTGGGGATAACCTTTGCCTCGTAGGTACCCCTAACCTCAAAGCGCACGCTCTCGTCGCCATCGGTCAGAGTGTAGGGCAACTCAACCACACCTGCGCTCACCAAAACGTCACACTTAGCAACCTTGAAGGCAAAGCCGGGAACTTTCGAGATGGTGAACTTGGTGCCATCGCCAAGGGTGAGATAAACAGCATTCTCGTCCTCGGTGATGGTAATCTGGTTGCTCTGGTCGTAGGCAGGAGCAATCTCCTCCCAAGTGGTGCCCTCGTTGTAGGAAACCTCCCACTTGCCCTCGTTGATACGCAGCTGGGGAGTAACGCCGAGTGCGCTCACCTTCTTACCGTCAACCATTGCCGGATTGCCATCGATGGTCCAATAGTATCCATCCTCGGGGCTGTATGCGATACCCACATTGGGTACAGCAGTCGCACCTTGCTCGCCCTGTTCACCCTGCTCACCTTTATCACCTTTATTACCCTTCTCGCCATTTTTCAGCGTATAGGTCTTACCATTGGTGAAAGTGATTGTGAAGCCGTCGGCCACCTCGGTAACTTTCTCAATAAAGAGGTTACCCTCGGTTGCAGCAACAAAGGCCTGAATGGTCTTAATGTTGGCATTCATATCGCCACACAACTGCTCCAATACAGTTACCCTGCCTTCGAGGTCATCAACCCTTTCGACAAGTTCGTCAATTCCGTTTTGACATCCGCTCAATGCAAAGATTGCAGCGAAGAGGAATACAAAAATCTTTTTCATTGTGATTGTGTTTTAGTATTTAGTTATTCTGATTATTTCCAATAATTGCTCTTACTTCCAACCCACGTTTTGCTCAAACTGCTCACACAAGTCCATCTCCCTCTGGGGAATGGGAAGCAGTTCGTTTTTGTTTTTGAAGGTATATTCAGCACCCAAGTAATACTCGGTAGCGTTCTCGTGCCAATCCATCATCTTTTTGTATGTTGCCTGCACGGTTTCGTAGTACTCACCCCAACGGATAAGGTCCTGGCGGCGGTGTCCTTCGTGGCAAAGCTCATAGCTACGCTCATCCTTGATGGCCTGCTGGAAATTGTCATAGGTCATATCGGCAGGCAGGTCGGCCTCTGCCGAAGGCAAAGTTACGTCCAAACCGAAGCCACGCCTACGCACCTGATTGATAGCCTCATAGGCCTCCGAGGTGGGTTTGCCGAACTGCTCGTTGAGAGCCTCGGCATAGAGCAGCAGCACATCAGCATAGCGCAACACATACCAATTGACATTGGAGTAGTTGTTGTCGGGCAGTTGATTCTCGTCCTTCACAAACTCCTCGATATCCCACTTACGAGGCGAGAGTTGGCCGCTATATTTCGAGCGCCAAGAGATATCCCAACCAAGCCAATCCTTGTTCATTGCCATCTCGAAAGTGATGTCGGTTGCCACACCGTTAACTTTGGCATTTGCAAGGATGGTCTTACCATCATCAACTGTGTATTTGTAATCGGCAAAGGCAAAGCTCCAACGCTCGTCCTTATCGTAGTCTTTCCACTCGGCCACAAATGTTGGGTTTACCTTATAGAGGGCAATGTTGTAGCTGCCCTTAATGGAGCCATTGGCGGCACTCACACCGTTCCACTTACCCACACGACCACTCGTGGTGTTGGTCGATTGGGGCGACCAATAGGACACCTCCAACAGGCTCTCCTTTTCGTTCCACACATTGTTGGCGCAGTTGGTCCAAAGGGTTTTGTAGCTGGGCACCAAGGAGTGCTTGCCGGAGTTCACAACCTCGGCAGCAGCACCGGCAGCCAACTCCCACTTGCTCTTGTCCTGCAATGGATAACCGGCCCAAGTGGCATACACTTTCGCCAACAGACCATAGGCTGTACCCTTCGAGATACGGAAAGCGGTATTTGTCCTGCTATCCTCACCCACCCAAGGCAGTACGGGAATGGCCTCCAAGAGATCTTTTTCGATATACTCATAGACCTTCACAGGATCCTCCTGAACGAACTTCGAGGGGTGGAGGCGCGACATCTCCGTGGAGGTAATCAGGGGCACATTGCCAAACCACCTAACCAACTCAAAATAGTAGATAGCCCTCAGCACCTTTGCCTCGGCCACATAAATCTCGCCCAAACCAACCTCCTTTTCGGGGAATTCGGGCAGCCTTGCAGCCATTGTTTCGAGGAAACTATTGGCGTTGTAAACGCCCGCATAGAGCGCAGCCCACGTCTCCTGCACCTCGGCATCGGTAGTACTATAAGCATTGCTTGCCTGCAAACGCAAACCGACAGTTGAGGTACCTTCGGCCTTGGATTGGTCATTCGGCATATCTAAAATCATAGAGAGGTTGTGGCCATAGACACCATCTACGCCCAGACCCTTGTAGACACCCAGCAGCACACTCTCGGCCTGCTGTGCGGTCTTCACATACTCTCCTTTGTCGACCTGGGTGTAGACCTGCTCGTCAAGCGAACAGGAGTTCATAGTTGCCACCGTCAGCAGGCCGAACAAAATCACTAATATATTATATACTCTTTTCATACTCTTGCGTCGTGTCATTAGAATTTAAGTTCTGCACCAAATGTAACAACCTTGCTCTTGGGGTAGGCACCATAGTCAAATGCCGGCATTAGGTTGCTGCTCCTCATACTAACCTCGGGGTCGTAGCCACTATATTTGGTCAGACAGAAGAGGTTTTGTGCCGTAGCATAGAGTCGCAGATTGCTGATGCGATACTTACCCACAATGTGTTTAGGTACGGTATAACCCAAAGTCATATTTTTAAGCCTCAGGAACGAGCCATCCTCAATAAATCGAGAATAGACATCATAGGAGACATAACCCTTGGCAGCAGGCACTTTGTTGGAGGCGTTGGTAGCGGTCCAACGATCCGCAACCTCGGCGAGCATATTCTGCATTTCAAGCCTCGATTGGGTGCTATACAACCTCTGTGCGTTGTAAATCTCGCCACCAACCGAGAATTGGAACATAAAGCTGAAATCAAAATCACGATAGCGTAACGTATTGGTAATACCACCAAACCAATCGGGCTGACCATTACCGATGGTGGTACGGTCATTAACGGTGATAACGCCATCGCCATCGAGGTCTTTGTATTTCACATAACCGGGATAGACTGCCTCGGCAGCGTGTTCAGAGATATCAACTACGCCATCTTTCAGGTGCATTGTACCATCGGCATAGATATCGAAGTCGGAGTATTGATATACACCATCGAACACATAGCCATACATACTACCGATAGGCTCACCCACCTTGGCTATGTAGTCATAGCTCGAGAAGTTGGAGTTGAAGCCCGAACGAGAGAGGATGTAATCGGAGCCATCCTGCAATGCAACCAAGGTGTTGCGGATGAACGACACATTCAGGTCGGTGGCCCAATAGAAATCTTTGGTGCTCACGTTCACGGTATTAACCGTCAGCTCGACACCCTTATTGCGAATCTTACCGATGTTCTGCATCTGTTTGCCAAAGCCTGTAACATACGAAAGGTCTTGCTCCAAAAGAAGGTCTTTGGAGTCCTTCACAAAGGCATCCAGCACAACATTCACACGGCCACCATAGAGGCTCACATCCAAACCGAGGTTGGTGGTTGTGGAGCCCTCCCAGCGAAGGTTTTCGTTGGCCAACTGCGAGGGTTTCATAATCGTTATCTGCTGGGAACCCATACCGATTTTATCGGCCGAGTAGAGGTCCAGCGAGAGGTAGTTGCTGATACGGTCGTTACCAACCGTACCCCAACCCAAACGCAATTTCAGGTTAGAGAGCCAATCCTTCGTATTCTCCATAAAGTCCTCCTGTGTGATGTTCCAAGCGGCTGCAAACGAGGGGAACACGCCCCACTTATTGTTTGCCGAGAACACAGTGGATGCATCGGCACGCAGAGTGGCAGTCAGCATATAGCGGTCGTTGTAGTCGTAGAAAGCACGAGCAAAGAACGAGAGGCGTTTATTGTCACTTTTACCCGAACTTACCAAACTTGGCACAGCACCCATACCGAGGTTGTTCACTCCGAGGTCGTCGAGAGGGAATTCCCTCGACTCGCCTTCGAGGAACTCAACAAGGTTGTACGACACCTCGTGTCCCAGAACGAGCTGCACATCGTGTCTACGGCGATAGGTCCTCTTGAAGGTCAACACGTTATTGTTGGTCCAGCGGAGCTGTCGTTGTGTTTTGGAGCTACCATAGGGGCCTGCGGTGCGGTGGGCCATATTACTGCCCTCCCTGTAAAACACGTCATCCCTACGGAATGCCTCGTTGTAGGAGAATGCCGACTTGAAGGTCAAACCCTTAGCCAACTGCACATTCATCGAAGCGTTACCAATCCATTGGTCGATTTTCTTACTCTGGTCCACCTTCTCGGAGTTGAGAATGGGGTTGAAGTAGTTGCTATTGGAGAGTCCCACCTCCTCGAGTGTGGGGTCCACAGTGTTGTAGCGGAGCTGGTAGTCCGACACATACAGACCACCTGTGGGGCGATACTGGATGATGTTGCTCAGCGTACCACCGCCCGTACCAACACCCGTGGTGAGGCTGTTGGTATAGTTCACCGAAGCATCCATTCTCAACCACTTATAAATCTGTTGTGTAAACCTCAAACGGGCCGAGTTTTTGGCGAAGGTATTGGCCTGGAACAGACCATCCTCGTCGAAGTGCGAGAAGGAGGCGGTGTATTTGGTGTCCTTGTCGCCACCAATGATGCTCACATCGTGGTTCTGCGACCAGGTGTTGCGGAATGCCTCGTCCTGCCAATCCACACCCGGCTCGTTACGATAGTCTTCGAGCGATTGGAATCTATATGGAACACCATCATTGTCGTTACCCGACTGATAGTAGCGTTGACCATAACGGGTGGGGTTAAGCTCCATTTGGAGTTTTACGAAATCGTAAGTATTCAACACGTCGAGGTGTTTGGACAGAGCACGGAAACTAGTGGAGCCATTGTAGGAAATCTCGGTCTGACCCTCACGGCCCTCCTTGGTGGTGATGAGAATCACACCATTGGCAGCCCTCGCACCATAGATAGCCGAAGCCGAAGCATCTTTCAGCACGTCCACCGACTTGATGTCCTGGTTGGCCAGATATGAGATATCCGACACCTCAAAGCCATCCACGATGTAGAGAGGCGAGGAGTCGCCCGTAACCGTACCGACACCACGAATCTTAATCTCCTGTGAAGCACCTGGGGTACCATCGGTGGAGGTGATGTTCACACCTGCGATTTGGCCACCGAGAGCCTCCACAACCGAACCGGTTTTGAAGCTCTCGATGCTCTTTGAGCTTACCGACGAAACAGAGCCGGTCAGGTCCGAACGTTTCATTGTGGCATAACCCACAACCACAATTTCGTCTAACACTGTCTCGCCTTTGAGCGTTACATCCACCTTATTCCTACCTGCCACACTCTCCTTGTGGGTGGTGTAACCGAGGTAGTCAAACACCAACACGCCATTTTTGGGGGCACTAATCGAGTACTGACCCATCACATCGGTCGTGGTACCATTGGTGGTTCCATCCACCACAACACTCGCACCGATAAGTGGCTCCTTATCCTCGCCATAGACCACACCCTTGATGGTAATATTCTGCTGGGCAAAGGCTCCCGTGGAGAGGAGCGTAGCAAAGATTGCCACAGCCGTTGTCCTTATTATTGAAGCGATATTTTTCATATACCTATTTATAGTATTGTTTCACACTATTTATTGTAGGATGGGTCAAGCCAGATAAGAACGGGGAACATATCCTTACCACCACTATTCACAGGGTCGATATTGTTCACATTGCACTGCATCTGGCCAATGACCACACCGTGGCCATAGCCATAGTCGTCAACAAACTTGTCGCCATTGACAACCACCTGCAAGGTCTCGGGCTCCACATAGGCACCCACAAGGTTCAAACGACCATTTGCGCCATTCTTGTCGCCATAGTAGGACATTGGACCGCAAGCACCCGTATTGACAGCCTTGCCAACAGCAGTAAAGAATCGGCTCCACACGCAGTAGAGGAAGGTGCTGCTCGACACCCTACCCTCAACGTGCTGCTCGGGGCCTCCGAGTTTGAAGAAGTCGAAGTTGCGGCGATAGTCCATTGTGAATTGGTTTGCAGGGCTACCATCTGCAAGCGAGTAGGTGGGGCTCACACTCCTACCACCCTTCTTGGGGTTAACTCTCACAGCAAAGGGAGTGTATTCCACAATGTAGCCGTTGCGGGGGCCAGCCTGGTCAACAAACAAGGGGAAGAGTCGTGTAACGGCTGCCTCCGAGTCGCCACCACAGGTTACCTCCAAAATGGCAACGTGTACACGGTGGTGTGCGTCCTTATTGTCTGCGGCCTTGATGGTCAGCGTGCCTGTTGCCTTGTCAATGGAGGCATTCATCTTGGCATTGGAGTTTTGGGTTTTGTTTACAAGCTTGAATGTCACGGGCTGACCCTCGGGCAGGTCACTCTTCACGATAGGTACCACCAAGTCGGCCTCGCCGGCCCTCATACGGAACTGCGCGCCAAAGTCCTCAATAGGTTCCAAGCCGAGGTTGTTACCCCACTCGATATAGGTAAACATAAACGGATTGGGCACCACTTTAATTTTGAACGAGGTGGTCAAATCGCCCTTAATGTTGCGTGCATTGACCTTGACGGTGTGCTCACCCACGGGGAGTTCCACGCCCTTCTTGCAGCTAACCACACCCGTTGCGGGGTCGATGGTGAGGGCCTCCAAGCCTGCGGGAACATCAACCAACGAGTATGTAACCTCGCTACCAACAACCTCCTTCACAGGGTTGCTAATCGACACACCCGAGATAACCTCAGCCACATCCTCATAGACAACCTTCTCAATGGGGAAGATAAAGGAGGTTACGTTGAATGTAAAAATGTTGTCGAAATCTTTGGTACCATAGGCGTTGGTAGCCGTAACGCTCACAACGAATTGGTCGCCCTCCTTGATGTCGTGATTTTCGGGGAAGCGAACAACACCCGTAGCCTCGTCAACGGTGATGCCGATATTGTTGGGCTGCACGCCTTTGAGGGTATACACAAGGTCGTCCTGCGAGCCTTTCAACTGTGGCTTGGCCGACTTGCCGGCATAGCCAACCTCCACCAACATACTTGCGGGATTGTAGGTCAACTCCATAGGAGCCGCGGTAACCGTAACCCTCAGAGCGTTGCGGAAGATACCATCCTCCGACTCGGAGCCCACAATGTAGGTATTGAGTTTGAAATCAAAAGTGTAGACACCCGGCTCGATGGCTGCATTATTCTCCACGATGGAGAACACGCCCTGGGTGGGGTGCACCTCAAACCACTCCTTACACTCCTCTGCCAAATCGCCATTGCGATACACATTGGCGATAGCATATTTTTTGATTTCCACGTGGC
The DNA here is from genome assembly GCA_045132795.1 of Tidjanibacter sp. Taxonomy (GTDB): domain Bacteria; phylum Bacteroidota; class Bacteroidia; order Bacteroidales; family Rikenellaceae; genus Tidjanibacter. Next base: position 8,797 of record JBGUSZ010000082.1, on the reverse strand, counting down.
GGTTGCCATCGGTAATAATCTGTGCGGTGGGCAGAGGTTTCTCCTCCGAAGTCTCCACCACATCGCCCCACTCCACACGCAGGTCGTTAGGCTCCACGAAGATACCATCAGGGATGGGTTTAAGCATATTAATCGTGATGGCCTCCGGATACTCATACCTCACACCATCCGACGTGCAAGCCACACCGACAACATATTTACCCGTGGGCAACTCTTCGGTGTTCTCCAACGAAAACGCACCACTCTCTGCATCCAGCACAAAGCACTCTGTCTGGTAGGGAAGGCCATTGAGCTCAATACCCAGAAGTTCAAAACCCGAAGGCTTTGTACCGTGATAGGTGGGAGTAATAGAGATGTTGGTGCCTGGGCTGATTTCATTGAGTCCCGCATAGTAGAGCGCAAACAAAGTATCCATCGTCTGGTCCTCCTGCGAACACGAAGTCAGGCCCACACCACCAACGACAAACATTGCCACAATGGACAATAGTTTTCCAATCAGTGATTTTGTAAATCCTCTCATGGTTTTAGTTTAGTGGTTAGATAAATTAAAATTAGTTCCTTACGGCTGCAAAGATAAAAAATTTAAATCATAGATTTACTTTCAATTTGCATTTTCGTTCAACAAATATCAAAATTGTCCAAAAAACATCTTTTTCTGTTCTGAAATGTCCAATCCGTGTCATTTTTTGGCATTTCTATGTTTGACTTTACCACACCAAAATTGTACTTTTGCCCAAACAACACCCCAAAAATGTAAACCATGAAAAAACTCACAATCCTACTACTATTCTTGTGTGCCACCCTGTCGATGGGAGCACAAGCCGTCTATGAGCCCGTGGAGCTATTCATTGACTCCCCCACGGGATTCTATGCAGCCGGCGAACAGGTAACCGTCTACGGACAGCTACGCGAGGAGTGCACCTTCCCACTCAACCTATCCGTGATGGTCAACGGCACCACCATCACAGAGCAACAAAACATCTCCCTTACCACCAACGAGCGCACTCCCATTTGGAGCGGCTCCTTCGACAAAGCCTCGTCCGTAATTCTTTCGGTTGGCCCACAAGGCGACAAGAAGAGCCTCACAACCATTGGTTTTGCCGTGGCTGCCGAGCAGTTCACCCCCTCGTTTACCAAACCCCGCGACCTTGAAAAATTCTGGCGTAAGCAGATAAGGCGTATGCGTTACAGCGATACCGAGGTTACTCTCGTTTCGGTTGATGTGCCCCAAAAGTGGGCCGACAAATATGTCTGCTACGACCTGGAAATATCTATGCCCGAGGGTGCTCCCGTGAGGGGTTACATAGCCTACCCTCGCGAAGCAGCTAACCGTTCGCTCCCCATCGCCATCTTTGCCCACGCAGCCGGTGTACGCAAAGCCCACTGCCAATCCACACCCGAGCGAGCACTTCAGTGGGCAAGCAGGAGTGGTGGCACCATTGCCCTCGACATCAATGCACACGGCTACCTCAACGGACAACCCCAAAGCTACTATGACGATTTGGAGAATGGCGACCTGAAAGGATACTCCAAGTGGCCACTCACAGACCATAAGTCGTTCTACTTCCGCACGATGTTCCTACGTCTTGTGCGCGCCCTCGACTATGCCACAAAATCCACCCTGTGGGACGGCGAGAGGGTGCTTGTCTATGGCGAGAGTCAAGGCGGAGCACAAGCCGCCGCACTTGCAGGCATCGACAAGAGGGTTACAATGGCTGTGCTCAACGTGCCCGCAATGACCGACCTGGGAGGTGTGGTTGGGGGCCACAGCGCAGGCTGGCCACAGACCTATTCGCGTGGAGCAGCCGCCCAAGAGACAGCCGACACATACTGCAAGCTACTCCCCTACTATGATGCCGCCCAACTGTTGGGCCTCTCCAAGGCTAAGTTGGTTGTGGAGGTGGGCCTCATTGACCGCACCTGCCCACCAGAGGGAGTATGTGCCACATTCAACAACTCACCCAGCACCGACAAAACACTCCTCTCGTTCCCCTATCGTCCACACACTTCGGTCAATGCCCGCTACCGTAAGGAGTGGCGCGAAAAGGTTGAGAATGTGCGAAATGCCATAATCGACGACTACCTCCGATAGCTCCCCATCACACACAAAAAAAGTATCCTTCCGCACATCGCAGAAGGATACTTTTTTCATACACCCTTTCGGGCAATTCACTACTCCTCGGTGGGAGCCTCCATAAAGCCACGGGCCACCATCAGAGGTACACGGCTGGGCTCGGCACCACGGAACTCTTTGTAAAGAACCATACCATCCTTTGTACCGCCCGCTTCGAGCAGCTTGCGGAAACGCTGTGCGGTCTTGCGGTCAAAGAGGTTGCCGGTCTCAACAAAGGCCTGATAAGCATCCTTGTCGAGAACCTCGGCCCAAGTGTAGCTGTAATAGCCTGCCGAGTAGCCACCATCGAAGATGTGCGAGAAATAGGGATAGCGGTAGCGGGGAGCAATCTGCTCAATCAAACCACGCTTTTCGTTAAGCACCTCACGCTCAAAGGCATTCACATCCAGAGGTTCGGTGGAGGTGCGGGTGTGGATGTCCATATCGCTGAGCGATGCGGCCAACAGCTCAGTGGTCATAAAGCCCTGATTGAACTTGTCGCTCTTTTGGAGTCGCCTTACGAGGTGGTTGGGGATAATCGAGCCTGTCTGGTGGTGCACAGCATAGGTTTTAAGCACCTCGGGCTCCATTGCCCAATTCTCCATAATCTGGCTGGGAAGCTCCACAAAATCACGCTCCACACCGAGGAGACCCTTGTAGGGTACTTGTGCAAAGAGCGAGTGGAGTGCGTGGCCGAACTCGTGGAAGAAGGTCTCCGTCTCGTCAATGGTGAGCAGTGCGGGAGTATTACCCGAGGGACGAGTGAAGTTGCACACCACCGTAACCACGGGGTTCACCCTCTTGCCATCCTTAATGGCCATATCCACATAGCCACCACACCAAGCACCAAACGACTTGCCGGGACGTGGGAAGAAGTCGAAAATCACAACACCCAGAGTGGTGCCGTCGGCCTCCAACACTTGATAGGCGGTACACTCTTTGTTGTACACGGGTACCTTCACGGGGCTGAATGTTATGCCATAGAGGCGGTTGCAAAGGCCAAAGATTCCGAGCCTTACGTTCTCCAACGAGAAGTAGGGACGGAGGGCCTGCTCGTCGAGGTTGTAGTTTTTCTGACGCACCTTCTCGGCGTAGTACCACCAATCCCACGATGCAAACTCATCAGGATTGAAATCCTTGCGAGCAATCTTCTTCATCTCCTCCAACTCCTCTTTTGCGGTGTTCAGGGCAGGTTCCCAAATCTCCTCCAAGAGTGCATAGACATTCTCAGGGGTTTTAGCCATCACGTTATCCAACACAAAGTGTGCGTGGGAGGCAAAACCGAGCAGATTTGCCTTGCGCGTGCGCAGTTTAATTATGGTATTAATCACCTCCTTATTGTCGTTTTTGTCGCCAAGGTTACCCTTGTTCAGATAACCCTCATAGAGCCTCTGGCGCAACTCCCTATTCTTCGAGTAGGTAAGGAACGGAAGCATACTCGGTTTGCTCAATGTGAAGAGGTATTTACCCTTGTAGCCGGCCTCCTCGGCTGCCTCTCTTGCTGCATTACGCACCGAGGTGGGAAGACCATCAAGTTCCTCGGAGCTCTCCAAAACCATCTCAAATTCAGCGCTGGCAGCCAACAAGTTACGAGCATACTCCACCGTTGCCAACGAAAGCTCCTCGTTGATTTTGGCAAGTTCCTTTTTCTGCTCCTTGGAGAGGTTTGCACCCGAGCGCACAAAATCCTTGTAGGTCTGCTCCGTGAGGCGCACCTGCAACTCGTCAAGACCTGCTGTTTTGCGTCCCTCATAGACCTTTTTCACACGCTCGAAGAGGGCGTCGTTCATCATAATCTTGTCGCTGTGGGCCGAGAGTTTCGGACTCATTTTTGCCTCCACCTTCTGCATCTCGTCGTTCGTGTCGGCAGAGGCCACAAGGAAGAAGGTGTTGGACACCCTGCCAAGCAGTTCGCCAGCATTGTCGAGGGCCAAAATTGTATTCTCAAAAGTGGGTTTCTCGGGGTTGTTCACAATGGCCTCAATCTCCTCCTCGTGGAGCGCCATTGCAGCCTTAAATGCAGGCTCGTAATGTGCCACCTCAATCTGATCAAATGGGGGCACTCCAAAGGGGGTATTCCACTCCGAAAGAAGGGGGTTCTCGGCCACCACCACGGCCTGCTCTTTACACGCAGTTGTCATAAGCGAAAGAGTTGCAATTGCTAAAAATAACGTTTTGGTTTTCATTCTATTATGGGTTTAATTTGTTTACTTTCCGACAATCTTTCCAACGAGTCCCGTGAGGACCTTTCCGGGGCCCAACTCGACAAATTCCACAGCCCCGTCGGCGACCATATTTTGCACACTCTGTGTCCACCTCACAGGCGAGGTCAGTTGGGCCGTTAGATTGGCCTTTATTTGTTCGGGCGAGGTGTGTGGTTTAGAGTCCACATTTTGGTAAATCGGACAGCGTGGAGTGGTAAAAATGGTCTGCTCGATGGCCCTCTCCAACTCCTCCTTTGCAGAGGCCATACAGGGCGAGTGGAAACCACCTCCGACAGCCAACGGCAGAGCCCTCTTTGCTCCCGCCTCTTTGAGCCTAACGCAAGCCTCACTCACAGCTTCTTTCGTACCCGATATGACTATCTGTCCCGGGCAATTGTAGTTGGCAGCAACCACACCCTCTATGCCCTCACAGACACTCTCCACCACATCATCCGAGAGGCCCAAAACGGCGGCCATAGTGGATGGTACCTCCTCGCACGCCTTCTGCATCGCCAGCGCACGAGCATAGACCAAGCGCAGGCCCGACTCGAAGTCGAGAGCTCCCGCAGCTACCAATGCACTAAATTCGCCCAACGAGTGGCCCGCAACCATATCGGGCCTAAACTCCTCACCGAGTGCAGCCACCGAAGCTACCGAATGCAAAAAGACGGCAGGCTGGGTAACCTTCGTTTGACGCAACTCTTCATCCGTTCCTTCGAACATAATTTTGCTCAGCCCAAAGCCGAGCACCTCATCGGCCCTATCAAACAACTCACGAGCGGCAGGACTGCTCTCATATAAATCCTTACCCATACCACTAAATTGTGCTCCTTGGCCGGGAAAAACGTATGCTTTCATATATCCTTTTAGTTTTGTTTGCAGGACAAATATACACAAAAAGTTGAGAATGGTGAATTGTTAATAACTTTCCCTATTAAAAATAGGTAAAACGCAAAAAAGTGCCTACCTTTGTGGGTTGTAAATTGGGATGTTGTCACCTTGTTCGCACAAATCCCACACTCTCAAACTCATCGAATAGAAAAGAAAACGTATATGAGATTAGTAGTAACCGCAATTTTTCTGCTGTGGATAGTCCTCTGGGCCATCTTTTCGTTGGTCCTATTGGGCATCACAGCGCTGCTTGACATCCTTTTGGGACACAAAGAGCGCACCCTCACACTCCGCACCTCATACCTTGTGGCAAGGGTTGTCTATCTGACCTGCCCAATGTGGAGGGTGAAGGTGGAGGGCAAAGAGAATCTCGCAGAGGGCAAGCCATACGTCATCACCGCCAACCACCAATCCTTCTTCGACATTCCGTTGATGTTCTTCATCCCCAACAATAGGGGGTTCAATTTTGTGTCGAAGATTGAGGTGAAGAAGATTCCGGCCATCGGATGGATGCTCGGTTTGAGGGACGACATTGTCATCCGCCGAGGAACGGCAAGTGCCGCAACGTGTGTGATGGACGAGGGCACGGAGCATTTGCAGGGAGGCACAAGCGTGGTGATTTTCCCCGAAGGAACTCGCAGCAAGGACAATAAGGTACACCTCTTCAAGGATGGAGCCTTCAAGTTGGCACAAGCAAACAATGTGGGCGTTGTTCCGTGTGTGATTGTGGGCACGCGAAATCTGCTTACCAAGCGAGGAGCCGCAACCCGCACCCTCTCCCTGCGCATCCTACCTCCCATTGAGGCCGAGCAAGTACAACAGTTCGCCACGGCAAGGGACCTCGCACAACACGTTCAAGCCCTGACGGCGGAGAACTTTGAGGAGATGCAAGGTCTCAAGGCATAAATGGGCGTAGGTATTAAAAAAGATACCCGTGAAGAAGGAGAGGAAATTTTTACGGACTACTCCTCATTGACAACTGACAACTGATAACTATAAAAGACGGTCGACGGTCGACGGTCGACGGCAGACAGAGATATAATGGCAGAAAACAAACAGACGGTACAGTACACCGAAAAAGACATCAAAACACTCTCCACCAGGGACCAGATGCGTCTGCGCCCCGGTATGTGGATTGGTAAACTCGGCGACGGCACACAGCCCGATGATGGTATCTACACCCTCATCAAGGAGGTTGTGGACAACTCCGTGGATGAGTTCACCATGGGCTTCGGCAACCTCATAGAGATAACCATCGAAGACAAGTGGGTAACCATTAGGGACTACGGTAGGGGTATTCCATTGGAAATTCTCGACGCTTGCGTGGGCGTTATCAACACGAGTGGTAAGTATGAGGGTGCCGGCTACAAGAAGACCGTTGGTTTGAATGGTGTCGGTTTGAAGGCCGTGAACATGCTCTCTGCACAATTTGAGGCAAGGAGTGTGAGGGATGGCAAGGCTCGTACCGTAACTTTCAAACAGGGCCTCGCTGATGGCGACCGCTGGGAGGATGGCGTGAGTGAGAAGAATGGTACCACGGTGCGTTACTTGGTGGACGAGGAGGTCTTTGGTATCTACGACTACAACGAGGAGTATGTGGAGCAGAGAGTGAAAAACTACACATACCTCAACACGGGCTTGGCGTTCAAACTCAATGGCAAACGCTACGAGTCGAAACACGGTCTGCTCGACTTGCTGGGCGAAAACTTGGGCGAGGAGCCACTCTACCCACCAATCCACCTGAAAGGTAAGGATATTGAGATTGCCTTCACCCACGGCACGGGCTATGGCGAAACATATTTCTCGTTTGTAAACTCACAGCACACCACACAAGGCGGTACCCACCAGGCGGCCTTCAAGGAGGCTGTGGCCAAGACCATCAAGGAGTTCTTCAAGAAGGACTACGACCCTGCCGACGTGAGGGGCAGTATCATTGCCGCCATCAGTGTGAGTGTGGAGGAGCCCGAGTTTGAGAGCCAGACGAAGATTAAACTCTCATCGAAGAATATGGGCCCCGGCCAACTCTCCGTACGCCAATTCATCGGCGACTTCATGAAGCAAGAGCTGGACGACTACCTCCACATCCACAGCGAGACAGCCCAGCTGATGAACAAGAAGATTGCCGAGAACGAGAAGGAGCGCAAAGCCATCTCCACGGTACAGAAGAAGGCCAGGGAGATTGCCAAAAAGGTGAGCCTCAACAACCGCAAACTGAGGGATTGCAAGATTCACTACTCCGATGTGAAGAATCCCCGTAAGGAGGAGTCTATGATTTTCATTACCGAGGGTCTTTCGGCGAGTGGTTCGATTACCGCATCAAGGGATGTGCAGACACAGGCGGTATTCTCGCTGCGTGGTAAGCCTCTGAACTGTTTTGGCGAGAACAAGACCTTCGTGTATAAGAACGAGGAGTTCAACCTCCTGCAAGCGGCACTCAACATCGAGGAGAGTATCGACGATTTGAGGTACAACAAGATTATCATCGCAACCGATGCCGATGTGGACGGTATGCACATCAGGCTGCTGATGATGACCTTCTTCCTGCAATTCTTCCCCGAGGTTATCAGGCAAAACCACCTCTTTGTGTTGCAGACCCCTCTGTTCAGGGTGCGTAACAAGAAAGAGACCATCTACTGCTACAACGAGGAGGAGAAGCAGAGGGCTATGGCAAAACTCTCCAAGCCGGAGATTACCCGATTCAAAGGTTTGGGTGAGATTTCCTCGGACGAGTTCAAGGAGTTCATCGGCCCCAACATGAGGCTCGAACCTGTGAAGATTTCACACGAGGAGCCCATCCACGCAATGTTGGAGTTCTATATGGGCAAGAACACCCCCGAGAGGCAGGGCTTCATTGTGGACAACCTGCGCATCGAGGCCGACTATGTGGACGACATATTGTAAGAATTGAGAGTTGAGAATTGAGAATTGAGAATTGAGAATTGAGGGCAACTCCTTAATCTCCTTAAACTCCTTAACCCCCTCACGGGTAACAAAAACAATACCCAAACAAAAAAGAGCAAGAAGAATACTAAACGATATATGGAAAAAGAGATTGTATCACACACAGAAGAGGCAGACGTTGAAGTGGTCGGGAGCCAAGAAGAAGTAGTAGTGGACACCGAAGAGGTTGCCGCTGCCACCGAGGAGGTACCCGCAGCCAAAGAGGTTAATGCACGCCGCCTCTCCGACAAATATGCCAAACTAATGGGCGAGGGCGGCAAGGCCCGCACCAAACTCACGGGATTGTATAGGGAGTGGTTTTTGGACTACGCCTCCTATGTGATTTTGGAGCGTGCGGTGCCCTACATCGACGACGGTCTGAAACCCGTACAGAGGCGCATCCTCCACTCGATGAAGAGGATGGATGACGGAGCCTTCACCAAGGTTGCCAACATCATTGGCCACACTATGCAGTTCCACCCCCACGGTGACGCATCCATTGGCGATGCGTTGGTGCAGTTGGGCCAGAAAAATCTATTGGTTGATTGCCAGGGTAACTGGGGAAACATTCTCACGGGCGACGGCGCGGCTGCTCCTCGTTACATTGAGGCACGACTCTCGAAGTTTGCGCTGGATGTGGTTTTCAACC
>JBGUSZ010000081.1:0-3405 GCA_045132795.1 Tidjanibacter sp. | reverse complement strand
CACACTCTATGTGGCCCTTACGAGGGCTGTGGAGGAGTTGCACATTATGGTTGACAAACACAGGGCCGACAAGAACTCTGTGGGTAAAATTTTCACTTCCTATTTGGGCGACTCAACAACACTTGAATTTGGTTCTCCGTGTGAGTACACCCCCAAACAAGCAAAGCAGTCCCAGCCGAGTCTATTCAGCACCTACTCTCCAAAAGGCAAGTTAGCCGTGAGCTACAACCACCAGCGCTACGACGAGGAGAGTAGTGGTGAGTTGCTTTCGCCCCGAGATATGGGTACCCTGATGCACAAGGTGTTTGAGGAATCGGCTACGCTTGCAGATGCCGAGAGGCGTATTGGCGAATTGGCAGGTAGTGGTGAGATTGCGGACAACGATGCCGTAACCCTCAGGAGCAACATTGCGCGTGCGATGACAAACGAGGAGGTAAAGGGTTGGTTTGACGGCTCTTGGGAGGAGGTTTTCGTTGAGAGGGAGATTATCGCCGATGGTCGCTTCCACCGTCCCGACAGGGTTATGGTGCGTGGTGGCGAGGCTGTGGTTATGGACTATAAATTTGGACTCAATCAGTCGGACAAACACGTCGAGCAGATAGAGCTCTATGCCACACTGCTCCGCCAGATGGGCTATGAGAGTGTGAGAGGCTACCTTTGGTACCTCTCCATTGGCGAAGTCAACCGTGTAGTTTAGCAAACGACGATGAAAAGACACGTCTATATTATAATAGGAGTATCGTGTGTGGTATTGGGTGCGGTGGGCGTTGTACTGCCGGGCCTGCCGACCACGCCATTTCTGCTTGCAGCCTCGTGGCTGTTCTATCGCTCGTCGCCCAAGCTGCAACAACGACTGCTGAATTCTCGGCTGGGCATTTACATTAGGGACTACAACGAGCGTGGCGGTATGCGCCCCGCAACAAAGGTGTGGGTTGTGGCGCTGATGGGTACAATGGTGGGCTGCTCCATCCACTTTTTCATCGCCAACAGGGTGGTCGATTGGATTGTAGCCACAGCAGGCCTTGTGGGGTGCCTTGTGGTCATCTTCAAGGTACCCACTGCAAAGAAAAGTTCGTAATGCACAGGTATAAAAAAAGACACCCGTGATTTAGGTAGGACAACTTGAATTGACAGTTGACGTTTGACAGAAAAAAGGTTGAAGACTTAATCTTCAACCTTTTTGTAAATCGTTGCCGTGCGGCAGACGTTGTATATCTTCATATAGGGTCTTTCTACCCCATCATCGTCCTTACGATTGAAAGAGAAATATTCGCCCGTGAGTTCGTTGCGTTCATAGCCGCCAAAGCGTTCCTCGTCGGTCGAGAGAATAATCTTATACTTGCCCGCCTCCGGCACGGGGATGATATAGTTCGGCACACTGCGCGAGGGATTCCAGTTGAACACATAGACCAAATCGCCGTGGCTATACACCATCACTTGGTCGCCATCGTACATCGCAAGTTGGCGAGCAAAGCCCTGACCAAGTTGGTTATACCTCTCCAAAAGGCGTATCATCGCACGGTCAAACTCGCCAAGTGCGTGGTAGCGAAGGTTTTTGTTATCCACCAGCGACCATTGGCGGCGTGCGTGTTGGTAGCTCCAATTATTACCCACCCTCGGAAAGTCTATCCACTCGGGGTGGCCAAACTCGTTGCCCATAAAATTGAGGTAGGCCTGACCGCCCAGCGAAGCCGTAACAAGGCGTATCATCTTATGGAGGGCCATACCCCTATCCACCGCCGCATTTTGGCTCTCGGTGTGCATCGAGTCGTACATTGCCGTCTGCAACAGTCGGAAAGCAATCGTCTGGTCGCCCTGCATCGCCTGGTCGTGCGACTCGCAATATGCCACCGTGCCCGCATCGGCCAAGCGGTTACACATCACATTCCAGATGTCCCACACGTTCCACTTCTCGTCGGGCACCTCCTTGAGCATCTTGATCCAGAAGTCGGGAATACCCATCGCAAGGCGGTAGTTGAAGCCAAGGCCACCATCAGCCTCCGGCGAGCTGATGCCCGGCATACCACTCACATCCTCCGCAATGGTTACCGCATCGGGCCTCAGGGAGTGAACAAGGTGGTTGGCAAGTTTTAGGTAGGTGATGGCATCACGATTTACACCTGCATCAAAATATTTTTCCCTGCAATCAAACTCGGTATATCCGTGGTGGTAATATAGCATCGAGGTAACACCATCGAAGCGGTAGCCGTCGAAGTGGAACTCTTCGAGCCAATACTTCACATTGGAGAGCAGAAAGTGTCGAACCTCTCGTTTGCCAAAGTCGAAGATTTTGGAGTCCCAATGGGGTTGATTGCCCGCCTCGCCTGCCAACGAGTAGTGGTTGGGCGAGCCATCCAACTCATTCACACCCTCGGCAAAGTTCTTCACATAGTGGGCGTGCACAAGGTCCATAATTACTGCAATGTTCATATCGTGGGCCTTGCGTACCATAGCTTTCAACTCCTCGGGCGTACCAAAGCGGGAGGAGGGGGCAAAGAAGCTCGAAACGTGGTAGCCATAACTACCGTAGTATGGGTGCTCGGCTATGCCCATAATCTGAATGGCGTTGTAGCCCGCCGCCTTAATGCGAGGCAGAACAACGTCGGCAAACTCGGTGTAGGTGCCCACTCCCAACTTCTCCTGCGCCATACCAACGTGGCACTCATAAATGAACAAGCCCTCGGAGGCATTCACCCTAAAACCATCGCCACCCCAATCAAACGGCTCGGCAGGATTCCAAAATTGGGCTGAGAAGTTTTTTGTGGTATCATCCTGCACCGCACGAGTGGTCCAAGCAGGTATACGCTCGTGGGTGCCATTGTCGCCAACCACCAAAATCTTGTAGAGCATACCGTGTACAAGTGGCACATCCCTATCCGAAAGGAAGATACTCCACACACCATTGGTGGGATTCTTGAACAGCGGCAAAGACCTACGGTCCCAACCGTTGAAGTCGCCAAAGATATAGACCTCGTGGGCAGCAGGCAGCCACTCACGGAACCACCAACCCCCATTGCGTTCATCCCTCTGGAAACCGAAATAGCGGTAGCCATTGGAAAAGTCCACAATGTTGCCCGAAGATTTTTCGATGTCGGCAAGGGCATCAGTATAGAGTTTATGACGATAGTCAAGTTCTCCTTCCACAGGTTCGAGCCAGCTATCTTTTTCGATGATTGCCAAACGTTTAGCCATAATAATTACTTTTTAATCGAGAATAAAATTACACCTTTCTCTCCGAATATGCAAATTTATTCACAAAAAACACTATTTTTGTATGTTTAATGCAGATATTTGGACTAATAAAATACACTAACATTTTTTAACTAACACTTTAAACTTATGCTTAACTTTTTTGCAGATCTCTGGGCTAACAACCGCCCGATGCTTATTTTGTTGGCGATTCTG
>JBGUSZ010000080.1:0-2310 GCA_045132795.1 Tidjanibacter sp. | reverse complement strand
CACGCCTCAAAGAGAGGGCGGAGCCACTTCTCCTCACCGGCAATAATACCATAGGAGTAGGCGATGGTGCGGTGGTCGAGGAGTGCCTCACGGATGGCCTCGTCGGAGAGTTCGTTGGCCAAAATCATCGTGAAGTTACGAATCTCGTCGCCGTAGACCTCGGCAATAGTACCATGAATATCGGTGTTGGCAGAGATGAAGAAGCCGAGGTTGATAGCACGATCGATGGCCTTAGGGTAGAACTCGTTGTTGTTCATCACCTCAATACCGTCGATGAGGCCCTCGGAGTAGATGCGGTCCTCAAAGGCGTGGGTGTCGAGGCTCGTACGGCGCCAGCCGGGGTGGTTGTGCATAATGATTGCACCCTGTGCACGGGCGTTACGGATGGCAACCTCAGGGTCAGCATCGTTAATGGTGTTGTTGTCGGTGGTAAAGAGAGCGTTAAAGTGGCCATACTCGGCTGGGTTGCGAGAAATCTCAATACCACGAATGAGGTAAATACCCATTCTTTCTGCCGCACTGACCGAAGAGTTGTGGGGCAGGTTGTAGTCAATCTTGTCGCTCACAACGCCCCTGGGGTGTTTCTCGCCTTCGGGAACGTGTCCTTTGAGGTAGGTGAGCATATCGTTGGCATACTTACGGCTCTCGAAGTGGTCTGTAATAGCGAGGATGTCAAGACCTTCTGCAAAAGCCTCCCTCACTCGCACTTCGGGCAGAACGTGTCCGTCGGAGTACATTGTGTGGGTGTGCAGGTCGGCCTTATAAACCTTGTAACCCTCCACGTTGGGAATGATAATCTCTTTGCGTGGCGACTGTTTTTTCACCACGGGACGCAACATATCCACATTACCACCATCTTGATAGTGATACTGTGCGCTTGCACCAAGTGCTGTGCCCGCAACCATTGCAAGCAATAAAAGTACTTTTTTCATAAGGTATGGTTTTGATTAGAGTTTATCAATCTTTGAGATTGCAGGTGGGGAGGAATTCCGCAACTGCCTTTTTATAGTTCTCGATGGTTTCACGCAGCGACACAAACGATTTGCCGCCGGCAGCGTTCTTGTGGCCACCGCCACCAAAGTATTTCCTCGCAAAGACATTCACATCCACCTCGTCGCCACGAGAGCGCAACGACACACGGATGAACTTCCTTGTCTCGGTGAACATAGCCGAAATCTTCACACCCACAATGGTCAGCGGATAGTTCACAAAACCCTCGCTATCACCGAGTTGAAAGTTGTGTTGGCGCATCTCCCTCTCCGACAGACTCAGGTAGGCAGCCCTACCCTCTTCGAGGAGTTTCATCTTGTGGCACAACGAGTAGCCGAGCAGCTTCACTCGATCGGCCGTATATGAGTCATAGACCGCTGTGTGAACTTTGGGTATGTTAAGGCCTCGCTCCAACAACACTGCCACGGCACGCATAAGGTCGGGCGTGAGTGTGCTGAACGCAAAATTGCCTGTGTCGGTCATAATACCCGCATATAGGTTCTCTGCAATGGACACCGAGATGGCATCAACCCCTACCATTTGCTCGATAATCTTATAGGTAAGGTATGCTGTAGAACAGAGGTCGGGGTATGAGAATTGCAGAGTGAAGTCGTTGGGAGGTGAGAGGTGGTGGTCTATGAGAATACGAGGTGCGGTGGTGTTGGCCTCGATAGCCTCGGTGAGAGTGTCTAGTCGGTCAATCTTGTTGAGGTCCATAATGAATACCAACTCCGCAGCGGCAACCTTTTCGGCTGCCACCTCCGGATTCTCCTTTGCCACAATCACACTTTCAACGCCCTGCATCCATCCCAAGAAGGATGGGTAGCGATTGGGCACAAGGCACGACACCTCGTGGCCAAGGCCCATCAAAACTTCGGCCCACGCCAACGAAGAGCCGATGGCGTCGCCGTCAGGGTTGGTGTGTGTAACAACTGCTATGCGCTTTGGTGCGCCCGCTAAATACTCTTTTAGAGTGGTTATTTTGTTCAAAAATTCCTCCATATCGCAAACAAAGATACAAAAAACATTTAGAAAACTGACAAATTGATTGTGGAATTAAAAAAATAACTATACCTTTATGAACTCTTTGAAGAGTAACAACCGAAAACTAACATAAAAACACTACACAATGAAAACTTATCATGTTAACGATCTCCGCAACGTAGTTATCGTTGGCGGTGCGGGTGCGGGCAAGACCACTCTTGCCGAGGCTCTTGCCTTTGAAAGCAAAATTATCGACCGAAAAGGTTCCGTAGATGCCGGCAACACCCTGTCGGACAACACCGAGTTGGAGCAGCAGCAGAAGCGTAGCATCTACCC
>JBGUSZ010000079.1:0-6188 GCA_045132795.1 Tidjanibacter sp. | reverse complement strand
CCTAAGTTAGGAGAGGGTGCCGAAGGCGGGTGAGGTCTGTAAAAGGGCAGAAAGGGCAGAAAGGGCAGGAAGGGCAGAAAGGGCAGAAAGGGAAAAATATTTATTAATTACTCTCTACTAATTACTAATTAAAGAAAGACGTTGGACGTTAGACGTTGGACGTTAGACTAAAAAAACACATAGTGCGGAGGGAATTTTGTGCCAAAAGAAGGAGCGAGTCCGCAGCCTACTAAACGTAGGTGAGGAACTCGCTCTCTGAATTTTGGTGCAAAATGCACCCGCAATCTGCGTTTTTTATCCGAGGTAGGATTTCAAAAGCTTGCTACGACTACTGTGGCGCAGACGACGAATGGCTTTCTCCTTAATCTGACGTACACGCTCACGTGTGAGGCCAAACTTCTCGCCAATCTCCTCCAAGGTCATCTCCGAGCAACCAATGCCGAAGAAATATTTGATGATGTCCTTCTCACGGTCTGTCAAGGTGTCCAGCGCACGGTCAACCTCCGTAGCCAACGACTCGTTGATGAGGCCCCTATCGGCGTTGGGCGAGTCGGCATTCACCAACACATCCAGCAGGTTGTTGTCCTCGCCATCGGCAAAGGGAGCATCCACCGAGACGTGGCGGCCCGACACACGCAGAGTGTCCGACACCTTCTCCTTGGGGATATCCAGCATATCGGCCAACTCCTCGGGCGAAGGTACCCTCTCGTTCTCCTGCTCAAAGCGGCCATAGGCTTTGTTGATTTTGTTGAGCGAGCCTACCTGATTGAGGGGCAGACGCACGATACGCGACTGCTCGGCCAGAGCCTGCAAAATCGACTGACGAATCCACCACACAGCATAGGAGATGAACTTGAAACCACGGGTCTCGTCGAACTTCTCGGCGGCCTTGATAAGTCCGAGGTTACCCTCGTTGATAAGGTCGGGCAACGAGAGTCCCTGATTTTGGTACTGCTTGGCCACCGACACCACAAACCTAAGGTTTGCTTTGGTGAGTTTTTCGAGAGCCTCCTGGTCGCCTTTGCGGATACGCTGGGCGAGTTCTACCTCCTCCTCGACGGTGATGAGTTCCTCCTTACCAATCTCTTGGAGATATTTGTCCAACGATGCGCTTTCGCGGTTGGTGATAGATTTCGTGATTTTTAACTGCCTCATTTTCTACTCTTAATATACATTATACCTATTTTATTTTCTCTCATCAAAGGCCGCCCTCACATCACCCAACCACATTACTCACGGCGGTGTGGCCCACAAACATTCCTACTCTACCAGCGAGTAGCTCGCCACGCGGCCCGTGGAGGGATAGATACCATCCACAGAGGTAATCTTCTCTCCGATTTTCTCCAAGTCGGCCACCTCTTTTATGGCTTTCTCGTTGATGTGGGTGATGATGAAACCCGGTCTAACCCTTGCCTTTGCCAGAAAACCGCCCTCCTTGATGGCCGTCACTCTAACGCCGCCATCGATGCCGAGCTGTTTCGCCATCTTTGCACTCACCTCGGCAAAATCGCCACCGAGTGCACCGGCCAAAACCACGTCGTCCTTACTAATCGGTTCGGTCTTTCCTGCCCTATTACGCAGAGTTACCTCAATTTGTTTCACTTTGCCCTCTCTTTTTAACGAAATTTTAACTTTATCGTTAGGGCGGTGTTTACCAATGATTTCGCTCAGGCGAGCCGACGAGTCGATGGCCACGCCGTCGATGGAGAGGATGATGTCGCCCTTTTGGATGCCCGCAGCCTCGGCAGAGCCACCCTTGGTAACCTCGGCAACATAGGCACCGCCAATCTCGCTGATGCCCAGCTCCTTGCCGAACTGCTCAATGAAATCGTTGTTAATCTCCTGATACTGAACGCCAAGCAGCGCACGTTGCACCACGCCATACTCTTTCAGGTCAACCACCACTTTCTGTACGATGCTGCTCGGCACGGCAAACGAATAGCCGATGTAGCTTCCCGTCTGCGACTGAATGAGGGTGTTGATACCCACCAACTCGCCTGCGGTGTTCACAAGTGCGCCACCACTATTGCCGGGGTTTACGGCCGCATCGGTCTGGATGAACGACTCAATGCTGTACTGCGAGGGGATTGCGCCCAAATTACGGGCCTTGGCGCTCACGATGCCTGCGGTGATGGTCGATTGGAGGTCGAAGGGCGAGCCAATGGCCAGCACCCACTCTCCCAACCTCAACGCATCCGACGAGCCGAAGCGCAGGAAGGGTAACTTTTTGGCGTCCACTTTCAGCAGGGCCACGTCGGTTGTGGGGTCGGTGCCCACGATTTCGGCCTCAAAGGTGCGTCCGTCGTTGAGTTTAACTTTCACCTTGGTGGCGTTCTCGATGACGTGGTTGTTGGTTACGATGTAGCCATCCTCGGTGATGATGACACCCGAGCCTCCCGCCTTGGCCTCACGAGTGGAGGGGGCACCATAGCCCTGGGGGATGCCGAAGAATTGGAGGAAGGGGTCGAAGCCACCACCCTGCCCCCTCACGGTTACGGCCACCTCGATGTTCACCACCGCCTTCACGGCATTCTCGGCTGCGTAGGTGAGGTCGGGATAGTTCTCCTTGGCGTAGGAGGTGAAGTGGTTGAGTCCTTGCGATGCGTTCAGACTGTCGCCAACGCTATTTTCGGGCATTGCGGAGGAGTCTTGCGACACCACCACGGGATTTGCATTTTTCAATACGGCGGCTGCTCCGAGTCCGCCCACAGCGGCGCAACCCAATGCGCCTGCGATGATAAGAATTACCTTTTTCATAGTCTTCTCTCTTGGTTTTTATTTTATGTGAACAAAAAAGGAGAGTTGCTTCATAGGCTGAATTGTGTTTTTATTCTGATATTAGAACGCCCACCTGCGGGCATTATTGCAACAAAATTAAAAAAAATCGGCGAAAACTATTGCAGAAATAAAAAAAAGCCGTACTTTTGTGCCGCTATTGGGTTGTGGTGTAATGGTAACACAACAGATTCTGGTCCTGTTATTCATGGTTCGAGTCCGTGCAACCCAACTGAAAGGCTGTCAGTTTTGACGGCCTTTTTTTTGTTTTTCACCCCCCCGACCTAACAATGTGGGTCATACTTTTGGGGCGCGATGTGCATTATTTATAAAAATAACGCGCAAAATATTTGTCATTTTATGGGGTAATTGTTATTTTTGTAGAGCAGGCCATTTGTGTCATACAAATAACCATAAAGCTATGAAACGCGTACTTTTAATTACAATGTTATTATTAGGCAGCGTTCTTTTCTCTTTTGCTGCCGAACACATTTTTCAGGGACGCATTGTGGATAGTGCCACCGGCAGTGGCGTGGGCTATGCCACCGTGGTCCTCACCGATGCCGAGGGCAAAGGCGTGTCGGCAGTAGCGGCCGACAAGGAGGGCAATTTCATTCTGCGCTACAACCAAGAGGGCACTTTCAAGTTGACCTTCTCGTCGGTGGGTTACGCCTCGGTGGAAAAGAGTGTTTCATTGGGAGCAGAAGACGAGCAGACCGACCTCGGTAAGGTGGCTCTGCAAGCGGGAGTGGAGATTGAGGGAATCACCGTCAAGCCACTCATCATGGAGAAGGCCGACCGCTTGGTCTACAACGTCAAGGCCGACCCCGAAGCCAAGTATCGCAAGATGGCCTCCATCGTGGACAAAGTGCCAGGGTTGGACCAATCGGGTAGCCGCGGCAAATTTCAGTACAACAACCTACCCATATCAAAAATACTTATCAACGGCAGGGAGGAGGTGCTCATCTCGGGTGGTCGTCAGTACACAATGGAGTTCATCGGCGCCGCACTGATGGACGAAATTGAGGTTATCATGCCCGGCTCGCCCGAGTACAACAACGACAAAATAATCCTCAACATCAAGACTAATCAGCCGCTCCCCGTGGGGTTTGCAAGCGAGTTGGGTGGCAATGCGGCCGTACCTAATGGTAAGTATGGCGCAGATGTGGATGTGGTGAGCAAGGTTGGACGCACCACCTTTGCCACCAAATATGCCTATGCGCTAACCCACTCGCCCACGTTGCACAAGCGTTCCACCTCGGAGTATCTGGGCACCGAGGGTGGCAACACTCCCCTCTACACCCTTCACGATAACGATGCCGACAGCACCCGTGGCCACTCGCACCGTCTGGCCATCAGTTACACTGGCGAAATCAACCAACGTAAGGGCTACATTCTGGCCGCTCTAAACGGCACCTCAACGGAGACCAATAGGCACTCCCACACCGACTCGTGGCGAGAGGAGGTAGGCAGTGTGCGCTCACAGGAGCAACAGAGCAATGCAAGCAGTACCACATCCTCGCCCGAGGATATCAATGGACACATCACCTTGGCCCATCAGGTGGGTGCCAAGCACGTCGTTGACCTCTACTCCACATTGACACACTCCAAGAGTAACTCCGAAGCCTCCACTCTCACCAACTACGGCGAGGATAACACATCCTACGAGAGCCGTCGCAGTAGCCAAACCGAGCAGGATGCATTCAGCATCTCCTTGAAGCTTCGTAAGAGAGCAGGCAAAGAGGGCAAACACAACCTGTACCCCTACATTGGTTACATCACACGTCGCTACGACAACTCTTCGCTCTACGAAACCCTCAACCGAGGAGAGGAGGAGTTTACAACCATCCCCAACGCGGGTTTGACCTACAAGCAGGATATCATTAGCGGAGGCTTTAACTACTCCTACTCACCCTCGCGTAAGTTGTCGTTGGGTCTGTCGGCAAATCTCTCCAACGACCACACAACGGGTGTGTACCGTCACACGGGTAATAGTCCGCTCGACTACAACCAGCTGTCTTGGGATGTGAACGCGCACATTTTCATCCGTACCCATTGGTTGGTTCCCAACATTATGCTCTCAGCCGAGCCTCAACGTCCGGGCCTCGACCTGCTGAATCCCTACGTCGACGATAGCAACCCTATGCACCTACGTTATGGTAACCCCAACCTGCGCCCCGAAATGAATTACCGTGGCGGCCTTACGTGGTCTATCCCCGACAAACTACTACCCAAGTGGTTGCGCTCGCCAAGTTTACACTATTCCGGTAGTTACGTCGCCAACTCCATCAACCCCATCACAGAGATGAGGCCCGATGGCGTTACGGTGAGCACCTACAAAAACTATGGTAGCGAGGTCGGACACAGAATTCTTGCAAACATCCTGATGTATCCCACAAAGAATACACACCTCGAATTTGACGGTTCATATTCAATTAGGACCTACAACATCGCAGAGGACTACACCAACACCATCGGCTCCTTCTCGTGGAGCGTAACAGGTGGTTATCGCTTCCCAAATAGCAAGTGGTTTAACAATACCCGCCTCTCGGCCTCCTACTCCGCCAGTCCAACGGCGACAATGGCCCAGACGGTGGACTTTGGCTACTACCACAACCTCGGCGTGTCGTTCAGCGCCTATATTCCCAAATGGAAAGCTGGTTTCGACATCAAGGTAGGCGACATTCTCCACGGCCACAACTACGTTGAGAACACCATCCGCTCGGGTACCTTCATCCGCCACAACTCCAACGAGAGGCTTGGTCGCTCGGTGAGCGTATCGGCCTACATCCGCTTTGGTAAGTTCAAGAGGGTAATCGGAGAAATGGATGCACCAAAAGATATCAAGAGATTCTGATAGCTACATTCCGACAAGCAACCACAGCGTGGTTGCTTGTCTGCTGTTTAAGGTCGACCGACAACCGTCTACCGTCTACCGTCGACCGACAACCGTCAGACATACCCCTCAGTCGCTTTGCGACAGCTCCCCTAACTTAGGGGAGCAGCTTTTTTCGCGGGTAACGTTTTTGTAACCCGTGATTTAGAAGGGGCTTTAAGAGCAGGAAGGGCAGGAAGAGCAGAAAGAGCAGAAAAGGCAAGAAAGAGCAGAAAGGGCAGAAAGGGACAACAAAGAAAACTCCTCCCCTAAGGTAGGGGAGGTGCCACTTTGTGGCGGAGGGGTATGCAGACGGTAGACGGTTGACGGTAGACAATAAAACAACAGACCTCTCTGGCACTTTGTGCCATCTCCCCTAACTTAGGGGAGAACAACAGACACCCCCGCTGCTCCGCAGCACCCCCTCTAACTCAGAGGGGGAGTAGTCGAAAGGCTTGGGTAACGAAAACGTTACCCGCGAAAAAATAAAACTCCTCCCCTAAGGTAGGGGAGGTGCCACTTTGTGGCGGAGGGGTCT
>JBGUSZ010000078.1:0-12800 GCA_045132795.1 Tidjanibacter sp. | reverse complement strand
AAGTTAGGAGAGGGTGCCGAAGGCGGGTGAGGTCTGTAAAAGAGCAGAAAGGGCAGAAAGGGCAGAAAGGGAATAAAAAAATGACGGTCGACGGTCGACGGTTGACGGTTGACAAAAAAACGCAAAGTGCAGTGCAGAATTGAAAATGGAAAATGGAAAATGGAAAAAGCTGCTCCCCTAAGGTAGGGGAGGTGCCGTAGGCGGAGGGGTATGCAGACGATAGACGTTGGACGTTAGACGTTAGACTAAAAAAACGCAAAGTGTGCAGCAAATGCAAGGCACACAAGAAAGCCACCTCCGCAGCAGCCACAGGCTGTTTTGTGCAGATGATAGGTAGCAGCTTTTTCAAACGCCAGCAAGCCCCACCACAAAAAAAGTAAAAGAGCGAGGGGATTTTTGTGCCAAAAAAAGGAGCGAGTCCGCAGCCTACTTTGACGTAGGTGAGGAACTCGCTCTCTGCATTTTGGTGCAAAAAGCACCCGCTATCTTACTTTTTTTTCACTTCTACCTGGTCGTACGACTCAATAATATCACCCACCTTGATGTCGTTGTAGGACTCGATGTTCAGACCACACTCCATATTGAGCGTAACCTCCTTGGCATCGTCCTTGAATCGTTTGAGCGAACCGAGGCGACCGGTGTAGATAACGATACCGTCGCGAATCACACGGATGGGTGCGGTGCGGGTAATCTTACCCTCGCGCACGATACCACCGGCGATGGTACCCACCTTGCTAATCTTGAAGGTTTCGAGCACCTCAACGGTACCCATAATCTCCTCCTTCATCTCGGGCTCCAACATACCCTCGATAGCGTCCTTGATGTCGTTGATGGCATCGTAGATGATGGAGTAGAGACGGATCTCGATGGACTCGTTCTCTGCAATCTTCCTTGCGCCTGCGCTGGGACGTACCTGGAAGCCCACGATTACGGCGTTGGAGGCAGCAGCGAGGAGCACGTCGCCCTCGGTAATCTGGCCCACAGCCTTGTGGATGACGTTCACCTGAACGGTCTCGGTGGAGAGTTTCAACAGCGAGTCGGTCATAGCCTCAATCGAGCCGTCCACGTCGCCCTTAACGATGATGTTGAGTTCCTTGAAGTTACCGATGGCAATACGGCGACCAATCTCGTCCAGAGTAACGTGTTTCTGGGTTTTGATACCCTGAATACGCTGCAACTGCTCACGCTTGGTTGCAATCTCCCTTGCGCTCCTATCGTCGTCCATCACGTTGAACTTATCGCCAGCCTGGGGTGCACCGTTCAGACCGAGCACCAATACGGGAGTCGAAGGGCCTGCCTCGGCGACCTTCTTGCCGTGCTCGTTGAACATAGCCTTCACACGGCCGGTGTGGGTACCCGACAGGATAACATCGCCCGTGCGAAGCGTACCGCTCTCAACGAGGATGGTGGCAACATAGCCACGGCCCTTGTCGAGCGACGACTCGATAACCGTACCGACAGCCTTCTTGTTGGGGTTGGCCTTCAAGTCGAGCAACTCGGCCTCCAAGAGTACCTTTTCGAGGAGTTTGTCGAGGTTGATACCCTGCTTTGCGGAGATCTCCTGCGACTGGTACTTACCGCCCCAATCCTCCACGAGGTAGTTCATATTGGCAAGCTGCTCCTTAATCATCTCGGGATTAGCGGAGGGTTTATCAATCTTGTTGATGGCGAATACCATAGGTACGCCTGCTGCCACTGCGTGGTTGATAGCCTCCACAGTCTGGGGCATCACCCTATCGTCGGCAGCCACGATGATGATAGCCACGTCGGTAACCTGTGCACCACGAGCACGCATAGCGGTAAAGGCCTCGTGACCGGGGGTGTCGAGGAAGGTGATGGTCTTACCCTCATACTTCACGCTGTATGCACCGATGTGCTGGGTGATACCACCGGCCTCGCCGGCAATCACGTTGGTCTTACGGATGTTGTCCAAGAGCGAAGTCTTACCGTGGTCAACGTGGCCCATAACGGTAACAATCGGGGGACGCTCCATGAGGTCTTCCTCCTTGTCGGCAGCCTCCTCGATGGCCTCCTGAATATCCACACTCACGAACTCCACCTTGAAGCCATATTCCTCGGCCACAATCACAAGTGCCTCTGCGTCCAACCTCTGGTTGATGGACACCATAAGGCCCAAGTTCATACAGGTTGTGATAACGTCCGTAACACCCACGTTCATCATTGTTGCGAGGTCGCTAACGGTTACGAACTCGGTAAGTTTGAGCACCTTGCTCTCGCTCATCGACTGCTCAAATTCGGCCTCCATACGCTCGGCCACAGCCTGGCGTTTCTCCTTACGATAGACGGAGCCTTTGCTCTTGGCACCCTTTGAGGTGAGCCTTGCGAGGGTGTCCTTAATCTGCTTCTGTACCTCCTCGTCGCTTACCTCGGGGCGCACAACGGGTTTGGGTGCGTTCTTCTGTTTGTTCTTCTTGTCCTTCTTGCTGGTGGGCTGTCCCTGCTGCTGGCCACCGCCCTGCTGGGGCTTACCGCCCTGCTGTTTGCCGCCACCCTGCTGGGGTTTGTTCACATCCACCTTGTCTTTGATGCGTTTGCGTTTTTCGCGGTGTGAGTCGCCACCCTTACGGAAGGAGTCGATGTCAATCTTACCCAACACCTTGGGACCCGACAACTCGGTGCTCTCCACACGGAACACCTCCCTGCTCTCGGCCACCCTCTCGTCGTAGGTCTTGGTCTGTGCCTCCTGGCTTGCCACGGGGGCCTTCTCCTCCACCTTGGGTGCTACGGGAGCAGGCGCGGGCTTAGGCTCAACTTTGGGTTTGGCAGGTGCAGGAGCAGCCTCCACTTTAGGTTTCTCCTCCACGGTCACCTTCTCCACCTTGGGAGCCTCCACCTTGGGAGCTTCCACCTTGGGAGCCTCCACTTTGGGCTCCTCTTTCTTCTCCTCCTTGACAGGTGCGGCGGGTTGCTCGCCGGCAGCCTTCACCTCGGGCTGCTTTGCCTGCTCGGCAGGAGCACTCTTCTTCTTGGGTTCGAGGTCAATCTTGCCCAACACTTTGGGGCCACCCACCTCTACGCGTGTTGTGGGCGCAGCGGCAGGAGTAGCCACAGGGGTAGCCGCAGGGGCAACCGTGGTGCTCTTGATGACCACCTCGTCCTTGAATGATTCAGTTTGTGCAGGAGCATCTTTGCGGTCGTGAAGCGACACACTCTCCTGTTTGAGGTTGATGCGTTCGCGGATGTTGTCCCTCTCACCACCGAGGCGGTTACCACCAAACTCCTTCTCCAACAAAGCATACACGTCACTCTCCACCAATGTGTTGGGGGCTACGTCCGTAATACCTTTCTTGCTGAGGAACTCCGTGATGGTACCCAAACCCACCTTGAACTCTCTTGCAACCTGTACGAGTCTCAGTTTTTTCTCCATTTGCTATCTTTTTTTGTCTAACGTCCAATGTCTATCGTCTAACGACTTTTTTCTAAATAGTAAATTAGTAGAGAGTAAAGAGTAAATATTTACCTTTCCGCCCTACTCAGCGAGTGCATATCGTGAGGGAATGTTTACTCCCCACCTCGCAATTTGCTGTGTATTGTGAGGCATTTTCAAGGCTTGCGAAGTGCGAGAAACCGCAGTTTGCTCCACCTTCACAAGCGAGTGCATATCGTGAGGGAATGTTTGCTCCCCACCTCGCAATTTGCTGTGTATTGTGAGGCATTTTCAAGGCTTGCGAAGTGTGAGAAACCGCAGTTTGCTGTCGCAAATGAGGATTTCGAACACGAGCGTAACACAGAAAATGCCCACAAGATGCAGCAAATTACTCGAATTCTGCGCGCAAAATTCGCATCACCTCCTCAATGGTCTCCTCTTCGAGGTCGGTACGCTTTGCAAGTTCCTCCTTCGAGAGCTCCAACACGCTCTTGGCAGTGTCGCAACCCACCTTCTTGAAGGCGTCCAAAATCCACTGGTCAATCTCGTCTGCAAACTCGTCGAGGTCAACATCCTCCTCCTCGCTGTCGCGGAATACGTCGATGTCGTAGCCGGTGAGCATCACAGCCAAACGGATGTTCAAACCACCCTTACCGATTGCCAACGAAACCTCGCTGGGTTTGAGGTAAACCGAAGCGGTCTTCTTGGCCTCGTCGATGGTAATGGAGGTAATCTTTGCGGGGTTAAGTGCCCTCTGGATGAGGAGCGAGGTGTTGTTGGTCCAGTTCACAACGTCGATATTCTCGTTGCGCAACTCCTTAACAACGGAGTAGATACGCGAACCCTTCATACCCACGCAAGCACCTACGGGATCGATGCGGTCATCGTAGGACTCCACAGCCACTTTGGCCCTCTCGCCGGGGATACGGACAATCTTCTTGATGGTAATCAGACCGTCGAAAATCTCGGGTACCTCCTGCTCGAAGAGCCTTTCGAGGAACTCGGGCACGGTACGCGAGAGGATAATCACGGGGTTGTTGTTGCGCATCTCCACCTTCGAAACGATAGCCTTGATGGGGTCGCCCTTACGGAAGAAGTCGCTGGGAATCTGCTCGCTCTTGGGCAGTACGAGTTCGTTGTCGTCGTCGTCCAACACAAGCATCTCCTTTTTCCACACCTGGTAAACCTCGCCGGTGATAATCTCGCCAACCTTCTCACTGTACTTCTCGAAGAGGTTTGCCTTCTCCAAGTCGAGGATGCGCGATGCGAGGTTCTGACGGAGCGACAACACGGCCCTACGACCAAACGAAGCCATTTCGAGCTGGTCGGCAACCTCCTCACCTACCTCATAGGTGGGGTCGAGTTTGCGTGCCTCGGTCAGAGAAATCTGCTGGTTGGGATTCTCCACAGCGCCGTCCTCAACGATTATACGGTTGCGCCAAATTTCAAGGTCGCCCTTCTCGGGGTTGATGATAACGTCGAAATTCTCGTCTGTCTCATAGGTTTTCTGGAGGTGGTGGCGGAACACATCCTCCAACACGCCAATCATCGTACTCTTGTCGATGTTTTTCAGTTCTTTGAACTCCGCAAAGTTGCTAATCAAATTCTCCATTGTTGTACTTTGTATGTTTTTAGTTTTTCGCTTCTCTTTTTTTTAAGCCATTAGCCATTCAAGATTATTTAGACTTATTTGAAATCCAAATACTCTTTCACCCACTTAATCTGCCCAAAGGTGTAACTCTCCTCAACCTCCACATCCACCTTGCGCTTCTTGCCCTCCAAGAGTCGCTTCTCGGTGTAGGTAACGGTAATGGCCTCGGGGGTGGCCTCCTTCAAGGTAGCCAACACCTTCACACCGCTAACCAACAGCACCTCCACGGTGGAGCCGATGAGCTTATGATACTGACGGAGAAGTTTGAGTGGCTGGCCTACGCCTGCCGAATAGACACTCAACTCGAAGTCCTCAACCTCCCTGTCGAAGTGCGACTCCACAGCACGGCTCAACTCCACACAAGCGTCCAAATCGACAGCGCTGTCGGCGTCAATCACAATCTCAATCTCGTTTGCAGGCGAGCACTTAACATCGACCACAAAGCGGTCGGTGCCCTCCAATGCGGCCTCGGCGGCCTGCCTTATCTCCTTTACGTCAATCATAACTCTTTTGTCTAACGTCTAACGTCTAACGTCTAACGACTAACGACTTTTAGTATTTAGCGATTTCACAACAAGCCATTGCATTATTACTCAATCACACTCTCGGCCACAGGCCGCAACTGTTGACGTTGGTCGTTAGACCTCTATCATACTACGAAATTCGGGGACTCATCTGGTCCCCGAATAACGCTTTGCTGCCGCAAAGGTAGCACTTTTGTTTGACATTGCAAACATTTCCACCTATTTTAATATGTTTTTCACCATTTTTTTGACATAGTCGGCAAACTCTGCGAATGTTTTGGCTCCGCTGGCTATGGTGGCGTTTTCCAGATAGCTCCAAAATTCCACCCCACAAACAAAGCCTGTAAAGACATTTGCGAGTCGCAGGTTGGCGATGGGCAGCAGTAGCGAGTCCATCATCCACGCCAGCACAATGCCTGCCATCACGAAGCACAACTTGGTGATGGTGTGCCACGCTTTGCGGCTCTCGAAGTGCCACTCTCCGCCCTCGATGTGTGCCCTGCGGCGGTCGGCCAACACTCCCGTGAGGAAGTCCACCGCCACAAAGGTCATTGCACACAGTAGGAGTGGCTCCACAGGGGCGAAGAACGACATCACCCCGGCAATGATTCCTGAAATGTATTTTTCCATTGTTTTTCTTGTCGTCGACCGTCAACCGTCGACCGTCAACCGTCAACCGTCAACCGTCAACCGTCTGTCAATTTTGAATTTTGAATTTTGAATTTCCTGTCGCCTACAACACAATCCCCGCGTCGATGTTCACGCTGCGACGAATGTTGGAGGAGGCATCATAGGAGGGGAAACTCTGTGGGTTGAGCTCCACGTAGTCCACCGCCGCATCAATAATCACATCGGCATCGGCCTTGGTGCGACGCATAAGGCGATGGAGTGTGGCCGAATCCACATAGGTATAGCCCTCGCCAATATACTTAACCACACCTGCCGTGCCCACCCTGGCAGCCAACACGGGCAACATCAGCCTCTTGACATAGAGCGCAAGGGCCAACTTCACATACTCCTCCACGAGGGTGGCGTGCTCACCCGCAAGAAACTCCTCCAAGAGGGCCTCGCCAAAGACCGGAAGGAGATATTTGCGTTGTGCCGCCACAATGACAGCCTCCGACACCTCCTCGGGGTGTAGATTATTGGAGCCGCCGAAAGCCATCTCAACCACCTCGGCAGCCGTTATAAGAATCTTATTCATAGTTGCTTAGTCCACGT
The DNA here is from genome assembly GCA_045132795.1 of Tidjanibacter sp. Taxonomy (GTDB): domain Bacteria; phylum Bacteroidota; class Bacteroidia; order Bacteroidales; family Rikenellaceae; genus Tidjanibacter. The sequence goes on along the minus strand of JBGUSZ010000078.1, from coordinate 6,016 downwards.
TTTTGAGTCCATACTTGGTTACCTGTGCCACATATATCTGCTGGTTGGGGTCCTCGGGGTCGTAGTCGAGGCCGTCGGCACGCCTTGCCTCCCACACCTTCATATAGAGTGGCTTGGAGCGTGAGGGCGGGCGGTTGACAATCTCCACACTCTGTCCGTCCTCGCCCAGCACCGATGTGATGAGCGCACGGATGGGCTCCATAAGTTCGGCCTGCTCGCCGAGGATTACGGTGTTGAGCGCCACCTCATATTCGTGTAGGATACGCTCGGCGGAGAAGCCCGTGGAGTAGTCGAGGCCACTCAGGGAGCGAAACCACGAGTGGGCAACCACGATGTCGGTGGTGGCTTGGTCGTGGAGTGCCTTCCAATCGCCCTCGTTGGAGGAGGTGATGGGGATGAAGCGCGAGCTGTCCCCCTCGTCACACTCCTTGATCATAAACATCACCTGACCGGGCTGACCAGCAAACCTCTTTTGTGCCGCAGCCATCAGTTCGGCAGCCTGCTCCTCGCTATCCACGCCACCATCCAAGAGCATCACGCCGGAGAGTTGGAAGGAGTTTTCGAGGCGCGAGATGTTCCAATCGTCGGTCTTGTAGGCTATGGACGACACGCCCAAGCCCGCAATGTAGGGCGGTACGCCATAGTGGGAGAACATAGGCTCATAGTCTTTGTAGTGTATGAGCGAGTGGAGATTACCGTCGGCACCCTCCTCAAAGAGCGGATAGAGTGGGATGGTTACAGCATCGGCCGATGTGAAGTGCGACCAATCGTGGTGCATCAGGACGTGTGCGCCATCCTTCGAGAGTCGACACTTGGAGGCGTCCTGATGGAAGAGCGCAAGGAAGGTGTGCTGCGCATCGGTAACCACCTCCACAAAGGCGTTGCCAAAGAGGGCCTTGTCGAAGGCCAGCAGGTTGAGCACCTGGCGCAGACTCTCGCCGTGGGAGTTGGCCTTGTCCAGAAAGGCACGAGTACGCACCGCCTCGTCGGGGCAAGTGAAACCTTTACCGGAGATATAGTCGGCCTTGTCGTTGATGATACGACGGTGTGTTGTGGCACGACGAGCCAACAGAGAGAGCGCATTGGGAAAGAGGTTGTCGGTTCCCCAACGCCACCACTCACCACCTCCACGGGGCGATGTTGCGCCTCCCACAATACCCACCTTGTCGAGCGACGAGAGCGCTCGTGGCGAAAAGACCTTTGGGGTGTATGCTTTTGTTTTCTTTTCCATTGTGTTGTATTTCTATGTGTGAATATTAAGATGGGCGGGTGCGCCCATAGGGGTTGACACCCACCCATCCAAAAAACTGTGAGTTACACCTACCACTACGAGCAGGTCATCCACACACTACTGCTGCCAGCAGCCGGGGATGAAGAGGTTGGAGTTGTAGGTAATGTTGTACTCGACAGTTGCCACTTCCGATACACCGTCAGACTCGTAGGAAACCACACCATCGCCAATCTGCATAGGCTCACTATCGAGCACCAGAGCACCATTCGAGTCGTAGACCGAGATTTCCAACGACCTAACCGAGTCGTCGGCCACGGAGATACCTGCAAGGAAGGAGAAGGTGTCGCCTTCCAGAGTCCACTGTGGAGTCATCAGCGGCAATCCGAAGCCCACACTCATCAGCTCGGGCAACAAGTAGTCGCAGCCGGCCATAAAGATTGCCCTCTGACGGTTCTCCATCTCGTCGGGATTGTACCACATACGCACCTCCGTACCGGGGTAGTCGCTGGTGTTGACCGCCAATGCGAGGTTGCGTCGGTCAGTGAGGATTGCAAACGAGTGGGGCATATCGTGTACAATGTTTTTGTAGCCGTTGAGTTGTACGTCAATCACGGGGATACCGCGGAAGTAGAGCCCATCCCTACCGGTCTGCTTGGCCAGATAGGCTGCTTCGAGGGCCACATTGTCAAGGCACTCCTCGTAGGCGTTGTAGACATCGGTGGTTACGAAGTATGCCAGCTGTCCCTCCGAGCGCAGCGCCTGCAACTCGCAGGGGGCATTCTCCCAAAGGTTTTTCAGAAGCCTCTCGGCCCACTCGGGCGACTTGTCGCTCCTAGAATATCCCTCCAAGTGGAAGCCTTCGGTGTCGGAGAAGTCGTGCATTATCTTCTTCAACAGACCATCGAACGAACCCAAGCTACCCTCGCCACGCTCCTGATTGCCATACCACATAGTGGCACGAATACTCTCGGCAATCGAAGCACGGAAGATATCCGTTTCGGCGGCTTCGAGCTCGGTGCCGGAGAGGTCGTCAAGGTTCACATCGGGACGTGCAGCGATGAGCTCATAGACGGTGGAGAAGTAGTCCTCGGCGGCGTATGCCATCTCGGCCTTCACTTTTGTGAGGTCGATTTTCTTCTGGAACTTCTCCGAGGGGTCGCCGCCATTCCAACCGCGTGTGGTGTACTTTTGGAGCACGTCGCCGTTGCCACGCCAGAAGTGGAGTGTGCTGGTGCCGGGCACGTTGTAGAGCACTCGGATGCCCAACTGCTCGGCACTCTTGCCGGTGAGCATAGGACGGAAAAAGATGGTGTCCAGAGTGTTACCCTCATACTGTTTGATACTTTCAATTTTTGCCATAATTGTTTGTTTTTAAGTTGTTAATTTTTTGTCTAACGTCCAACGTCCAACGTCGAACGTCTTTTTAATTAGATTCTTTTCTACGCCCTTGTTACTGCCTCACGGAAGGAGCGCGCATCGGCCTCGTAGGCGTTTTGGTTGGCCGTACCCACCCCTGCACTCTCCCTGAATGGAGGGTCCTCACACTCTTTGGTGCGTGTAGGCTCGGCGGTGTGTAGCCTTGACGGTGGGATTGTGGGCTTTACAGAGCTCTGCTGTGGGACCTTATCGGCCACCGAAGGCTCCACCATTGCGGTAGGCTCGGCAGGCTTGACACCTCTACCCAAGCCTATCTTCTCCATCAGCCCCTTCAACCACGCCCCCTTCTGCTTCTCCGCCACAGGCAGTGGTGGAAGTCCCAGCGAGGAAATAACATCCGAAGCCGAGGCGGTGATGGGTGCGGCGGGTATGATGCGGTCCACGAGTCCCGCCGTGAGTGCCTCCTCGGGAGTGAGCCAACGCCCCTTACCGGCATTCTCGTTCATCAGGAGTCGGAACTCCTCTGCGGGCCTACCCGATGCTTCGGCATAGATTTCTGCAAGCCTTTGGTCGCTCCTTTCGAGTAGTTCTTTGGTGAGAGTGAGCGACTGCGAGTTGCCCTCCACGCTACTCTCGCAGCAGTGGATGAGGTAGAAGGCGTTGGCCGAAATCTCGCGACACCCTTTGGATGCAGCTTGTGCAATGACCGTAGCAGCCGAGGCCACATAGCCATAACAGCGTGTTACGACCTCCACACCAAGTCCCACTGCGGCATCGTGTATGAGGAGCGCGTCACCCAGGTCGCCACCCGTGGAACGGATGTTGATAACCACCCTGTCGGGACCACCTTCGCCAATCTCCGCCACAGCCTGCTCGAAACGCTCGTAGGTAGAGACCGAACGGCTATCCTCGCCAAACTGTTCTTCCTCGCTGACACCGATGATACCATCAATGTCGATGGATATAATCTTTGCCGAGGAGGTGATTTTAGTCTTTTGTGTTTGCATAAGATGAGTTGTTTGTGTTTAGTGATTCTTTGTGTTGGGGTTATTTGTAGGTGGTGTAGACATACTTGCGCACGGTGAAGAAACTCAGGGCCATCTGCTCCGCCACCACCTCCATTGCGGCAATCTTACCATACCCTTTCGCCAGTAGCCTCTGCACCGCCCTCTGCGCAGTCCACGCTCTGAGGTGGGTGGCATCCAGAAGTGACTCACGGAACAAGAAGTCAACCACGGCCGTAACCTCTTCCTCGGGGATGTTGAGTTGGCCCAACGCCTGCCGTAACTCCCCTGCCGGCAACGTTTTTGTGGTCATCATTGCTCCACGAGAGTTGCTTGTTGAACAACGGTGCGAACGGCTTGCTGTGCTGCGGTTATGTCGCTTTCGAGCACATAGACCCTCACCTCTCCGAGTGCCATACGCAGAGCCTCGGCAAGTTCCTCAACGGTGAGCGTAACGGTTTGTGTTTGATTGTTGTAAGTCATAGTTTTTTTCTTGTCGACCGACGACCGACGACCGTCAACCGTCAACCGACGACCGTCGACCGTCTTTTTTTTAATTAGTAATTAGTAAAGAGTAATTAGTAAATATTTTCCCCTTTCTGCTCTTTCTGCTCTTTCCGCCCCTGCGAGCGCATATCGCCCACGAGGTGTGCTCGCAACTATGTGTTCGTAACGAACACACACTTGGTCGAAGGAGCCAAAGGATTGTAGTCACACACCTCCTCCAAACGACACAACACATCCTCGCCTTCGAGTCGCAAACGATAGAGTGCCCTGAAATCGTGGCCCGTGGAGTTGGGGAAGGCTATGGCCTCCACCTCGTCGGGCGAGAGGTGCAGGTAGAGGGTTATGCGCTTGGCATTGTTGAGTGCATCCACCCTCTTCTGCCAATACTCCCCACCGAGTCCCACCACCCCCTCACGCTCCTCAAAGAGTAGCGACAAGGGTGCGTCCCCATCGGGTGTGAAGAACTCCAACAGTGGAATCCTTCCTGTGTGGTCCGGTGGCCAAGCCCACTGCTCGCCCTCGGAGAGGTGTTGCATCGAGCGATAGGCCACAATCTTGGTGTCGAAGGATGAGCGCAACACCACACCATCGTCCTCCACATCCTTGTCGCCCACGGCTATCAGGCTCACCGAGGGGGCAGTTGACACACTCCCGACCACCGACACCGACGAGGCAAAGAGTGGGTTTTCGTTGCGCTCCACGCCCTGGGTGGCGAAGCGGTTGTGGATGGGTGCGCCCCACTCGCCATAGGGTGTGCCTTCGCTCTCGGAGAGCAGGGCGGAGGCCTTGTCGGTCTGGCGGTAGGCAAGCGCAAGTGTCGACATTCCACCAGCGCCCAACTCCTCAATCTGCACACTGCGACCGAAGTCAACCCTATCGCTCCAATCGACCACAACCTCCCCGTTGCAGAAGGTGCTGTGTGGCTCGATGTAGACACGTTTGGTGGAGGTGTCGGTGTAGATTTGCAGGTCGAAGAGGTTTTTCACGGCAGCGATGAGGTCCATCTGCGAGAAGGAGTAGTCGGCCACGTCGGCCCACTCCACACTCTCGCCCTCTATTGGGGTGGTGACAAAGAGCGGCCTCATCCACGTCCCTTCGAGCAGCTGCATAGTCATACCCTCCTCGGCACCCCCGAAGTAGAACATATCGAAGTAGAGAGTTTCGCCTGCCGCGAGCCTCTTGGGTTTCGAGCGCACGGTAATCTCCACCAGCCTGCTGCCACGCTCCTTCACATAGCCGTCATAGAGTGCCCAATCCTCGGTGGCATCCACCATCAGCGCACCACTCTGCTTACGCAGTCGCAGGTTTGTCACTCGGTTGGCATCGTACGATACGGACGAGAACGGCTGTGTGGTTGTGGCTACCACCACGCCATCCACTCCATTCACCGTGGCCACCAAAGTGTAGGTCGTCCCCTCGGTGGCACCAAAGATAGCCAGCGTGTAGATCCTACCCGCCACAAACCCCTCGCCTCGGCGGTCGGCATAAGTGTTGGTCGGCTCAAATGTTATGCTGTCCCCAAAGGCAGGCCGAATCTCGTTGAAGCAGAGCAACTGGGTGCGAGAGATGATGCGTATGTCGGAGAGGTAGCGTAGGTGGTACTCGAAGGCCACCGCCACAGCACTCTCGGCCGTGAAGCAGACGCGCCCCGTGTGGTCGAAGTGGAAGGCCTCCGAGGAGTTACCACCCTCCACATTCAACACCTCATCCACAAGGTTACCCACAGTGTGATAGTTGGCCAAGTGGTCGGCATAGACACGCCCAAACTCGTTTGCCTCCACCGTGTCGCTTGCCGCCGAGCGCACCGCCTTGAAGTTCATCGCTGCGGCTGCCGACTCCACGTTTCTCTCGTTCCAACGGCCACTGATGTAGAGCGACGAGAAGAACTCCGAGGAGA
>JBGUSZ010000077.1:0-10348 GCA_045132795.1 Tidjanibacter sp. | reverse complement strand
CTGTGTTGCCACTTCTTCGGCAGTCCATAGAGATCCGTAGCTACACCCGCAGGCATCACCGACAGCACCCTGACGCCCCGTTCGCTCATCTCACGCCCGAGCGCACGCGTGTACATATCAATATATCCCTTCGTGGCACTATACGTTGCCAACCCCGGCCACGCCATATTGGCCGCATAGGACGATAGGTTAATAATCGCTCCACAGCCCCGCTCGGCCATATCGTTCCCAAACAAGCGGCATAGCTCCGTAGTGGCCACAACGTGCAGTTGTAACATCTTCGCCACACGCTCCTCGGTCATCTTCATCTGGTCGCAGTAGGCAAACATCCCTGCGTTGTTTATCAGCAGGTCAACCGCCAACCCACGCCTACGGCACTCCCCGTAGAGCCACTCTGCGCTTCCTGCCACCGATAGGTCGCACACCAAAGGTATCACCTCCGCAGCACCCTCCGCACGCAGGCATTCGGCCACGGAACACAGGAGCTCCTCGCCTCGGGCGACAATCACAAGCCTCGTCCCACTGCGGGCCAACTCGCTCGCAAAGGCCAGGCCGATGCCCTTCGTTGCTCCCGTGATGAGCGCACACTCATAGTGTTTTTTCAAAGTCTGTTTCATAACTGCAAACAAAACTACGAAAAATTTTCGATAAAGTGTTGCAATTGTGAAAAAATGCCCTACCTTTGTGATATCAAACTAATATCATTTTGAATTGCAAAACAAAATAAATAACCCCTAACTAAAAAACTTTATCACTATGAAAAATGCAGAATGTAGATTTAACGGTTTTAGGATGAACGGCTTTGTGGGCCTTCTGATGTGCTTGGCCATTATGGGCTTGTCGGTGTGGCTGTTGGTGCGAAATCCCTATGCTTGGCAGAATATTGTGGGCTTCTGTGTGCTGCTGCTCGTTGGTTTTGTTATGCTCTTTGGTCTGATGACTATGGAGCCCAACGAGGCCCGCGCGATGGTCTTTTTCGGTAAGTACAAAGGCACCTTCACCGAGGCCGGCTTCTATTGGGTAAATCCCTTTTATACTCGCAAGAAGGTGTCGTTGCGTGCCCGCAACCTCAATGCCGATGCCATCAAGGTCAACGACAAGACCGGTAACCCCATTATGATTGGCCTTGTGGTGGTGTGGAAACTCAAAGACACCTACAAGGCTCTCTTCGAGATTGACTCGCAGACAATGGCGGGCGCGCAGGATGGCAGCGGTGTTGCCACCGTTGGTAGCCGTATGAATGCCTTTGAGAGCTTTGTGCGTGTGCAGTCGGATGCTGCTCTGCGTCAGGTTGCCGGCCGCTATGCCTACGACACCACCGGTGAGGCTGAGGAGGTTACGCTCCGTAGTGGTGCCGAGGAGATTAACGAATTCCTCAAAGAGACGCTCAACGATAGACTCTCCATTGCGGGTATCGAGGCTGTGGAGGCCCGCATCAACTACCTCGCCTATGCTCCCGAGATTGCTGCCGTGATGTTGCGCCGCCAGCAGGCCGATGCCATCATCAGCGCAAGGGAGAAGATTGTGGACGGTGCAGTGGGAATGGTCAAGATGGCCCTCGACAAACTCTCCGAGGAGGGTGTTGTGGAGCTCGACGAGGAGCGCAAGGCGGCGATGGTGAGCAACCTGCTGGTTGTCCTCTGTGCCGACGAGAACGCACAGCCCGTAGTGAACACCGGAACGCTGTATAACTAAATTGAAAATTGAGAATTGAGAATTATTCCTTCGCTCCCTAAATTCCTTAACCTCACGGGTATTAAAAAAGATACCCAAGGGCAGAAAGGGCAGAAAGAGCAAAAAGAGCAGAAAAGAAAATAAAACTCTGCGTCAAAGGCGCACCTTAATTTTCCATTTTCCATTTTCCATTTTCAATTTCAAAAGTCGTTAGACGAAAAATTATGCCAAAGGAAAACACCACCAAGAGTTTTGTGCTGCGAGTTGACGGCGAGACGTGGGAGGCTCTCGAAAAGTGGGCCGCCGACGAGTTCCGTAGTGTCAACGGACAGTTGCAGTGGATAATTGCCGAGGCACTGCGCAAGAGTGGGCGCAAGAAGAAAAAGTGACACACATCAGAGGGTGAGGCCTGCACCCCGAGTGTGTGGCCTCACCAGCAATATCCCCAATTCCCCAACTTATCAATAACGACCGCCTTTCGGCCTGCTCTCCACAGAGTGGGCCGAGGGCATAAAACAGAGAGAAACAAAAGACATTGACGATATGAAAAAAGCAGTTATCTACTCCGTGGTTTTGTGTGCTGTGAGCTGGATTGCAGCACTTGTGTTCTGCAACGCAACGGGCTTTGATGGTACCCAGGTTGATGTGGCGATGCGTAGCTCCTACACCATCTTTGCCACCGCCTATATGTTTCTGCCAATGATTGTTGCACTTGCGATGCAACTCATCTGCAAGGGCGACAAACCCTTTGATAATACCCTGGGACTCTTGCGCTTCCGCCCCCGCTGGTCATGGCTAGTGGGTGCGTTGTTGGTACCCGTGTCGGTGCTGCTGTGTGCAGGCGTTGCTTCGTTGTTTGTGGAGCCCGTGTCGATGGCCGAGAGTATCCGTATGCAGGTTACCGCCACTTTGGGTGACACCCCCGCAGCGGAGGAGGCCTTGAAGGAGGTTATGGCTGTTCCCTCGTGGGTGATGGGCCTCGGTGCCATTCTGTCGGGCCTTGTGGCCGGTGCCACCATCAATGCCGTGGCAGCCTTTGGCGAGGAGTATGGTTGGAGGAACTACCTCGTGGGTGCCCTGCGCCACCAGAAATTCCTGCCCGCATCGCTCTTCATCGGTGCCGTGTGGGGCATCTGGCACGCACCTATGATTCTCCTTATGGGCCACAACTACCCCAACGACAGACTCTTGGGCGTGGGCCTTATGGTTGTGATGTGCCTGCTGCTGGGAGTTTTGGAACTCTACTTTGTGATTAAGAGCGGTAGTGTCTATCCTTCGGCTGTCATCCATGGAGCCTTCAATGGTATCAGCGGAATGACCGTGCTGTGGTTCCCCACGGGCGGTGCTACCACTACGGCAATGACGGGTGTGGCAGGCTTCGTGGCTCTTGCCATTGTGATTGCCGCCTTGTGGCTCTACGACCGCAAGCACGACAAGATTTTCTGCTCTATTATCGAGCAGAAATTGAAAATTGAGAATTGACAAAATAAATTTTGTCTAAAATGCTCTCGCTCGGCATAGCCCACAAGTGGCCTCTGCCCTCGCTTATTCGCATTTGCGAAAATTGAGAATTGAGAGCAGAAAGAGCAGAAAGAGCAGAAAGGGAAAATATTTACTAATTACTCTTTACTAATTACTAATTGAAAAAAGACGATAGACGTTAGACGTTAGACTAAAAAAATATGCAACTTCTCTACCGTAACCGCCCACATTGGGCCGATATTGTGATGTTCGTCGGCATCGGCCTGCTACTCATCGGCTTTGCCATTTGGGGACTCTTCAATATGGACTTCTTCACACCCGAGGATAGGCCCGCACCCTATGTTATGCTGGCCGTGGGAGTGCTGACCATCGGACTTGTTGTGGTGTTCCTGCCCCGCTGGGTGGGTGTCAACAACGACTACCTCGTTGTGCGTACCTCTCTCAGAGCAATACGCATCCCGCTGGGGGAGATTGCCTCCGTTGAGCCGTGCCACTACCACTCGCTGGTGCGCTCCTCGGGCGTGCGCTTCGGAGGAGTACAGATGTCGGTCGGCAAGTACTACAACCGCTACATTGGCTCCTTTGAGATGTACACCACAAGCCGCTCCAATATGGTGCTTGTGACCACACTCACAGGGCGCAAAATCATCATCAACTGCCCCATTGACCGCCTGACGGAACACCTTTCTTGTAGGCGTGTGCGTGGATAGTGGGCGTGAATAGTGGTGTTTTAGAGGGGTGTTTGGAATGATAAAATATTTCAAAAGTTCAAATTGATATAAGAATCTTTCAAAAGGGGATAGGTCTGTTTGAGGTTTAGGGGCGAATTGATACTTTTGACTCTGTCAAAACGAAAACCAAATTCAATCAAAATTTAATCCTAAAACCAAAAAAAGACTTATGAAAAAGATTCTTTATGGCGTAATGGCAATGATTGCCGCTGTTGCCGTAATCGGTTGCGAGCCCGCAAACGAAACTCCCGCACCCGAGCCAACTCCCGATCCGGATCCCGTTATTGTTACATTCTCGCCCACCAGCGTTAACCTGCTCAATAAGGTAGGCGACAGTATGGAGATTATGGTCAGCGAGCCCGACTTTACCGTTACCGTTCCCGCTGCCGACACCTGGTTGGAGGCCACCAAGAATGGTGCTTTTGTAACCTTCACCGTTAAGGAGCTTAACCCCATCGCAGAGGTGCGTACCTCGAATGTGGTGTTTGAGTTCAGCAAAGAGGGTGTTACTCCCAAGAAACAGACCTACACCGTAAGCCAGGAGGCAGGCAAAGCAGTGGTTCCCGTAAATCCCGTTATCGGTACTGCCTATGATAAAGATGGCGTGAAGGGTGTAATCTTCTGGGTGGATCCCAACGATGAAACCAAAGCAAAGATTGTTTCGACCTTGTGCTATGGTCCCCAGAACTGGTGCAACTCCGGCTTTGAGAGCGTAGAGATTGCCACCACCGAGGACAATGGTAAGGCTAATATGGAGGCTATCGCAGCTGCTGCCGGTGAGAACATCGCCGAGTTCCTCTCCTACCAGTCGTGCAAGAGCGAGGGTGAGGGTTGGTACCTGCCTTCGAGGGTTGAGTTGGAGAACCTTCTCAAAGGCTACTATGGCGTTAACGACCTCGCTTTGCTCCGCAACGACATCTGCAAGACCCCCTCGCAGATGGCTGACCCCACACTCTGCCCCGAGGGTGCTGCTGCGCTTGAAGCACGCAATAAGTTTGAGGCTGCCCTGATTGCTTTGGGCGGTGCCAAACTCAACAATGAGGATGATACCCACAGCGATGGTACTACCTATATGAGCAGCACCGTAGATACTGCTGATACCAAAAAGGTTGGCTACGGTTGCACCGGTGGTCCTCGTATGTCGAATGCTGCAAAGACGGCAAAGGCCCCCAAACGCTACACCCGTTGCATTATGGATGTAACTCTCGCCAAATAAGTTAGGTAGAGAAATCAATAACGAAAGCCTCGACTCCACTGCGGAGCCGAGGCTTTTCTATTTGTGGGGAGTTGTTGCAGCCCCTTTGGGTTGTAGGGAGTTCCTTTACCTCAAATCGAAGTGCTGGATGCACCTTGCACCACGCTTGGAACCGGTCTTGGAACCTTCGAGGGTCTTGTGGTTGTGGGTGAGCACACAGTATGCATTCTCCAAGTCGCTCTCGGTGCTGGTCCAATAGCTGTCGCCATTGCTCGAAGCCACAAAGGCGTTGAACGGGTCGCCACCGTTGGCAGCGAGGAATGCCTCAAACTCGGCCCTCTTGGCTTGCTCGGCAGCGGTGGGGAGGCCTTTGGTGGGAGTGATACCGCCGTTGTAGAGCAGGAAGATGTCGCTCCACTCGTTCAGGGCGGGCAGATACCACCCCTGACCGTGGTTCTCGGCCATCGTTGCACAGTAGTTGAAGGCGGGATACTCGTTGAGGAACTCAATCTTCTCCACATTCTTGCGTCCGTCCTTCTTGTCGGTCATACCCGTCTGCTGGAAATCGATGCTCCATTGTGCTTCCAGACCATAGGCGCGTTTAAGGCTGACGGTGCGGAAACCTGCATTGGCAGCCTCGGTGCTTGCCCAATAGACAACGCCTGTGCCGTAGATGTCGCCCACTTTGGGGATGGCAGTGGCGCCGGGAGTCTGATAGACGCTCACGCTCTGGGGCGCGGTGATGTTGTCGTAGACACCGGCCACGATGGTGATGGTCGCCACGCGGTTGTTGCTAAACTCGTTCTTCTCCACCTCTACCACAAGTTTGTTGTTGTCCACAACCTTGGCGGTGCACCACGCGCGGTCGGTCTTTATCTCAAATTGGTCCATGCTCGACTCAAAGTTGAAGACAATTTCTTGCTTCTGGGAGTCAACGGTTGTGCTCTTTCCGGAGGTGAAAGTGAGGGTAGCCTCCTCATTCCACGGGTTTGGTTTCTTGATGTAGATGGGCTCCGGCTCGCTACATCCAACCATCATTGCCACCACTGCGATGGCCAATATGTATGCTTTTTTGTTCATAGTCTTTCGAGTGTGTAAGGGTTGTTATTTAATCTCTTCGAGGTCGAGCACGGGAATCCAGCCACGACATTCGCCAATGCGTCCGAACACCCACTCCATCTGTTTCTTGGCGGGGTCGCTGTATGCGATGTGGTCCTCTTCGATGGGGTCGCTGGGGAGGAACACTTTGAGAATCATACGTGGCACACCGGCATCGGGGATGAAGATGGGGGTGCCGTCGCCAATGTTGGCATCGTTGGCAAAACCGCCGAAATAGGGTAGTGCATAGAGCAGATAGACGGTGCCGTCGCCCCTGTCGAGGTAGTCCGAAACGGCCACGTTCTCGGCCCTGCTGATACCGCTACGCACTTTCAACTCGGCCCAGGGTTTGGGATCCTCGGCCACCACTCGGTACTGCACGGGAGCGTCGCCAACAACGGCCTTGGGTGTGAGGTCCACACGGAAGTCGTCGCCACAGAGGGCCATCATCTCGGGGTCGTTGACATTCTCCTCATAGATCCAACCCGACTGTCCGCCCTTGTCGGTGCCGAAACTGAAACCAAAGAAACAGCGCTTGCCGTTGATGGTCCTCTTGGAGCCCACGTTGACCTGCACGCCCTGCTCGGGGTAGAGGATGGTGGAACGCACGCGGCCCGAGTAGCCGTCAATGACCTGCGAGCCGGGTTTGAGCTTGAACTTCACAACCTTGCCCGAAGGGTCGGTGATACGGTTACCGGCACGTCCGTGGCTGTCTATGGCTTTCTTGTTGCGCGACAGAACGATATTATAGAAGGGGCTCTCGGCGGGAGGTGTACCGTCCGAAACACTCGCCTGCACCTTGTGCAGATAGGCCTGCTCGGGCAGGAAGAAGTGGAAATTCTCGGTGTTGAGCGTTACCACCTTCTTGCCGTTGGGCAGCACCGCCATAGGAATGCCGTGCACGCCTCGCGCATCGGTGCGCACGCCGCCTGCTACGGACAACTTGAAGTTGAGCACACGGTTGTCGGCTCCAAAGGGAGGAGTTTGAAGATATGCCTTGTCGTCATCGGGGATGTTGGCCTCCAAGTAGTAGACATCCTCTGCAATGCGAGGGATGTTGTAGTTGCCTCGTGCGTGAACCAACACAAGGTGGTCGAACTGTGGACGCTCGATGGGTACCTCATAGTCGAAATCGCGCTTACCGCCGTTGACGTTGGTGGCCGTGAAACGCAGTGTGGCCATACCTATGGGCGCATTAGCCACAAAGGGCAGCTCGAACTTACCCTCGAACACCACCTCCTTGCCATCGCCTCCTGCGGGGGCATTGAGGGTGGTCTGTGCAAAGACCTCGTCGTTGAGGATAACCTGTGCTTGGAGCGTTGAGATGGCTGCAAAGCGGGAGGTTACCTTGGCCGAGAACTCGATGTTGTCGGAGAGAATGTAGGCCTCCGGAAGTGGGTTGGTGAGGGTGAGTGCAAGGGTGGGTACATATTCCTCCTGCTCGTCGAGGTGGATGACCTCGGGTGCCTGCTCACACGAACTCAACACGAGTGCAACGGCTGTGCACAGTGCCGTGATTGTGGTTGTGAAAGTTTTTTTCATGAGGTTTTTATTTGAAGGTTTTTATTTGTTTGAGTTGTCGGTTTTATGCGGTTATGCACAAATATAAATATTTGTGTCGAAGGAGAATGTGCCCCTCGGGGGTTTTGAACGGCTTTGTTATATTTTCGCAATTCTCTTACATTTGTCTCCACCTCTCCGACACCCAACAGGGGTATTGCGGATTTGATTTTTTGAGTTGTTTTTCTATCTTTGCCCCAACGATTAGAATAAAAAGTTGTACACTATGGCAGAAAAATATATCGAAAAACACACCATCGTTTGCTATGAGGCAGACAGCAAGCAGACGCTTCGTCCCACGGCACTGCTGGACTGGATGCAGGAGGCGGCAGGACGTAGTGCCGACACGCTTGGTTTTGGCTACGACGACCTGATTGGCTCCTCCACCACGTGGGTACTCTCGCGCACCCACGTCCGCTTTTACAGCTACCCCAAGTGGCGCGACGAGGTAACCCTGAGGACGTGGCACAAGGGTGCAAGCAGGCTTTTCTATCTGCGTGATTTCACCCTGCACAATGCCGAGGGCGAACTTCTGGCCGATGCTACCACCTCGTGGCTCATCATTGACGTGAATACCCACCGCTTGGTTACGACTCGTAATACGGAGTTGGCCGAGAGTGCCGAGAAGTGCGTTAAGGAGGATGCCATTGTGGAGCCTGCCGATAAGGTGAGCGTGCCCGCAGGTGTGGAGTCGCAGTTGATTGGCACCCACACGGTTGCTTGGTCGGATATAGACTATGTTGGCCACGCCAACAATGTGAAGTATCTGGTGTGGACAATGGACGCATTGGAGGCTTCGGGGCTGTGTGCTGGCGAGTTGAAGGAGGTGGTTATCAACTACGATGCCGAGGTGCGTGCCGGTCAGACAGTGGAACTCTACTACACCCCGGGCGAGGATGGCGTGTGCTACATTCAGGGTAAGGTCGATGGCCGTGCCCACTTCGCTATGAAGCTCACTTTTTAATGTCGACCGTCGACCGTCGACCGTCGACCGTCAACCGTCAACCGTCAACCGTCGACCGTCAACCGACAATTAAAATTGAAAATTATTCCCTCGCTCCCGAAACTCCCTAAATTCCCTAAACTCCCCAACCTCTCGGGTAACAAAAAAGATACCCAAGAGCAGAAAGAGCAGAAAGGGAAAAATATTTACTAATTACTAATTACTAATTAAAAAGTCTGTAGACGGTAGACAAAACAAAAGACGCTCGAAATTTCGAGCGTCTTTTGTTTTATTTCCCGAAGTGTCGGTTGGCGAAGTCGATGTATTGCTGCCAATCGTAGAGGAGGATGTCGTGCTTACCGGTGCGGAGGTGGTAGCCGACGTGTCCGCTGTTCATAGGCTGTTCGGGTGCAGGCATAGGCGTTGTGAGACCCTGCAAACCATAGAGTTCATAGACGGGTGAAGCGTAGAGTGCCGAGAGGTACTCGCCTTCGGGGTCGGCCCATTGGTCGAGGGTGGCACTTGCTACATATACAGGCCTGGGTGCCATCAGAGCGATGAGTCCCTGTTGGTCCACCAAGAGAGCCTCCTCGTTGTTGCGATACTTGTTGTAGTTGTCGCAGAACCAGTGTGGGAATGCGCGGTTGATAACCTCCACACTTTCGCCCACCTCACGATTGGAGAGTGCAGCACCGCCACAACCGGAGTTGTTGGAGATGGCAATGGCAAACCTTGTGTCGGTAGCGCCTGCCCAGAGTGCGGTCTTACCCAGACGCGAGTGGCCAATAACGGCAACTTTGTTTGAGTCAATATCCTTGTCGCTCTCCAAGTAGTCCATCACCCTCGAAAGGCTCCACGCCCACGCACCGATGGTGCCCCACTCGTTGGCTTTGGGGTAGGTTTGACCCTCGGCATAGAAGAGAGGGTGGACGCTGTTCTGGAAACCATCGTCGAAGTCGGGGTCCACATTGTCGCGGTTGAGTGTAACCACAGCGTAGCCACTCTCCACGATGAACTCCATAGGCCAGCGACGGCTTGCTGCGCCACGCTCGGGGTCGCCTTTGGTCACGGGAGCGTTGGGCGAGGGAGTGATGTCGGGGTCGGTGTGTGTCTGGTGGTTACCCTTGAAGTTCATACCGAGGAATGCGGGCACGGGGCCTTTGGCATTGGCGGGCAGATACATCAATATAATAATAGGTGTGTCGATGCCGGCAATCTTCATTGCGACCTCCTTGCGGATAGCCCTGCCTTCGAGTGCACCTTTTGTTTCGGAGAGCACCTCGTAGGTGATGTTAACCTGTTTCTGTGGCATCAGGCCATAGACCTCCTGCTCGAAGAAGTTCATAATCACGGGACGGTGAACCTGCTCCCACTCCTCCACGGAGTTAATCTTCAACGGCTCGGAGCCATACTTGGGAACGATAACGCCGCTTTCTTGTGCACGTACACACAATGCGCTCGCCAGCAGGAGCACAAAGGTTGTAATGTTGCGTTTCATAATGTGCTTGTTGGATGTATTAATGGTTAGATTTAGTATGTTCAATTTTCACAAAGATATGCAAAATGTAATACAAATCAAAAAAAATAGCCCGAAGAGTGTTTTTGTTTGGGCCTAACTTGCTTATTGTGATGGAAATTCAAAATTCAAAATCCAAAATTGAGTTT
>JBGUSZ010000076.1:0-35379 GCA_045132795.1 Tidjanibacter sp. | reverse complement strand
CTCAATTTTCAATTCTCAATTTTATCATTATATTTGTGGTGCTGTTAGGGGTGCCAAGCCTTTCCGCAGGCTGGCTGAGAAGATACCCTCCGAACCTGATATGTATAATGACAGCGCAGGGAAACGGTCACATATATGTTTCGAACAGGGCCCGCAGAAGGCGTAGGCGGGCGAGGTAGGAACAGGAATTATTAGACATGTTTGTAGCCGTATTCCCGAGAATAGATAGTGAGGGGATGCGGATTTTTTTATTTATATATTATGGGATATAAAGGTTTCGACGAGTACGCAGCTCAATACGACTCTTGGTTTATTGAGAATAGCAATGTGCTCGAAAGCGAGGTAAAACTCGTGGCTTCGTGTCTGCAAAACGCCGGCGAGGTGCTCTCGATTGGTTGTGGTAGCGGATTATTTGAGAAAATTCTTGCCGACGACTATGGTATTACCATACGAAAAGGCATCGAGCCCTCCGCTGCCATGGCAGAGATAGCCATCAAACGAGGAATGGAGGTAACCATTGCAACGGGCGAAGATGCCGATTATGGTGTGGGAGTGTATGACACCATACTATTTAACGGTTGCCCTTGCTACATGCAAGACCTTGGACTTGCACTACGCAAAGCCTATGCTGCTCTGAGAGAGGGTGGAAGAGTTGTGGTAATCGATGTCCCCAAGGAGAGCCCCTACGGACTAATATATAATCTTGCGCTTTCGGTGGGTACGTGGGAACATCCTCTGTTGGAGGGGTGTGTGCCACAGATGCCCTACCCCATTGAGTTGGTAAAACAGGCAACGTGGCGTACTACGACCGAGAAGATAAAAGTTATTGAGGAGGCAGGATTCAGGAACCTCTCATTCTTACAGACTCTCACCACCAGCCCCCACTACTCACATCTTATCGTAGAGGAGCCTTGCGATGGGTACAACAAGGGCTCGTATGTTGCAATAACAGCCTATAAAATATAGTCTGCACAACACAACGTATGTTTCCAATTACTCCTCAGCCCACACTAAAAGCACTTTCCACTCACGGGTATCTTTTTTAATACCCGTGAGTAGGAAGGGGCGTTAAGGGCCTTAATGTAATTGACGGTCGACGGTTGACGGTTAGTTTACATCCTCTGGCGGAGGATTGCATCAACCATCTTATAGTCGATATTGAGGTTTTCGCCCAGCAGGGTGCCACGCTCACGAAAGCGAGCTACAATAGCCTCCACAACATCCTCGCCAATACCCAACTCCGAAAGGCGGGTGGCAAGGCCCAGAGAACGGAAGAACTCCTCAGTGGCGGCGATGGTCCTATCAATACGTTCATCGATAGTGCCCTCCGTAATGCCCCACACGCGCTCACCCATTTGGACTATCTTGGATGCCTTCTGCTCCCTGAGTTCGTTCATCACACCCGGCAAGACAATCACAAGGGTTTGTCCGTGTGTGGTGCCACACAGGGCCGTAATCTCGTGGCCGATGCGGTGGGTGGACCAATCCTGTGGCACGCCCATACCCACAAAGCCATTGAGTCCCATAGTGGCCGAGAGCATAAAGTCGGCCATAGTGTTGTAGTCGTTCTCCTCGGAGAGCACCTTGGTGGCTATCTCCACCACCGTCTGCATAATACCTTCGGCCCAGCGATCCATCAGGGGCGAGATACCTGTGGTGGTGAGGTACTGCTCGATGACGTGCACAAAGGTGTCGGCAAGGCCACACGCACGCTGGAAGGTGGGCAGCGAGTAGGTCGTTGTGGGGTCGAGGATGGAGAATGTGGGATAGGTGTTGTAGAAGGCATATTTTTCGCCCGTAGCGAGGTTGGAAATAACACAGCCCCTATTCATCTCGGAGCCCGTAGCGGGCAGGGTCATCACACTCGCAAAGGGGATGTTGCCACGCAGCAGTTCGGGGTGCAACACAAGGTCCCACGCATCCTCTTCAATCACAGCCGCAGCAGCAATCAGTTTGGTGCCATCGAGCACACTACCACCGCCCACAGCGAGCAGAAAACCCACATTCTCCCTCTTGCACACCTCTACGGCCTTACGCAGAGTCTCCACCTTCGGGTTGGGCTCGATGCCCCAAAATTCGAGAAAATCAAAACCACTGAGGGCCGCAACCACTTGGTCATAGACTCCGTTGTGTTTAACACTACCACCGCCAAAGGTTACAAGGATGCGTTTATCCTTGGGGAGTTCCTTTGCCAATCGTGCAATCTGTCCCTCGCCGAAAATGAGTTTCGTGGGGTTTTGAAAAACAAAGTTATTCATAGTTATATGGTTTAATTTAGACTATTCCACAGTTTGTGCCACGATGCTTGCCGCATAGTCGCTCCACACATCGGCCTTTTTGTAACTCTCAACACTCGCCTCGGGGACACAGATAGTGCGTCCTGCACCGTTGTCATCAAAGGCATCGTAGCCCAGAGTGGGCGGCTCCACCGCATTGCAACACACCTTCACAAGTGCCGAGCAATCCTCAAAAGCCCAGCCGCCTATGGTGGTAACATTGGCCGGAATTGTAACGCTCTTCAACGAGGTACAACTCTTGAAAGCATAGTCGCCAATATCCACCAGCTGTTCATTCATCGCCACCTCCGACAACGCCACACAGTTTCTAAACGCATAGTTGCCTATGGTTTGCAGGGAGGATGGCAAAGTTATGTTTTTGAGGCTCTCGCAGTTGTAGAATGTCTCGTTGTTGATGGTGGTCAACCCTTCGGGCAGAACTACACTCTGCAAACCTTTGCAAAAATAGAACGCATTGCGCTCAATCTGCTCCACGCTCGAAGGCATAACCACCTCCGAGAGAGCATAGCAACTCTGGAAAGCTCTCTCCCCTATCACTTGTACACCCTCCGTGATGACAATATTGGAGAGTTTTTCGCACCCATAGAAACAATAGGTGGGAATTCTCTCTACCGAAGCGGGTATGTTAAGAGATTCCAAACTTGTGCAATTCTGGAACGTCCTTTCTCCCAGAGTCGCCACACCCGAAGGTATTGTTATCTCCCTCAACTGACTGCAATTTCGGAAAGCACCCTCTCCGATGGATATAATACTCTCCGGCAAAGTGATGGCAATCAACTTTTCGCATCCATAGAATGCACTATTCTCTATGGCCGAGAGCGACGAGAAAAGCCTCAACTCCCTGAAAGCCATAATGTCCGTTCCCTTGAACACATCGCCAATGGACTCCACCTCGGATGCCTCTTTGTAGGAGAGTTGCTGGTCGCCATCCCTATCCCAAGCCAACACACACAGCACCTTTGTTGTGTTATCGAGAAAATTGATTGGAGCCTCCGAGGTGTCATAGTATCCCTCCAATGGAATAATCACCGTTTTCCCATTTGTCAGTATGAAAGTAACGTCGCTCTCCCCTATCACAATGGAGTCGATGAGCGTTTCGCCATCCTCGCCCTTGTCGCCTTGTTCGCCCTTGTCGCCTTGCTCTCCCTTATCACCTTGTTCGCCTTTCAGACCATCCTTACCGTGTTTTATGGTGATGGTTGAATCGTCCGAAAAGGTTACGACATACCCCTCGTCGTTCTCCACAACAGAGACCACCGAATGGTTGCCGGCAGAGGCATTCAGTAGGGTTTCAACCTGCGCAAGTTTCTCTTTCAGCGACTCTATCTCCTCCTTCACAAACGAGTCATCATACGCCTCGGAGCACCCCACAAGTAGTAGCACACAGAAAGTTGCAATCAAACAAAGAGCCCTTTTCATCACATTCACACTTTTGTTCCACCAATAATAACACTCTCCACCAAATCCTCTCCAAAACTGTAAGGAATGTAGGCGAGCGAAGGTACGGGCTTGGAGATGACAACGTCGGCCCTACGGCCCACGCTTATCGCGCCCCTATCGGCACTCAATCCCAAAGCCGCTGCACCATTGATGGTGAGCGCACTGAGGGCCTCCTCGGGCGTTAGGCGCATCTTGATACACGCCAGCGACCACAGGAAGGTCATATTGCCCGAAGGCGACGAGCCGGGGTTACAGTCGCTGGCAATGGCCACCGGAAGGCCCGCCTCAATCATCTTCCTTGCAGGTGCAAAGGGAAGATTGGAGAAGAACGAAGCGCCGGGCAGTACGGTAGGAATGGTGGTGCTTGCAGCCAAGTCGGCCACATCACTCTCGTTAGCCTCTTCGAGGTGGTCTACCGAGAGGGCCCCATAGCGGATGCCCACCTGCACACCGCCACTCGAAGCGAGTTCGTTGGCGTGAATCTTTGCTCGCAGGCCATAGCGACCTCCGCACTCCAATATCTGGGCCGTCTGCTCGGGGGTAAAGAAGCCCTCGTCGCAGAACACATCCACAAACTCCGCCACGCCCTGCTCGGCCACGGCGGGTATCATATCCCTGCACACGTGGTCCACATAGTCGCTCTGGCGGCCCGCAAAGGCACGTCCCACAGCGTGTGCACCAAGGAATGTTGCCTTCACCGTTGCGGGCAAGTTCTCCTGCAATCGGCGCACCACACGGAGCATTTTGAGTTCGTCCTCGGTGGTGAGTCCATAGCCACTCTTTATCTCCAACGTGGCAGCACCCGAGCGTATCATCCTCCACGCCCTCGGGAGTGCCGCCTCGTAGAGTTCCTCCTCGGAGGCCTCGTGGAGTCGGTCGGCGGAGTTGAGAATACCGCCGCCACGGGCCGCCACCTCCTGGTAGGTCATACCCGCAATCTTATCCCTGAACTCGCCCTCGCGCGAGCCGGCATAGACAATGTGGGAGTGGGAGTCGCAAAAGGCAGGGAACACAACCCTTCCATCGGCATCCACCACCTCGTCAGCCTCCACCTCGGGGAGTGTCGCCATAGGCCCAAAGCCAACAATCACTCCATCCTCGGCCAAGAGCCACGCATCGTCAATCTGCCCTGCGGAGTTCATCTCCTCTCCACGCAACATCAGCTTGTCGGCAGGCACAACACCTGCAAGGGTGCGTATGTTTTTGATTAGCAAACGATTCATTCTTTCTCTTTTTTCTTTTGTATAATAGCATACCCCTCCGGCCCTTGGCCACCTCCCCTAACTTAGGGGAGGAGTGGTTGTGGTACTCGCTTGTAGAAATGCAACAGCCTTGGCAATCAAGGTGTACATAACCTCATCGGTATCCACAAAGGGTACCACCTTACGGAAGTCGGCAAAGAGCCTCTCTATTGGCTCGCTCGACCTCAACGGACGGCGGAATTCCAACGCCTGTGCTGCGTTCAGGAGTTCGATGGCCAGCACCCTCTCCACATTGTCCACCACACGGGCCGACTTGGTGGCCGCATTGGAGCCCATACTAACGTGGTCCTCCTGTCCCTGCGACGAGGGTATGGAGTCCACCGATGCGGGCATACACAACCCCTTGGTCTGGCTAACAATGGAGGCTGCGGTGTACTGCGGTATCATAAAGCCACTATTAAGTCCCGGCTTGGCCACCAAGAAACTCGGCAGACCACGCTGGGCCGAGATGAGTTTATAGGTCCTACGCTCGGATATGCTACCCAACTCGGCCACTGCTATTGCAAGGTAGTCGAGCACAAGGGCGAGTGGTTGGCCGTGGAAGTTGCCTGCCGACACCACCACATCCTCATCGGGGAAGACCGTTGGGTTGTCCGTAGCGGAGTTAATCTCAGTTTCGATAACCGAGCCCACATAGGCTATGGCATCCTTCGAAGCTCCGTGCACCTGTGGGATACAGCGGAACGAATAGGGGTCTTGGACGTGTTTCTTGGGTTGGCGGATAAGTTCGCTACCCTCCAAGAGTTCCCTCATACGCTTGGCCGTGGCAATCTGTCCTGCGTGGGGCCTCACTTGGTGTACGTTGTCGGCAAAGGGGTCAATCCTACCATCGAAAGCCTCCAACGACATTGCTCCCACCACATCGGCCCACTCCGAGAGCCTTTGGGCCTTATCCAGCGACCACACGCCATAGGCTGCCATAAACTGTGTACCATTGAGCAGCGCAAGGCCCTCCTTCGATTGGAGGGTGAGAGGAGCCCACCCCTCACGGGCGTTCATCTCCTCGCCACTGATGCGCTCGCCACTCTTGGTGCGCACCTCGCCCAGACCGAGCAGAGGGAGCGAAAGGTGGGCCAGCGGAGCCAAGTCGCCCGAAGCACCCAGCGAGCCCTGCTGATACACAATGGGGGTATAGTGGTGGTTGAACATATCAACGAGCCTCTCCACCGTTGCCACCTGCACTCCGGAGTGGCCATAGGAGAGCGACTGCACTTTGAGCATAATCATAATGCGCACAATCTCCTCGGGCACCTCCTCGCCCACACCGCAAGCGTGGGACATCACAAGGTTCTTTTGGAGTGCCGACAGGTCGTCCTTCTCGATGGATATGTTACACAGCGAGCCGAAGCCCGTGGTTACGCCATAGATAGGCACGGGGCTCTCCACGGCCTTACGGTCGAGGTAGGCACGGCACTTGGCAATAGCCTCCCTGCTCTCCTCCGAGAGCGAGAGGGTGTATTCGCCCCTCACGGCGGCAATAACCTCCGCAGGGGTGAGGTGTTTGGCAGAAATGATATGATGGTGTTCCATATTAGTTGGTGATACTATTTGAGTTCTACTTCATATTTGGTTTTTGCGAGGTGGTCAATGCCTGCAAAGATTTTCTCGTAGGTGTAGTTGGCAGCCTCCTCATCCGTCAGAGCACGACCTCCGTGTTGACGTTTCGACAGGTCGGCATCGGCACTATCGGCATAGGTACATCCCCACTCGGCAAAGATTTTGTTGTTGTCCTGCACGCTGTCGTTCATATTGGCCATCCAGCCCGCAGAGTGGAGTGTCTTGGGCATCTTGCACCTCACCCACACGCTCTTGGCGGCATCTTTCCACGCCCTGCCAAGGTAGATATCGCTGATGGTCTTGCCATCGAAGCCCACCTGATCGGCCGTAACGTCGCAGTCGAGGAAGACAATACCATAGGGAGCAGCAGCCGATGTGGAGGGAGCAGTGATGGCAGCACCATTGCGGTTCACGTTGATTTGGCACCCATCGAAGAGCATCACGCTATTGCCATAGATGAAGTCCACATTACCCTCCACGAAGGAGTCTTTCACATAGGCATAGACGTTGTTGTTCCTACCGAGGAAGGTGTCCTGGTAGCCCGTGATGTTGCAGTTGAAGAACGAGGCACTACCGTTGAACACCTCCACAGCCATTGCCTGGTCGCCCGAGCCGGTGTTGTTCTGGTGTGTATTCTCGATTGTGAGGTCCTGAATGATTGTGCCCTTACCCTCGGTGCGGAGCGTATAGGAACGGCGGTTGCGCTCGTCGCTCTCGGTACTACCGTTGTAGAGCCCCTGATAGTCGTCCCAAGTGATGATGGTCTTGTCGGCACCGTCGCCCACCAACACCACATTGGCCTGACGCAGGAGGAGTTTCTCCTTGTAGGTACCCTCCTTGATGTAAATCACAAACTTACCCTCAAAGGTGGAGGGGATGGCTGCAATGGCGGCCTTAATGGTTGTGTAGTCGCCACTACCCTTGCCATCCACCACAAGGTTGGGCACAGGAAGGCCCGAAGCCGAAGGCTCCTTGGAGAGGGTGCGGAACGAGAGAATTTGGCTCGCAGGGGAGTTGTTCTGCACATCGTCCGCCACAGCATAGAGGTAGAAGCGGTAGTCGGTGGCCTTTTCGAGGTCGGTGAAACTAACCGACGTGGCCACCACCTGCTCGTTCTTAATCTGCATTGCGCCCTTTTGGAGCACATATTTATATCCAACGGCACCCTCCACTGCGCCCCACTCTATGGTTACAGTGGTGGTTGTGAGCGTCCCCTCCACCACAGCCAAGCCTGTGGGTGCGGAGAGTTTGGTGCCACCATCACTTGGGGTATTGGGGCCATCAACAGGCTCTTTGTCGCCACAAGCAACCATAGCCAACGTGGCCAGCAGAGTTGCAAACAAACGAATATTTTTCATAGTATAGTAGTTTTTAGGTTTTTGTTCTACTTGATATATTTCTCGATAAGCCCATCATCGGCCACATTGGGGAGGGTTACTTTCAGCTCGGGGGTGCGGGCCATCTCCCTACGGATAGCCTTCATTGCGCCCTCATTGCGAGCCCAACTGCGGCGTGCAATACCGTTGTTAACATCCCACAGCAACATCGAGTCGATACGTCGGCGAGCCTCCTCGCTACCATCGACAACCATACCGAAGCCGCCGTTGATAACCTCGCCCCAGCCTACGCCACCGCCATTGTGGAGCGATACCCAAGTGGCACCACGGAAGCCGTCGCCAATGACGTTCTGCACCGCCATATCGGCCGTGTAGGCCGAGCCGTCGTAGATATTGCTCGTCTCGCGGTAGGGCGAGTCGGTACCCGACACATCGTGGTGGTCCCTACCCAGCACAATGGGTGCGCTAATCTCACCCCTCGCAATGGCCTCATTGAAGGCCCTTGCTATCTTGATGCGGCCCTCGCTGTCGGCATAGAGTATTCGTGCCTGCGAGCCCACAACCATTCGGTTGCGGCCTGCCTCCCTTATCCACAAGATGTTGTCGTCCAGCTGTCCGCAAATCTCCTCGGGAGCCTCGGCCCTAATCTCCATAAGCACCCTCTCGGCTATACGGTCGCTCTTTTCGAGGTCCTCGGCCTTGCCCGAAGTACAAACCCAACGGAAGGGGCCAAAGCCGTAGTCGAAGAACATCGGGCCCATAATATCCTGCACATACGAAGGATAGCGGAACGTGCCGTCCTCCTTCACCACATCGGCACCTGCCCTGGAAGCCTCCAAGAGGAACGCATTACCGTAGTCGAAGAAGTACATACCCTTGTCGGCCAACTTATTCACAGCCGCAGCGTGCCTACGCAACGACTCCTGCACCGCCTCTCGGAACTCCTCGGGCCTCTCGGCCATCATCTTGCGGCTCTCATCGTAGGAGTAGCCCACGGGATAGTATCCACCTGCCCAAGGGTTATGTAGCGAGGTTTGGTCGCTACCGAGGTCAACCGCTATGCCCTCCTCGGCCAGCCTCTCCCAGAGGTCAACCACGTTGCCCTGATAGGCCATCGACACAACCTCCTTCTGTTCCCTTGCCCTGCGGATGCGGGAGATGAGTTCGTCCAGCGAGGTGTGTACCTCGTCAACCCACCCCTGCTCATAGCGTTTCTGCACCGCCGCAGGGTTAATCTCTGCCACCACGCTCACCACGCCTGCAATGTTACCTGCCTTGGGCTGTGCGCCCGACATACCACCCAGTCCTGCCGACACAAACAACATACCGCCCAAGTCCTTCTGGCCCTCCTTCATACGCTTACGGCCAGCGTTGAGTACCGTGATGGTTGTGCCGTGCACAATGCCCTGCGGGCCGATATACATCCAACTGCCCGCAGTCATCTGGCCATACTGCGACACGCCCAATGCGTTCATCCTCTCCCAATCGTCGGGGCGGGAGTAGTTGGGAATAACTAAGCCGTTGGTTATCACAGCCCTCGGTGCGTCGGGGTGCGATGGGAACAAGCCCATCGGGTGGCCCGAGTACATCACAAGCGTCTGGTGGTCGGTCATCTCCGAGAGGTATTTCATCGTGAGGCGATACTGCGCCCAATTCTGGAACACAGCACCGTTACCGCCATAGGTAATCAGTTCGTGTGGGTGTTGCGCCACCGCCTTGTCGAGGTTGTTCTGAATCATCAACATCAGCGAAGCGGCCTGTGGGCACTTGGCCGGGTACTCCTCCACGGGGCGTGCATACATCTCATAGTCGGGCCTGAGGCGGTACATATAGATACGGCCATACTGTTCCAACTCCTCGGCAAACTCCGCCGCCAACTCCTCGTGGAGGTGGGAGGGGAAGTAGCGCAAGGCGTTCTTTATGGCCAACACCTTCTCCTTGTGAGTGAGAATATCCTTACGTTTGGGGGCGTGGTTTACGCTCTGGTCGTAGGGTTTTGGTGCGGGCAACACTTCGGGGATACCTGCACGGATGTCGTCTTGAAACTCTTTAAGTGTCATAGCGGCAGCAGTTACAATATTGTTAGTCAATCTTACTCTCTACAATCTCCACAATGCGCCTCTCCTCCGCATCGGCCTTGCGAGCAATCTCGCCGGCCTCGGCCAAGAGCTCTTCGGCCACAAGGCGGTCTTTCAGGCCTGCGGCGTTAATCTTCACATTGAGGTAGGCACCCTGCACGGCTGCCCTTGCGGCCAATGCACCCACACCCGCATCGCTCACCGAGTTGGGGTTACCCTCCGAGGCCATCATCTCGGCCACCTCAAAGACCTTATAGGAGGCCTTCATCGTTTTGAGGGGTACCTGGGTGGCATATAGTGTGGCTCGCTCCATAGCCTCAGCCCTTGCGGCCTTCTCCTCGGGGGTACCCTTGGGCATACCAAACACGGCCATAATGCCATTGAAAGCGTCGGTGTCCTCATCCACCAAGTGCAACAGTTCGTTCATAACAGCCTTACCCTTCTCGGCCCAATCGGAGAAGAACTCCCACTTGTTGTCCCAACCGGGTTTGTGGGCCGAAAGGTTGGCCACCATAGTACCCAACGCAGCACCCAGCGCACCCATATAGGCCGAAATGGAGCCACCACCCGGTGCGGGCGACTCACGCGAGGTCTCCTCGGCAAAACCACGACAAGTGAGGTCTATGAGTTTTTTCGCCACATTGTCTTTCTCAATGAGAGCCTCTACAATCTTCTCCTCGGGTTTGAAGGGGCACAGTTCGGCAAGGCCCATAGTGCGCACAGCGATGTCGATAATCTCCTCGTCGGTAATACCCAGCGAGCGTTGTTGCTTACGCAGGAAGTGTTTGCCGGCCTCCAAGAGCGCACTCCTCGGCACAAGACCCACGATCTCCGTACCCGTAACTCTCACACCCCTCTCGGCAGCAGCCCTACACACCTCCTCAAAGGCAACGTGAAGAGGTGTCTGAGCAATGTCGGTAATGTTCATCGACACCTGTGCAATGCCATACTCGGCAATATACCAGCCGATGGCCTTGCAACCCTTCAAGGTGCCGGGAATCATAATGGGCTCGCCATTCTCGTCCCTCACAATCTTACCCACGATGGGTGTTTCCCTCATTGGGCGTCCCTTCTCCCTCACGTCGAAGGCGATGGCGTTGGCCCTACGGGTGGAGGTGGTGTTGAGATTGAAATTTACAGCAATCAGAAAATCCCTTGCGCCCACCACCGTTGCGCCACTCCTTGCCGCTTGCTCGGTCCACTCGCCACCACCAAAGTCGGGCATTTCGTTCTCTTGGGTGATACGCTGGCAGAGGGCCTCATATTCGCCCCTACGGCACACCGCAAGGTTTTTCCTCTCGGGACGGAAGGCTGCGCTCTCATAGCAGTAGGTGGGGATTGCAAGCTCGGTGTGGATGCGCTTGGCGAGTGCTCTTGCCAACTCGGCACACTCGGCCAGAGTGATACCCGACACGGGCACCAGAGGGAGCACATCCGTAGCACCAATGCGAGGGTGTTCGCCCTTGTGGTAGCGCATATCGATAAGTTCCGAAGCCGTCTTCACGCCCCTGAATGCGGCCTCCACAACAGCCTCGGGCTCGCCTACAAAGGTTACAACCGTGCGGTTAGTGGCCTTACCCGGGTCCACATCCAGGAGTTTCACACCCTCGACACTCTCAATAGCGTCGGTAATCTGTTTGATGACTGTCATATCGCGCCCTTCGCTGAAATTGGGCACACACTCAATGAGTCGTTTCATAGCGGTTATTATTGGTTTTTGTTGTAGTTTCCGAGTGCCAATATCTTTGATATTGGCCAAATATCTCTCAAATATACTTCTTTTTCGGGAAATACAAAAATTTTTGTCGTACCTTTGCTCTCACTATGAACAAACTTGTAATCGTGGGCTGCGGTCGTCTGGGTGCGATTGTGGCCAATGCAGTGGCCGATGGGTTGCTGCCCGAATATGAACTCGTTGGAATTTTCTCGCGCACAACCGAGCGTGCCGTAGGACTTGCGGTGGAGTTGGCCGCCAAGGGTGTAGGGTGCAAGGTGTGTGGCTCTTTGGAGGAGCTTTTGGCCCTCGGCCCCGACTACCTCGTGGAGGCCGCCTCGCCCGCTTGTATGAAGGCCATCACACTCCCAACGCTTGCTGCCGGATGCAACATCGTAACCCTCTCCATTGGTGCCTTTGCCGATGACGACTTCTATGCCGAAGCCACCGAGGCTGCACGCAAGGCCGGCAAGCGTATCTACCTCGCTTCGGGTGCTACGGGCGGTTTCGACGTACTCCGCACCGCAACCCTTATGGGTGGTGCTACGGCGCAGTTCTTCAACGAGAAAGGTCCCAACGCGCTCCGAGGTACGGCCGTCTATGAGGATAGTCTGCAAACCGAGCAGAAGGTGGTTTTTCGTGGCACCGCAAAGGAGGCCATTGCACAATTCCCCACCCGAGTGAACGTGACGGTGGCTGCCTCTCGTGCATCGGTAGGTCCGGAGAATATGCAGGTAACGATGCAGTCGTCGCCCTACTTCCGTGGCGACACCCAGAGGGTTGAGATTCGCAACTCGGAGGTGAGGGCCGTGGTGGATGTGTATAGTGCCACGCCCGCCATTGCCGCTTGGTCGGTGGTGGCCGTGCTGCAAAACATCACCTCGCCAATAGTGTTCTAACCCGCTGATAATCACAAATAACAAACGATGCCGAAAGCCCTATCGCTTTCGGCATCGTTTATTTTGTGGTAGTGGGGTGTTCCTACTTAAACTTCACCACCGTAATACCTGCACCGCCACGGTCGGGGTGGTCGTCGGTAGCCGATGCCACCTGTGGGATATAGCGCAGATACTTACGCACCTCGTCTTTGAGTGCGCCCGTGCCCTTGCCGTGCAAAATCGTAACCGTGCCAATGCCTACCATTATGGCATCGTCAATGAAGTCCTGCACCGCTTCGAGGGCCTCCATTGCCCTCATACCACGGATGTCGATATTGTCCTTAAAGGCCAACTTGCGGCTCGAAATATCCACACTCACCACCGTACGAGCCGACGTTGGGCGGGTCTGTTTCTTGAACTCGCTATTGCTGATGGCCTCCAAGCGGTCGATGGCTATGGTGGTCATAATCTGGCCGATGGCAACCGTTGCCTTCTTGCCCTTCATCGACACCACCTCGCCAACACCCTCTTGGCCCACGATGCGTACCTTGGCACCCACCTCAACGGGCAATACTTTGGGCTCTTCGGGTTTTGCAACCTCCACAGCCTCACCCCTCTGGGCCTTACGCTCGGCACGTTTCTGGCGGCGGCGTTCAATCTTCTCCATCTCCCTCTCAACCTTCTCGCTCTCGGCCGACAGGTAGTCCACGCCATTGATAACGTTCTCTTTCAGGGCCTCAATCTCACGCCTCGCCAGACGGGTTGTCTCCTTCTCGGCCTGCGACTCACGGATGACACGCACGGTGTTTTCGATGGTGCGGTTGGTTTGTTCGAGAATACCCTTGGCGTCCTCCTTGGCTTGGCGGATGATTGCCGCACGCTCCTCTTTGAGTTTGGCAAGTCGCTCGGCATACTCGCTCTCCATCTCCTCCACCCTACGGTCGGCAATGCGTATTCTCTCGCGCTTCTGCTCCCAATAGTTGCGGTTGCGGGCCACCTCACGCAGCTGCCTTTCGAGGCTGATAACCTCCGAGCCCGCCTTCTCCGATGCGCTACGGATGAGCTCCTCCGGCAAACCGATTTTGCGGGCAATCTCAATGGCAAAGGAGCTTCCCGGCTCGCCCATCTCCAAGCGGAACAGAGGGCGGATGTTCTGCACATCAAACATCATCGCACCATTGGCCACTCCTCGGTGGTTGGAGGCGAAGTATTTGATGTTGGTATAGTGTGTTGTGATGACTCCATAGGTCCCCTTTTCGAGGTATCTCTCCAACATAGCCTCGGCCATAGCACCGCCAATCACGGGCTCCGTACCGCTACCGAACTCGTCAATGAGAATGAGCGTGCGCTCCGATGCGGCAGACAGCATACCCTTCATATTGAGCAGGTGGGAGGAGTAGGTACTCAGGTCGTTATCGATGCTCTGCTGGTCGCCAATGTCGATGAATATACCCTCAAAAATGGGCAACTCGCTCACCGCACTCGCAGGGATGGCAATGCCACATTGGAACATATATTGCAGCAATCCCACCGTTTTGAGGCACACCGACTTACCGCCCGCATTGGGGCCCGAGATGACCAAGATTCTACGCTGTGGGTTGAGCACCAAATCGAGTGGCACAACCTCTTTGTTCTCCTTTGCGTGGCTCTGTTGGAGCAGCGGGTGACGTGCATCCACAAGTCGCAACATTCCCTCCTCCGACACAATGGCTCGGTAGGCACCGTTGCTCATCGCCCAGCGGGCCTTTGCACGCACCATATCGAACTGCGCCAGATACTCGCCACTCTCGGCCAACTCACTGCTATATGGGCGAATGGAGGCTGCCAACTCCGTAAGAATTCGTATCTCCTCCCTACGGGCAGCATACTCCAACTCTTTCAGGGCGTTGTTAATCTCCACCACCTCCACCGGCTCGATATAGACGGTCTTACCCGTGGCCGACTCGTCGTGTACAAAACCTTTGAGTTTGCGTTTGTTGGATGCGCTCACGGGGATAACAGTCCTACCGTCCCTCACCGAGAGCGAAGCCCCACTCTCCACAATGCCCTGTCGTATGGCCTCGGCCAACACCGCCTGCAATCGTTTGGCCGCTTGTCCCTCGTGGGAGCGTATCTGGCGGCGCAGGTCGTAGAGTTCGGGCGAGGCACTATCCCTCACCTCTCCGTGGCGGTCTATGATGGTGTCGATGTGGCCCGCAATCTCCGGAAAGGCCTTCACTCCCTGCGACATCTCTGTCGCCAGCGGGTAGCGTTCCTTGCGAGCGAGGAAGAAGCCGGAAGCCTCCCCCACACACTTCAAACCACCCCTCAACTGCACCAACTCCTCGCCTTCGAGGAAGGTGCCCTCCACGGCCAACTTACTAACCTCCGCACCAAACTCCACCAACTCGCCATTCGGGAACTCCTGCTCCATCATCAGAGCCAAGCGAAACTCCTCGGCGAGTGCCTGACGGTAGTCAACCTCCTTTGGCGAGGTTGAAAAGTTCACCTCGGCCATAAGGTCGGCACCCCTCTGGGTGGAACACCTTTCGAGCAGTTGGGTACGTATGCGGTCAAAACCGAGTCGCTGTTCTATCATCGTCATTTGCTAATTATTCTTCCTACACATTACGGGGCTACTCCTCCTCGAAGTCGACATACTCGCCCACGTTTTTGCTCACCTTTTTCTTATTGGGCGCCACCGTACGACTCACCCTCACACGTCCCTCGTCGGGGTTGGTGTGTGTGTTGGTTGTGTGGCCGGTGGAGCCGTTACCGTGCGAGCCGAAGTGCCAGGTATAGCCTGTGAATTGCTCGCCCCTCGCCTCGGCAGCCTTACGTGCTTTGGCTATCCTTATGCGCAGCACAATGAGTCCCACCAGCGCAGCAAAAACAATAACGCCAACGACAGCAAAAATAAATCCGAAAATGTCGCCCAGGGTGATTGCCCCCGTGAGGGTAAGCACCAGCAACATAATCAGCAACCAATATCTCAATCCAAATCGTTCCATATCATCTATTCCGTCAACCGTCAACCGTCGACCGTCAACCGTCGACCGTCAACCGTCTTTTTTAATTAGTAATTAGTAGAGAGTAATTAGTAAAAATGGCCCTTTGAATTCTCAATTCTCAATTCTCAATTCTCAATTTACTTATTCACTCTGTATGCCTTTTTCACACCGCCCACCTTCGAGATGGCGTAGGTGACCATATCGGCAACACTCGACGAGGGTACCTCCACGTTGATGGTACCGCCCGCCATTCCGTCCCTCGTGGGCGAGATGGCCACCGAGCGAATGTTGATATTCAGCGCACCAATCTTCTCCACAATGTGGCTCAGCACACCGGGGCTATCCTCGGCAACCACACGAATGGATGCCACAAAGCTACCCTTGCTCTGCTCGCCACGCCAACGTGCCGCAATCACACGATAGGGATACAACTCTTTGAGCCTACGAGCATTGGGGCAGTCGCTGCGGTGGATGGTGATACCACTCGAAATGGTCGTGAAGCCAAACACGTCGTCGCCAAAGATGGGGTTACAGCAGCGTGCAATGTTATATTTCAGGCCGTGTACCTCGTCGCCCAAGATGAGTTCCTCGGCAATGGGGCTCTCCTTGCGAGGCGTTGCAGGCTCCTTGCGTGGCGCAGGTGGTTGGGGTACATCGCCCACCTCCAAGTGGCGCACAATAACCTCCTTAACCTCGCCCATATCGACCTTCTCGTCCACAATGCGGCCATAGAGTTCCATACCCGTACGCAGTTTATAGTGGCGGCACAGGGCATTCACGGCGTCATCAATGCTGATGGTGAGTTTCCAATTTTTCAGTTTACGTTCCAACTCCTCCCTGCCGAGTTTGGCCATCTTACTCTCCTCCTCACGCAGGCATACTTTGATGCGGTGGCGGGCCTTGCTGGTAACCACCACCGAGAGCCAATCCTTCTTGGGTTTCTGGTTCTTGCTGGTGAGAATCGTAACAATGTCGCCATTGTGGAGCGGCTCCTTAATAGATACGTTCCTATCGCCAATCTTGGCACCCACGCAGGATGCACCCACCGAGGAGTGGATATCGAAGGCGAAATCCAACACCGTAGCACCCTCGGGCAGTTTCCTCAGGTCGCCCTTGGGTGTGAAGACAAAGACCTCACGAGAGGTCATCGAAGCGTCCAGCTTGCGGGCAATGCCCGACTTGTCGCCGCCCTCCTCTATAATCTCACGCAGGCGCGCAAGCCACTGCTCGTGGCTGATGGTGCCACCACCCACGCCCTTATAGCGCCAGTGGGCAGCAATACCCCTCTCGGCCACCTCGTCCATACGCTCGGTGCGTATCTGTATCTCTACCCACTGACCAAAGGCCAACATCGTGGCGTGCAGCGACTCATAGCCATTGCTCTTGGGAATTGAAATCCAATCCCTCATACGGTCGGGGTTGGGGGTGTAGAAGTCGGTTACTATCGAAAAGACATTCCAACACTGCATCTTCTCCGCCTCCCTCGGGCAGTCGATGATGATGCGGATGGCAAAGATGTCATAGACCTCATCGAAGCTCACCTTCTGGCGCACCATCTTACGCCAAATGGAGTAGACACTCTTGGTGCGACTCTTGACGTGGTATTTGATACCGCTCTGGCGCATCTTCTCCTCCACAGGTACCAACACGTTAGCCATCAGTTTGGCCCTCTGCTCGGCACTCTCCTCCAAACGGCGGGATATGTCGGCATAGGCCTCTGGCTCGATGTGGGCAAAGGCAATCTCTTCCAACTCGCTCTTGATGTTGTAGAGGCCGAGTTTGTGTGCAATCTGCGCATAGAGGTTCATACTCTCCCAACTCTTCTGCAACTGCTTCTTGGGAGGGAACATATCGATGTTGCGCATCACCTCCAAGCGGTCGGCAAGTTTCAGTAGGATAACCCTCGGGTCGGTAGAATATGAGATTATCAGGTCGCGGAAGTTGTCCACCTGCTCCTTGTCGCTATTGGTGTTTATGCTCGATATGTCGTTCATACCGAGGATGATACCCACCACCGCCTCACCAAAGGTTTTATTCACCTCGGCAAGGTTGAGTAGGCCCAAACGTGCGGCATCGTGCAGCAGAGCCGCCACCACCGAGTTGCGTCCAAGTCCCACCTCTTCGGCCACAATGCGTGCCGTGGAGATGGAGTGGTCCACGAGTGGCGAGCCGTCGTAGCGAGTCTGCCCATCGAGGGCCTCACTCGCCACAGCCAACGCCCGACGAATAAGCCCCACACTGTGGTCGCTAAACTGCCCTCTGCACAGCGCAAGAAAGTCTGTAAGTGTTGTTTGTGTCATTCAAAAAAAGCTGTTAGCTGTTAGCCATTAGCTATTAGCCAAAATTTAGTAACTATGTCTTTTGCACACTCCTCCGCCCTTCGGGCACCTCCCCTACCTTAGGGGAGGAATTAGTCCCCCTCTAAGTTAGAGGGGGTGGCTGAAAGCCGGGGGCGTGTGTTTTTGCTTTGGTTTGGAAGGCTTCCAAAAGTTCAAAAGCACCTCAACCTACCATCTACACAAAACAGGCAACGCCTGTTACCAAATAATTACCCTCTCTTCCTCGGGGCGGAACATTGCGCCACCCTCGATACCAAAGGCCTCATACCACTCGGCAATGTTGGGCAGGGTGCCATTCACACGCCATTTACCCAGCGAGTGGGGGTCTATCTTCGTGAGGCGAACGACCTCCTCGGGGCGGATGTTCTGTGCCCAAAGTGTTGCGTAGGCAATATAGAACCTCTGTGCTGCGGTGAAGCCGTCAATCTTCTCGGGCTCCACTCCGCCGAGTGCATTTTGCAGTGCGGTATAGGCAACCCTCAAACCACCCTGGTCGGCGATATTCTCGCCCAAAGTGAATGCTCCGTTGGCGTGAAGTCCCTCATCGTTGACCTCAATGGCATCGAACTGCTCCACCAACACCTTCGCTTTCTTGTCGAATGCCTCGGCATCCTCCTTGGTCCACCAATCCCTCAGGTTACCGTCCTTGTCGTATTGGCGGCCCTGGTCATCAAAGCCGTGGGTCATCTCGTGGCCGATAACAACACCGATGGCACCATAGTTGACCGCATCGTCAGCCTCGGGGTTGAAGAAGGGAGGTTGGAGAATGGCGGCAGGGAAGCAAATCTCGTTGGTGGTGGGATTGTAGTATGCATTCACCGTCTGGGGGCTCATAAACCACCTTGACTTATCCACAGGTTTACCGAGGTCGGCAAGGTTGTCGGCTGTGTACCACGCACTTGCTGCCCTCATATTGGCAAGGTAACTCTGCGAGGGGTCAATGGCCAATGACGAGTAGTCTTTCCACTTGTCGGGGTAGCCAATCTTCACGGTGAAGGTTGCGAGTTTCTCCTGCGCTTTGGCCTTCGTCACGTCGCTCATCCACTCCAAAGCGTTGATGTGCTGCGAGAGGGCCACTTGGAGGTTGCCCACAATGGCGAGCATCTTCTCCTTATACTCGGCAGGGAAGAACTTGGCAACATAGAGTTCGCCAACAGCCTCCGAGAGGAGCGAGTTGGCCGTGCCGAGCGAGCGTTTCCAACGAGGCCTCTGCTCCTGCTGGCCCGAAAGGGTGCGACCATAGAAGTCGAAGTTGGTGGCCGAGAAGTCGTCCGAGAGGTAGGAGGCTGCGCTGCTCACCTCGTGGAAGAGAAGGTAGTCTTTGATGGCACGCAAATCGGCACTACCGAGCAACTCATTAGCCTTTGCGAGTGCAGGCTTCTGGCTCACCACCATCTCCTCGGGCATCTCAAAGCCGAGTGCTGCGGCATAGTCGTTCCAATTGATGTTACGGTAGGTGCGCTTCAAGGACTTCAACGTGGTGCGGTTGTAGTTCTTGTGTGGATTGCGAAGTTCCACATTGGTGTAGTGGGCCGAGGCGAGAGCGTTCTCAATGGTCATCACACTCTCGGCAATGCGGCTGCACTCCTCCTCTGAGTAGCCTGCCAGGGCCATAATCTTCTGGATGTAGTCCACATAGGCTTTGCGGATATCCTCGCCACTCTCGTCGAAGTAGTAGTCCCTATCGCCCAAGCCCAAGCCATCCTGTCCGAGGTAGAGGACATTGGCAGAGGTGTTCATCTCGTCGGCCGACACCATCGCATAGAAGAACGGATTGCCACTTGTGCGGTGCATCTTGCCAAGAAGAGCACTCAAAGCGCACCTGCAATCCACACTCTCAATGGCACCAAGAGCCTCTTGGAGTGGCGCGGCACCCTCGGCATTGAGTCGGGTACTATCGAGGCCCATACGGTAGAGGTCGGCAATCTTCTGCTCCACACTACCCTCCTCCACACTCTTATTCTCCAACTCGGCAAAGAGTTCCTTGATGCGGAGTTCGTTGCTCTCACGCAACATATCGAATGCGCCATAGCGAGAGTACTCGGGTTTCATAGGGTTGTTACGCTGCCAACCGGCCGTGAAGTGCTCATAGAAATCGTCATTCAAGGCGATACTCTCGTCGAAGTTGGCAGTATCAATCGCGGGGGTTTTCTTCTCGCCACCACACGAACAGAGGGTGGCCACGGAAAACATAGTAATCATAATACGTTTCATATTGTAATGAGTTAAAAGTACACTAAAAGTTTGCAAAGATAAGATTTTTTCCTATATTTGTGAAAACGTAGTTTCTAACCTTTAATAAAAACGAAGAGCCATGAAACAATTTTTTACATTTTTAACCACAATTTTGTTTGCAGCAGCCACAATAGCTCCCGCCTCCGCACAGACCAAGGGCGAGTGGGACATCAAAGGCGGCCTGGGTTGGTTCTCGGTACCCGATGTTATGGGTGCGCTCATTGCAGGCCTGGGCACCGCATTTGGCAACCCGGAAGGTAGCCAGAGTGAGGACTTCGTGCCCCTGCTCAATCCCAACATCGAACTCCACTACGGCATCAATAATTGGTTTGCTCTGGGTGGATCGCTATCGGTTGGTTATAGTTCGGCCAAATCGGTGGAAGCAGGTGGAAGTGTCAACAAAAGCGCAACGGCCTTGTACCCCTCTTTGATGGTGAGTGCCAAGACAACCTATCTCCGTTCGGGAGCATTCTCAATGTACGGTTCGTGGGGCATCGGAATTACGGCCCTAATGGCAGAACAATGGAGTGTGGATGGCAGCGATAACAACAACAATTTTGCCATCGCTCCAATGGGTAATCTCTACCCTCTGGGACTCTCCTACGGGGGCCGCACCGGAGGCTTTTTGGAGGCCGGTTGGGGTGCCAAAGGTTTTGTAAACGTGGGCATTTACCACGTTTTTTAAGCTATTAGCCGTTAGCCATTAGCCGTTAGCTATCTGGGTTATACAAAAGCGATTATCACGTTATGTCAAAACAGAAGATTTATTATCCTCAGGGAGTTTGTTCGAGGGCTATTATAACAACTATTTCCGACGACGGAAAGACCATCGAAGAGGTGCAGTTTGTGGGCGGTTGCCACGGCAACACACAAGGCGTTGCAGCACTCGCAAAAGGTCGCCCCGTGGAGGAGGTTGTGGCCCTGCTGAAAGGGATTGATTGCAGGGGTAAAGGGACCTCGTGTCCCGACCAACTTGCACGCGCTTTGGAGGAGGCGTAAACGGCCCGTCGAGGTGGGGCGTAGGGCCACTCCGAACGGCGCAAACACAGAGGGGTTTGTGGGCTGCAAGAAGTCCACAAGCCCCTCTCTTTTGTATCACCAAGTGCCCATATTGGGGGCTACAAGCAACTTTTTCATACTCTTTGGTTTTTTTATAGAATAAAAAACACTACTTTTGCCCGATAAACCGACTAAATTAGTATTTAACACAAAATAAGAATCTATGTTCGAAAGACTAACTCTTTGTGTCGCTCTCGCACTTGCTCTCTGCTCGTGCGGCAGTCAGAAAGATTTGACCTACTTCCAAGATGCCCAATCGGGTATCCTTGACTCCACAGTGGGACAACTAAACACCATCCAACCGGGCGACGTGCTGACCATCTCCGTATCGTCGAGCACCCCCGAACTCGCCGTCCCCTACAACCTCTTCTCGGCGCGAGGTCAGATTTCAAGTGTGGCTGCTGTCAACTCTTCCAGCAAGATTACTTCCAATGTAGTCGCAGAGGGCTACACCGTCAACAGCGAGGGTTGTATCAACTTCCCCGTGTTGGGCGAGATAAAAGTGGCGGGACTTACTCGTGAGCAGCTTGCCAAACAATTGCAGGAGTCGCTCAAAGAGGTAATGCCCGACCCTGTGGTTACGGTCAACTTTGTCAACTTCTACATCACCGTCATCGGCGAGGTAACAAGGCCCGGCACCTACAACTTCCCCGGCGACAGGATCACCCTCTTGGAGGCTATCGGTTTTGCTGGCGACCTGACGGTCTATGGCGAGAGGACCAAAGTGATGGTTATTCGCGAGGAGAATGGCCAGCGCCACGTGGAGGTTCTCAACCTCAAATCGAAGGATATCTTCAAGTCGCCCTACTTCTACCTCAAACAGAACGACGTGGTGTATGTTGAGCCCGTTGGCGCAAAAGCCAAGAGCGTATCGACCTTCACCACCTACTTCCCCATCATCACCTCGCTCGCATCGCTGGGCACCTCCATCACAATGATGATTTACTACCTATCGTTCGCTTCGCGAGCCAGATAGAAGAAAAAGCACGACGATAATTATGGCTATGGAAAATTACAATACACAAAACAACTACACTCAACCCTCCGGCGTGGTTGAGGAAGAAGGCACGGAGTTGTCGCTCCGAGCAATCTGGAAATTCTTTATCGGCAACTGGTTTTGGTTTGTCATATCGGTATTTGTGTGCCTCTGCGCAGGCTTCCTCTACTGCAAGGTAACGCCCAAAATCTACTCGTCGAGCGCACTCATCTATGTTGACGAGAACTCCTCGCGTAGTGTGAAGTCGGATGTAACGACAATGACCAACATCCGTATGATGCGCCAGACATCGGTGGTGGACAACGAGGCTGCAATCCTCCGTTCGCGTTCGCTGATGAACAAAGTGGTTGAGAATATGAATGCCAACATTCTCTACTATGTGCCTGCCAAGTTGCGAAAAGTGGAGGTGTATGCCCCCACCGTACCCATCGAGGTGGTTGTTGACTCGCTGATGGCACCCTTCGTGATGGATGTGTCCCTGCTCGAAGATGGCACATACAGCGGTACAATCGAGTACACAAAACACGGTGAGGAGTACGAAGAGGCCTTCACCACCACTACCAACAAACCAATCTATGGCGGTATGGGTATCGTGCGTATCGTGGAAAATGAGCACTACATTGCTCCCGTTGTAGATGAGGCAGAGGATGTTGCCAAGAACGGCAAGAAGGCAAAGAGAGAGAAGAAGAAAGCCGCTCCACGCTACTTCATCAAAGCCGGCAGTGTCAAAGGCTATGCCCGCGTGCTGTCGTCCAACCTGAGCGTTGCACCTTCGAGCAAAACCACGAGCCTTATCAGCGTTGGTATGAAGACTGCTGTGCCACAGAAGTCGGCCGACATTGTCAATGAGCTTATCCGCGTCTACAACGAGGACGCCAAAGAGGGTGAGAGGGCTGTTGCAAGGGCCACAATGGAGTTTGTGGACGAGAGGTTGGCCATTGTTGGTGGCGACCTCGACGATGTGGACTCCTCGGTGGAGAAATACCGCAAGAGTTCGCTGAGTGTGAACTCCACAACCGAGGCAAACCTCTATGTGCAGTCGTTGGCCAAACTCGAAGACCAAGCTGTGCAGGTGGAGGTCAACATCAGCATCCTCAACGACATATACAACCACGTACAGTCCATCTTGGGCAAGGCCGAAGTGATTCCATTCTTTGGTTTATCTTCCACCGACAGTGCGTTGAATACCATTATCAACAACTACAACAACGCTGTGATGGCCTACCAGACCATCGGGGGCGACGAAATGCTTAGCAACCCCTCGGTTAGGAAGAGCAGGGAGAACCTTATGGATATGCAGAGAGTGCTGCCCGCTTCTATCGCCAACCAGCGTAACTCGTTGGAGGTAGAGCTTCGCTCGCTCAACAAGCAGATTGCCGAGAACAGGAGCAAGGTGAGCAACCTGCCCACCATCGAGAAGGAGTCGCAGTCGATTATGCGTAACCAACAAATCAAGGTTCGCATCTATGAATACCTGCTCAACAAACGCGAGGAGACAAGCCTCAAATTGGCCACCACCGCTTCGGTATCGAGGGTTATCGACCCTGCCGAGCCTTCGGGTCTGCCCATCTCGCCCAAGACCGCTATGGTTATGTTGCTGGCTCTGATTTTGGGTTTGGCACTGCCCGTTGTGATAATCTTCATCGCCGAGGCTTTGCGAAGCAAAATCTACTCGGTAGAGGAGGTCGAGGGTATGCTGAAAGGCGACGTGCCCATCATCGGTGCAATTCCTTCGAAGCAGAACAAAAACGGTAGCGACATTATGGTAACCCCCAACAGCCGTGATGCCATTGCGGAGGCCTTCCGTATGGTGCGTACCAATGTGGACTTTATGCTCACGGGTGGTGGTAAAATCATCATGGTAACCTCCACGGTTCCCTCGGAGGGCAAGACAACCTGCTCGCTGAACATCGCACTCTCCTTTGCCATTACGGGTAAGAAGGTCCTCATTGTGGATATGGATATGCGTAAGGGCTCGTTGGAGAAACGTATCGGCATTAGCAGCCACAGTAAGGGTATCGTAAACTACCTCGTTGGCAAGGAGCCCGACCTCAACAACCTAATCGTCAAGAACTGTCTCCACGGTGTGGATGCGCTGTTGGTAGGTATCATTCCCCCCAACCCTGCCGAGTTGTTGATGCGTGGCGAGTTGGACGAGATGTTCGAGAAGCTGAAAGGTATGTATGACTACATCATTGTCGACACAGCCCCCATTGCTCTTGTTACCGACACTATGATTGCCAACAGGTTGGCCGATATGACCCTCTACTGTATGCGTATGGGCCACTCGGAGAAGAATGTCTTTGAGACCTTGAAGGCCATCACCAGCCGCCAGTCGTTGAAGAATATGGGTATCATCATCTCGGATGTGGGTGCCGGCAAACTCTACTACGGTGGTGAGAAGAACAGCAAGGGTTATGGTTACGGCTACGGATATGGCTATGGTTACGGCTATGGTTACCGCGAAGACAACACCAAAGACAATGTTGTTACCAAGTTCTTCAAATCGCTGAAAAAACGTAAATAGGAATAAAAAACTTTGCCAAACTTATTGTATTTGAAAAAAATGTAATAACTTTGCCAAAAGACCACACAAAAAACTACACATAAACTATTAAATTAAACTTTACAACTATGCAAGCATTAGTAGAGAAAATCAACGCTCAGATTGAGCTTTTCCAGGAGAACGCTAAACTCCAGGCTGAGAAAGGTAACAAAGCTGCCGGTACTCGCGCTCGTAAAGCCGCTTTGGAGATTTCGAAACTCATGAAAGAGTTCCGTAAAGCATCGGTTGAGGCTGCTAAATAATTAGTAAACTCTACCACTTTTTTTTAGCACAAGGAGGCGGCCTCTTGCAGGGTGCCTCCTTGCTTTTATAACACATCACCATTTCAGACAATAAGAGAAAAATGGTAACACTAAGACTCATCACCATCGCCTGTGCGCTCATTGCCTCGCTGGGCAATGCTGCGTGCGTACCCAATGTTGAGCCATCCAAACACCCATCGGACAATACGCAAAAAACGAGGTAGTAGCCATCACAGACCAACTTGTGGCCGCTGCCGGTGCAACCGAACAGATGCGCACCAAAGCTGCCGAACTGCGCTCGGCTACGGGTACAGCCAACGGCACACTGCGAAGCGCGGTTTATGTCTATTCGGC
Source organism: Tidjanibacter sp. (assembly GCA_045132795.1). Classification (GTDB taxonomy): domain Bacteria; phylum Bacteroidota; class Bacteroidia; order Bacteroidales; family Rikenellaceae; genus Tidjanibacter. The sequence goes on along the minus strand of JBGUSZ010000076.1, from coordinate 10,034 downwards.
GACGGTGGAGGAGTATGCACAAAAACCCGAGCAGTTGGCTGCACGCTTGGCTCTGTTGGGCATGAGCGATGTCTATCTGAGTATGCCGAGAGAGGTGATGACCTCCGCAGCTCACGACAAGAGAGAGTGGTATGAGAGATTCATCGGTGAGGCACACCTATATAATATAAAGGTGTATGCGATGCGTTTGCAGAGCAACACTATCTACACCAACGAGGATGTTGTTCGCACGGAGGTGGAGGCAATCAAGACGTGGAACTCTTCGGTTGCTACCACTTGCCGAGTGGATGGCATCTCTGCCGACCTTGAACCCCACACTATGAAATCCTCCGACAAGAACGCACAAGCACTCGGCTATTGGTGGGACAGCACCAACAACTACGGTAAGGGTGGAAGTAACGACCGTCTTGTGGGACTCACCCTCGACCGCCTGTCGTATGCAGACCAATTGCTTGGCGGCCTACAACTTTGCGAGGCTCTCTTTTCGGCCTTTCAGCCCAAGTATGAGCAGGGATTGCTGTCGAAGGGTTGTGCCGAAGATTTTCTGGCCGTGTGCGATTGGGTGATGGTTATGGCCTACCGCACCACCGCCGACAAGATTTGGACCGACGTGGAGAACTACCTCAAAGCCACCCCTGCCAATAAGAAAGGGTGTGTGTCGGTGGCTGTGAAGGTACACCAGAATGAACTTGACAGCGTGTCGCCCTCATTGAAACCACTCGGTTGGAAAGGTGTTGTGGAGGCCATAGGTAGCGTTGTAGAGCGTGGCAAGGCGTGGCCCGCATTCCGTGGTGTGGACTACTTCCAATATGTCGGCCTCGAAGACCTCTGGGAAGAGGAATAGGAAGGGGAATTGAGAATTGAGAATTGAGAATTGAGAATTGAAAATTGAAAATTGAGGTGTGCCTACGGCACGGGTATTAAAAAAGATACCCGAGGGCAAGAAAGGGCTGAATGGGCACCAAAGGGCGGAAAGGGCAGAAAGAGCAGAAAGAGCAAGACATTAAGGACCTAAAAAAAGACGTTGGACGTTGGACGTTAGACGTTGGACTAAAAAAACGCAAAGTGCGAGGTGAATTTTGTGCCAAGCAAGAAGGCGAGTCCGCAGTTTGCTTTCGCAAATGAGGAACTCGCCTATCGAAGTGCGGTGCAAAATTCACCCGCAATCTGCGTTTTTTACTGCGTTTTTTCTACTCTATCCACACAAGTATAAGTGCGGTGTATTTTGTGTCGGCACCACCAATAAGATAGACCTTGTTGTCCTCCAAACGGGCAACCTTCATCGCCTTGTAGGTAACACTCGAAGAGAGCTCTTTGATACCCTTGCTTGTCATCTTAACATCCACACTCTGTCCCACCACAGGCTCGGCCGAAAGGACAAACTGTACATACTTATTACCCTCGTTGTTCATAATGCGATAGGTCAGCTTCGACTCGTTGAAGTAGCCCTGACCATCGCTCTGGTTGAAGGTGTAGACCGCCTTGCCCTGCTCATTGACAAAGGTGTAGACACCCGGGGTTTCCTGCAAATCCATATAGGTAGTAAGAGCTTCCAGCTGTTTGTCGCCCTCCTCTGGTGTAACACACGAGGTTACTGCGGCAGTGGCCACCAAAATGCTTATTGCTATTGTGAAAATACGTTTCATTGTTGTCGTTCTCTTTTAAACGTTAATGCTTTTATCGGAATAACTCTCTGCCCTATTTTACGGTGATGTAGCGGTAGACATACTCGGTGTTACCCTTGTCGTCGGTGATTGCGGCACACACTTGGTGTTTGCCGGCCGAGAGTTTTAGATAGACCTCCTTGCTCACCTTGCCGTCGATGTACCAAGTGATACTCTCGGGAGTGCAATCGAGGTCCTTCACGCTGAGCCACACGTAGTCGTTCTTGCCATAGGAGGCCTGCATATTGAGTGCCGAGCGGGCCATCGAAGCCACAGCCGCACCCTGGGTGGTGATGTGCAAGGAGTATGCGGCTTTCTCGTTTACAGCACTGCCCTCCACGCCATAGATGGCCACAGCATACTCCGTGCGAGGTGTCAAAACGGGCAGAACGACAAACTTGTTGGTTGTCTCCACCGTGAACTCCTCCGAAGTTTTGGTGTTGGTGTAAACCACTTTCCATTTTGGATAGGTGTGTTTGCTTGTCTCCCAACTAACGAAAGCGTCATATTGGTGCACCTCATAACTCAAATCATCCACCATAACGGTCAGCACCACATCCTTACCATCCAACCTGATGTTGGAGATTTTCAGCCCGAGTGGCACAGCATTCCAGTCGCAGAACGCAGGGCTCGACTTGTCGGTCAACGAGGTGATTTGAGCCTCGCCGGGGTAGAACCACCTGCGGCTCTGGCTATTGGGGGCCGAGGGGTCGGCACGGAAGAGTTTCAAACACTCGTGCGACGAGTAGGCATTACCACGGTTGGCATCCCAACGAGAGAGCATTTCGGTGCTTGTATCGACGTGATAAACGAGCATACCGTTACCACCCGCATAGCCAGCCAAATCCACCTTGGGGTCGCCTTCGAGCAGGTATTTATCCCACTTGAACGACGCCGAATTAGCCTGTGCATTGTGGTTCTCGAAGAGGAAGAACTCGTCGCGGTTATCATCGGTGAAGATAATATAGCCGTTGTTGTCGTAGAGAGGGCCCAAGCGGTACTCACCCGGCTCGACAATCTCCCTGGGGTAGGCCCAGCCGAGCAACCAACGCTCGAAGATGTTGTAGGCAGGAGGTGTGCGGCCCTCATTGAGGTAGTTACCTGCAGCCATAATGTCGGCATATTGGAGTCCAAAGGCTGTACCATTGCCCTCGCCATCGGTGTCGTAGTTATCGGGCAGACCAATGGCGTGGCCGAACTCGTGGCAGAAAGAGCCGATACCCGAATACTCCTTACCTGCGCCCTTCAACTCCGAAGTACAAGCGTAGGTGTAGGCAATCTTGCCGTCAAATACGGGCGTTTCGGTGGTGTCGATGTTAGATCCGCCGGGAGTGCCTTTGGGGACAAGGTAGGACATATGTGGCCACACAGCATCGGGATAGGTGTACCTCGCCTCGGCCTCGTTGTTGCCGGCAAAGAATACAAATACGAGGTCGATTTGGCCATCGTTGTTACCATCGAACTGCGAGAAGTCGAGGCCTTCACTATCGGCCAAATTACAAGCCTCCAAAATCATATAGGCAGGCCTCTGGTCGCTACCATAGGATGTATTACCGCCATAGTAGGAACGTGGATTGGACAGTTCATAGGGGCCCATAACCACGAATTCAGGCTCGAATTGACCATTGGAGTTTGCCAAAAAATAATCCTTTGCACTACCCATTGCGCCATTCTTACTATACCCCTTGTCATTGAGCATAGCCGTGAAGTCGGCATTGGCCGTGGCACGGTTCTGGAATTTCACATCGGTATATTCCACAAGGATTGCAAGGCCTTTCATCTTACCCTTGCGAGCACCACCCCAACGACCAATTTTCAGAGCTTGATCCACCGAAGCACGAGTGGTCATCTCGGCTCCACGGGTGAGCAACAGGTCGGCTGCACACACAGGGTGGCGGCCCAAAGCGGCATTTACGCTTGGGCGCAGACCTACGCTCTTGTTTGCCACCTTGCGCTGCTCGGCCGAGAGAGTGCTCACGGGGCGAGCCAACACATCCGAAGCAACCAACAGTCCATCCTTCATTGTGGCAAAATAGAAATCGCCACTACCCTTCTGGGCTACCGTGTAGGTGTTGTCCATCAGCGTGTAGTGCATAAACTCGTCGCCGAAGGTTTCGAGGGTGATGACCGTGCCGTCCGACTGAACATAGGAAACAGCTCCGGGCTTGGCAGGAATTGCCATCGCAGCAGCCATTGTGCAAACCGCAAAGAGTGCGGCAAGGGTGAGTTTTTTCATATTCTCAAGCAAAAAATTTTTCCGTCCGCAAGGTAGGCTTTTTTTTCGGATATACAATATCCGAATGGAAACATTTCGCTCCCTTTGTCCGATTTTTCTCTTTGCAGTTTTAGTTGTATCTTTGCACAAACGAAGATTAAAACCAGCAAACATATTTTGTTATGAAATTCAAAAAACTTGTGGCTATCGAGCCCGTAAGTCTTATTCCCTCGGCCGAAAAAGAACTTCTCACCTTGGCCGAAGAGGTTGTTATGTATGACGACATTCCCTCCTCCGACGAGGAGATTGCTACCCGTGTGGGCGATGCCGACGCGGTGCTGTTGAGCTACACCTCACGTTTGGAAAAGGGTGCAATGGAGTTGTGCCCAAACCTGCGATATGTTGGTATGTGTTGCTCGCTCTATTCGCCCGAGAGTGCCAATGTGGACATTCGCTATGCTGCCTCGCGTGGCATCACCGTTACGGGTATCCGCGACTATGGCGACGAGGGTGTTGTGGAGTATGTTGTGAGCGAACTCGTGCGCCTACTGCACGGCTTTGGCGAGGAGCCATGGGAGGGCACTCCGAGGGAGATTACGGGCCTTAAAGTGGGCGTTGTAGGACTCGGTAAATCGGGCGGAATGATTGCCGATGCGATGCGCTTTTTCGGCGCCGAGATTAGCTATTTTGCACGCTCCGAGAAGGAGTGGGCCAAGGCCAAAGGTTACCAATACAAACCTCTCAAAGAGGTGCTTGCCGAGAGCGACGTGGTATTCTGCTGCTTGAACAAAAACACCGTACTGCTCCACGAGGAGGAGTTTGCCGTGATGGGCAGCCACCAGGTACTCTTCAATACCGGCCTTTCGCCCGCTTGGGACGAGGCCCCAATGCTCGGTTGGTTGGAGAGCGTACCCGACAACCGCCTCTACTGCGACACGCTCGGTGCGTTGGGCGGAGCACACCTTATGACTCACCCACAGGTACGAACCGTGAACATCTCCACCGGCCGTACCATCCAAGCCTTCGACCGCCTGAGCGAGAAGGTGCTCAACAACATCAAAGAGTTCCTTGGGAATTGAAAATGGAAAATGGAAAATGGAAAATTAACAGACCTCTCCGCCCTTCGGGCACCTCTCCTAACTTAGGAGAGGAGTGGTCGGATGGCTCGGGTAACAAAAAAGATACCCGTGATTTAGAGAGATGAATTTTGAATTTGTCGGTTGACGGTCGACGGTCGACGGTCGACGACAAAAAAAAGTGCGCCACGAGAGGCGCACTTTTTTTGTCAAATATCCCCTTAGAGTTTATAGGAGAGGTTGTAGGTCTTACCCTTAACGGTCACTTTCACCGTGGTTCCATTTGACGAATAGGCTCCCACAAACTCGGCACCGATGGAGGCCGAAGTGTCGGGATGGATAACAGTGATAAACCTCACAACATCCGAGGCACTCTGTTTGGTTGCCGAGAGGCGGTAGTACTTACGAGCCGTCTCCGTGTTGAGTTTCTCCGAGTAGTAGCTCGTTCCGTTCTCGCCCTTAAAGCCCGTGTGGGTTTCGGAGAATGTGAGCCACTTCATATTCACGCCATCCGAGAAGGTGGTGTGGGCACCATAGGCATAGTTACCACTCAGGTCGTCGATGGTAACAATATTTGCACCCTTATTCTTATCGGCGCAGAGGTGGAAGCTTACATTCACAGGCACGCCGGCTGCCGTGCCATAGGCTTCATCCACAACGACATAGAAGGTGTCGTCAACCATAAACACACCCCTGCGGTGCGACAGATCGCTGTATGACTTATTCTCGGCCACAACCACATTCACTCCCCCACTCTGCTCTTGCGACAAGAGGTGTTTGCCGGCACAATAGCCCTTGGCAATGGGCGCAAGGTCTTTGGTGAGGGTGTTGTGGCTTGCTGCCGACTTGTTGCGGTCCCTAATGTCATCCAAGCCATTATCGCCGCCATAGGTAAAGACACCCGCATCGGGCATAAAGTTACGTCCCCTACTCCACAGCGAGAATGTACCGTTGTCGTGGTGGCAGTGGGTGTAGTTCTTGGGGTTGGCGTTGTTGGTGTAGATGAGTATGGTCGATTGGCTATCCCAGCCATTACGCAGGAAATAGAATCCGCCCACGGGGTAGCTAATAATCTTCTCGGTGGGTTTGGTGCCCGAAGCACCGTTCGAGCCCACATACTTAAACTTGCCATTACTTGGGAACATCGCCGCATAGTTGCCCACATTGCGTGAGAGTACGCTCAAAGTCTGGGCAAAGGTGTCGTTGAAGCACTCCCAAGAGTAGTCGGGATAGATGTAGTCGGCAATGAACGTACAAGCCTTTTCGAGCATCGAGAGGTAGTCGGTGGTCAGGTGGGACAACTTATTGTTGGCCTGCACCACCTCATAGGTTGCACGGAAGTTCTCAATGACACCCATACCATAGGAGGGCGAGAGCTCCACCGGCGAGCCGTCCGAATTGAATTGGCGTGTGAGTTGGTCGGTAATCTTCTTCGCACCCTCCGCGAGCCACTCGGCCGACTTTTTGAACTCGGGCATCAGCACCGCTGCCTGCACCAGAGCCACATCCTGTGCCAAGCGAATGTTGCTCGCCTTCTCGTAGTATGGATTGGCCCTACTAAACTCCACCGTCTTGTGGAACTCCACCAACACCGTCGAGAGCCAATCGCCCTTAAAGTGGGTGGATGTGAAGAAGAACGGCAGGTATTCGAGTTGCGAAGTGATGCGGTTGGCAAGCGAAAGACAGCCCCACATCTTGTTCTCCGGCTGATAAATATCGACCTTCTCGGTGGGAATTGGGTAGTGCTCCAACCAATCGGCATACTGCTCCTTCCATGCGTCGAAATACTTCTCCTCGCCCGTGGCAAAGAGTGCCTTACCGAGATAGAAGAACCAAGCGTGCCAATGTTTTTGGTAGAACTCATCGCCGGCACCGGGGGCCACAAAGTCCCAATTGATACCGCCCTGACCATCATCGAAGGAGTAGTAGTTGGAGCCCTCCATCCAGGTGTTGAGTTTCACCGCAAAGCGCAGTTCGAGAGCTTGGTCGGCAATGAACTTACCGGCAGAGGTTATAGTCTTATCCGTTAGGGGATTAAGCGGATTTACCACCGTACGGTAGCGCATATATTTCACCAACTCGTCGGCGGCCTTTGCGTAGTGCTTTTGGTTATACTCCTTCTTCACCGCAGCAAGGCCCGAATAGTCGAGATTGAGCAAATCGAACATCTCCAAGTTGACCTTCTTATCCTCCTCGGTGAGTTCATACTCGGGCTCGTCGGGCTCCGGAGTGGGGTCCGGAGTGGGGGTATTTGTACCACCCTGGGTGTTGGAGTTGTCATCCCACTCTCTCTCGGGCTGTTCGCAAGCCACACCAAGAGTCATAACAGCCGCAAGGGCCAATATCATCAATTTCCTAATTGCCATAATGTAGTTCTGATTTTGGCCAAAAGTAGGTACTTTCCCGCAGATTTGCAACTATTTTGCCCCTTTTTAGGACTATTGTACAATGGAAGCGCTCTATATTTTCATTTTTGTTTGTACTTTTGTAGGTGTGTATCACATAGACTAACCATATAAATTGAATGAATAAGATGCATGGACTATTTCTTTCTGTAATGACACTGCTCAGCGTGGCTTGTGTTCAGCCCGAAACAGAGTTGGACAACCAGGCCAACACGCCCAACAACGAAACCTCAATGCCTGAACGCAAGGAGAAGGAGGTGGTTTGGGCCAACCTTGATGGTACAATGGTACCCCTGCCACCAACCGAGCACCCAAGGGTATTCCTTCGCAGGAAGGACATTCCGGAGTTGATGGAGAAGCTCAACACCCCCGATGGACGCTCCATCATCAGGCGCATTGAGAAGGCCGCCGTGCCTCGCACCCCCGAAGAGGAGGCAGCTGTTACCGACCACGGCTATCGCTACTACGCCCAAATGAGGGGTGTTTCCTCCGAGGTGCAACTCCAAGCACTCAACCACCTCTTGTATGACGATATGATGCTCGGTCGCAAGGCCATAAAGTCGATGCTCGACACGCTGAAAACCACCAACTTTGGCACCAAAAACGACCTCTCGCGTGCCAGCGGCTCGATGCTGATGGTGGGAGCAATGGTCTATGACTGGTGCTACGACGTGATGACCCCCAGCGAGAGGGAACAGTATATCAAGGAGTTTGTGCGTATCGCAGGCACAATGGAGTGCCACTATCCTCCCAAACGCAACGAGGCCGTTACGGGCCACGGCTCGGAGTGGATGATTCTGAGGGATATGCTCTCTTGCGGTATTGCCATCTATGACGAGTACCCCGATATGTATCACTACGTCATCAAGATGCTCTATGAGGACTACATCCCCGTCCGCAACTACACCTACAAGGGACAAAACTACCACCAAGGTAGTGGCTATGTGTCGGTGCGTTTCACCAACGACCTCAACTCTCTGTGGCTTCTCGACAGGATGGGTGCCGGTGCTATCTACGACCCCGCACAGCAGTATGTGATGTATGACCTCATCTATCGCCGCCGCCCCGACGGACAGATGATGCCATCGGGCGACGTAAACCCTGCACCACGTAAGCAACCACAAAACTACTCGCAGCCCGCTTTCTTGGCTGCAAGCTACTACAAAGACCCATACATCGCCTACGAGTTTGACCGACGCAACAAGTTGGAGCCTCATATGTGGATGTTGGAACTCTTGTGGAGGGATTTCGACCTTGTGGGTAAAGCCCCCGACAATCTTCCTCTCACCCGTTACAGTGGCACTCCCTTTGGTTGGATGATTGCTCGCACGGGTTGGGACAACAACTGCGTGATTGCCGAGATGCGTATCACCGAGCAGTTCTATGGCAACCACCAGCACCTCGACGGTGGCTCGTTCCAAATCTACCACAAAGGCCCCTTGGCCATCGACTCCGGCTCCTATCAGGGCTCGTCGGGTGGCTACAACAGCCCTCACAACAAAAACTACTTCAAGCGCACCATCGCCCACAACTCGCTGCTCATATATGACCCCGAGGAGAAGTTTGCCTGCTGGAATTATGGCGGTAGTGGCAAAACCGAGTATGCCGACAACGATGGTGGCCAGCGTATGCCCGGCGACCGTTGGGAGTCGTGCCGTAGTTTCGATATGCTGCTGAGCGAGGAATATACTGTTGGTAAGATTCTCGGCCACGGCTTTGGTCCCTCCGAAAAACGCCCCGAATACTCCTATCTGAAAGGCGACATCACAAAGGCTTATAGTTCAAAGGTACAGGACGTTAGACGTAGTTTTGTATTCCTCAACCTCGAAACCACCGATGGTAAGGGCAAGAGTACCAAGACGGCAACGTCCCACACCGTACCCGCCACTATGATTGTCTTCGACCGCATCGTGTCGTCCAATCCCGACTTCAAGAAGTATTGGCTGCTGCACAGCATCGAAGAGCCCGCCATCGAGAGCGAGAGTTTCGTTGTTAAGCGTACCAAGGATGGCGACAGCGGTATGCTCCACTGCTCGGTATTGCTCCCCGAGGCCGACGACCTCAACATCGAGAAGGTGGGTGGCCCCGGCAAGGAGTTCTGGGTGTTCGGCACCAACTATCCCAACGCTGCCACTACGCGCCCCGACCCCTGCAACGAGAGGGGTGAGTGGAGGGTGGAGGTTACGCCCAAAAATCCCGCTGCCGAAAACCACTTCCTCAACGTCATTCAGGTGGCCGATAATGGTGCCGGCTCGCTCAATAGCGTACAGCGCATCAACACCGACACCCACGTGGGCGTTGTTGTTGCCGACCGTGTCGTGGTATTCCGCAAGGATGCGACTACCCAAAGCGAGGCCTTCACGTTCACCATTCCCACGCCCGAGGGTGGCGAGAAGAGCAAGGTTAAACTCCTTGTGTGCGACCTTTCGGAGGGTGCTTGGAAGGTGCTCCAAAATGGCAAGAGCGTGGCCAAAGGCACCGTTACTGCCGAAAACGGTACGCTCTATGTTACCCTGCCCGCCGGCGAGTACACCATTACAAAATAATTGAGAATTGAGAATTGAGAATTGAGAATTGAGAATTGAGAATTACACCTCCCCTAAGTTAGGGGAGGTGCCACAAAGTGGCGGAGGGGTATGCCGTCGGTTGACGGTCGACGGTTGACGGTTGACGG
>JBGUSZ010000075.1:0-14179 GCA_045132795.1 Tidjanibacter sp. | reverse complement strand
CGCAATTTTGTTGCGCGAGGGCCTTGCCGGTGCCATCAAGAACGGAATGAAGATTGCCGAGACCGGTCCTGAGCTTGAAACTAACGTGGAGGTTCAGAGCCAGTGGAAGGCATTTGAACACAAGAATCACAAACGCCGTAGATGTTATACCTACTCCTTGCAATAGTTTGCGGAGCAACTTATTCGGTATTTTTTAAGTTATTCGCTTGCAGAGGGGTGGACTCTTTGCAAGCGATTGCTTTCAATTACCTCACCGCATTTGCTCTCGGCACCGCCTTTGCGTGTGTGTCGGGCGACTTTGTGGTGCCCACGGGGGTAGCCTCTTGGGGCACAGCGGTTTTGCTGGGTTCGACCTTTGTGGGAGCCTTTGTACTGATGGCTCGCTCCACGGCCCTTACGGGTGTTACGCTAACAACGGTAGCGTCGAGGGTGTCGCTGGTGATACCCGTGGTGTGTAGCTTTCTGCTCTTTCCGGAGGGCGATGTGCCTCGCTGGTGGGCGGTAGCGGTGATTTTGGTCGCAATGGTTATGATGTTTGTACCGTCGGGCGAGAAGAGGAGACAACAACGACTTCAACGAGCCTCGCTGCTGCTCTACCCATTGGGCGTGTGGGTACTGTTTGGAGTGAACAACTTTGGACTCAAATGGGCGCAGAGTGTGCTGATTGCGCCGCAGGAGTCGGCAGCGTTTAGTGCGATTATATTCCTCTTTGCTGTGATGTTTGCTGTTGTAGCACTGATGGTTAGGAGGGATAAAAGAGGCTTTGAGTGGGGCGCACTTGTGGGTGGAGTAACCCTCGGTGTGGCCAACTTCTTTGTGACGTGGGGAATGTTGAGGGGCCTTGCAGAGGTGCCTGCGAGCATTTTCTTCCCCACCTACCACACCACCATTGTAGCCCTTGTGGCCGTTGTGGGAACGGTGGCTTTCAAGGAACGCCTTTCGAAGGTGCAGTGGCTGGGCGTGGCCGTTGCGGTGCTTGGTATTGTGATGTTTTTTGTGTAAATAAAGATATTGCTTTTGGACTATATAGACCACATAATAGACTCTTTAAGACGGGGCTGTGTGCCCTCCGACCAATCTCTTGTGCGGCTCATTGAGGAGTGCACAGAGGAGAGTGTCGCAAGGGTGTGCCGTGCTGCAAGGGCCACGAGCGAGGAACACTTCGGAAGGAGGGTTTGGCTGCGTGGACTTGTGGAGGTGTGGTCGAGGTGCGAGGGCGGATGCCTCTATTGTGGCCTGCGGGCCGAAAACCGTGGGCTCGGTCGCTATGAGATGACCTCGGAGGAGATTGTTGAGACTTGCTGCGAGGGATATTCGCTTGGACTGCGCACCTTCGTGTTGCAGGGTGGTCAGGTCAGGGATAGAGCGGAGAAGGTGGAGAGTGTTGTTCGCATCCTCAAAGCAGAGTTTCCCGATGCGGCTGTTACGTTGTCGCTGGGCGAGCAACCGAGAGAGGTCTATGAGAGGTGGCGTAGGGCTGGTGCCGACCGCTACCTGTTGCGCCACGAGACAGCCTCGGAGGGCCATTATAGGCTCCTGCACCCCGAGCGTATGAATTTCCACCACCGCCGAGAGTGCCTCGGATGGCTCAAAGAGTTGGGCTACCAAACGGGCGCGGGTATGATGGTCGGGAGCCCCCACCAGAGGGCCGAAGACCTTGTGGCAGACCTCGAATATTTGGCTGCACTTCAACCCGATATGGTGGGCATTGGCCCCTTTATGCCGCAGGGGCAGACACCCTTTGCCGAGTGGCCGAGGGGGAGCGTGGAGAGAACGGTGTTGATGGTTGCTCTGGTGCGCTTGCTGCTGCCTACGGCTATGATACCGGCCACCACGGCACTTGCTTCGGCCGATGGCGAGGGTACAATGAGGGGCGTGCTGGCGGGTGCAAACGTGGTGATGCCCAACCTCACGCCACAGAAGTATAGGGCGCAGTATGCCATCTACGACCATAAGAAGAGCACCGGTAGCGAGGCCGCCGAAGGAATAGAGTTCCTTCGGGCGAACCTTGACTCCATCGGCTACGAGATATGTTGGAGTAAGTAATTATCTAAATTTTCAATGCGTATTTTGTTGTCAAGACATACCCGAACATTGTTTTTCGCCATTCGGCGAGTTGCAATTTCGACCACCCCTCCCGGCCTCCCCTTTAGTAGGGGAGGAGTACTAATTGCAATACCATAGGGTTTGCATTCTCAATTCTCAATTCTCAATTCAGACTATGTATAATGTAAAATCACATAAGGCAGAGGAGTTTATTGACCACGAAGAGATTGTGGCCACGATGCAATGGGCTGCCGAAAATAGGAATAACCGCCCACTCATAGAGAGTATCATCGAGAAGGCGGCGGAGTGTAAGGGCCTTTCCCACAGGGAGGCTGCGGTGCTGTTGGAGTGCGAAGAGGAGGATCTCAATAAGCGCATCTATGCCCTGGCAAAGGAGATTAAACAACGCTTCTATGGCAACCGTATTGTGATGTTCGCACCGCTTTATTTGTCCAACTACTGTGTGAACAGTTGCACCTACTGCCCCTACCACATTGCCAATAAGACCATCCCCCGCCGTAAACTCACCCAACAGGAGATTGAGGCCGAGGTGGTGGCGTTGCAGGATATGGGCCACAAACGCTTGGCTTTGGAGGCGGGCGAGGACCCGCTGCACAATCCCATTGAGTACATCTTGGAGAGTATCCAAACCATCTACTCCATTCACCACCGCAACGGAGCCATCCGCAGGGTGAATGTGAACATTGCTGCCACCACCGTGGAGAACTACCGCAGGCTGAAAGATGCAGGCATTGGTACCTACATCCTCTTTCAGGAGACCTACAACAAGGCTCGCTACGAAACCCTCCACCCCCGAGGCCCCAAGAGCAACTACGCTTGGCACACCGAGGCTATGGATAGGGCAATGGAGGGCGGTATCGACGATGTGGGCATTGGTGTGCTGTTTGGCTTGGAGGGCTACCGATATGATTTTGTGGGCCTTGTGATGCACGCCGAACACCTTGAAGCAGCTTGTGGTGTTGGCCCACACACCATCAGCGTGCCACGCATCTGCCCTGCCGACGGGGTGGATGTGGGCGACTACAAGGATGCAGTGCCCGACGAGGTGTTCCACAAGATTGTGGCTGTGTTGAGAGTTACGGTACCCTACACGGGTATGATTATCTCCACCCGCGAGAGTCAGGCTTCGCGTGAGAGGGTGCTCGAATTGGGCGTGTCGCAGATTAGCGGCGGCTCCTCTACGGGCGTTGGTGGCTATGTCGACGGCGAGAGGGAGGATGCACACTCCACGGCGCAGTTCGACGTGAGCGACACACGTACGCTGGACGAGATTGTACGCTGGCTGTTGGAGCTGGGCTATGTGCCGAGCTTCTGCACGGCCTGCTACCGCGAGGGACGTACGGGCGATAGGTTTATGACTCTGGTGAAGAACGGACAGATTGCCAACTGCTGCCAGCCCAACGCACTGATGACCTTGAAGGAGTACCTTATGGACTACGCCTCGCCCGAAACACTGAGGGTGGGTTTGAAGGTCATTGCCGACGAACTTGGCCGTGTGCCACACCCCAATGTGAGGCGGATTGCGGAGGAAAACCTTGTGAAGATAGAGCAAGGCGAACGTGATTTCAGATTTTAACCTCGATGAGTTTTTGCTGTATAAGACTACATAAATAACAAAACCACAGTTAGTTATGAATACAACTCCCAGAGCCTTGCGCCTACACATAGGTTTCTTTGGTCGCTGCAATGCAGGTAAGTCGTCGCTGATAAATGCCATCAGTGGACAAACGGTTGTGATTGTGAGCGATGTGGCAGGCACCACCACCGACCCCGTAGTGAAGAGTATGGAGATTATGGGTGTGGGACCTTGCGCCCTCATCGACACGGCCGGATTTGATGACCGCAGTGCACTTGGCGATGCGCGTAGGGAGCAGACTGTGAGGGCGGCCGATAGGAGCGACGTGGCGGTGCTGGTGTGCGGTGCGCAGACCGACTACTCGTTGGAGAAGGAGTGGCTTGAGATGTTTGAGCAGCGCAAAGTGCCCGTGGTTGTGGTGCTTGGTAAGTGCGATATGCTGGTGTCGGCCGAGAGTACAGCACTCTCCATCAGGGAGCAACTCGGCCGTGAGCCACTGCTTGTGAGTGCTGCTGCAAGGATTGGTGTCGATGCGCTATTGGGAGAGATTACCAAGGTGGCGGGAGATGTGAAGAGTGCCGAAAGGAGTATTATGGGTGGTTTGGTAAAGAGTGGCGATAGGGTTGTGCTTGTGATGCCACAGGACGAGCAGGCCCCCAAGGGACGTATCATCCTACCTCAGGTGCAGACCCTCAGGGAGTTGCTCGATAGGGGGTGCGTGTCGCTGTGCTGCCGTCCCGAAGAACTGTCGCAGACATTGGCAGGACTGACCACTCCGCCCGACCTTGTGGTTACCGACTCACAGGTCTTTGACCGTGTGGCCGAGGTGTTGCCTGCGGGTGTGCCTTTGACCTCGTTTTCGGTGCTGATGGCCTGCTATAAGGGCGATAGGGATGCCTTTGTGGAGGGCGCGAAGGCGGTTGACAGCCTCACGGAAGAGTCGAGGGTGCTGATTGCCGAGGCTTGTAGCCACGCACCTGCAAGTGAGGACATCGGACGTGTGAAACTGCCCCGACTGCTGCGTAAGAGGGTAGGAGAGGGACTGAGTGTGGATGTAGTGGGCGGCGATGACTTCCCTGCCGATTTGAGCCACTATGACCTTGTGATACACTGCGGTGCGTGTATGTTCAACCGCCGCCACGTTCTGTCGAGGCTCGAAAGAGCTGAACAACAGGGCGTGCCTATGACCAACTACGGAATGGTGCTTGCTCACCTTATGGGGGTACTGCCAAGGGTGGTGATGCCAGAATAGTGGCGGATGACCAAATGCCAAATAATCACATATTTGCGATAAATTATCCCAGAGTGGCTAAAATACTACCACTACTTTTGTAGTGGTGAAATCATTTTAAGCTTGAAAACCTTATGAAACGTAAACTTCTGCTGTGCGCAATGCTTGTTGCAGCACTGACTATTGGCTGTGGTAATGAGCCGGAGCCTGCTCCCACACCAAATCCCGACGATACGGAAACTCCACAGGAGCCTGCCGAGCCGGATACCCCTGCGGAGCCTGAAAATCCTGACACCCCAACCGAGCCGGAGGAGCCCACCGAGCCGGAAACTCCAAGTGAGCCTGATGTGCCCACCGAGCCCGATACCCCCACCGAGCCAAGCGAGCCTATTGCACCTCCCGTGGTGGGTAACGTAGCCCTCGACCAACTCATCGGCTATGGTGAGAATACAACAGGTGGTGCAGGTGGCAAGGTCTATCACTTCAACAATGGTGTTGCATTCCGTGAGTGGCTCAAACTCAGGGAGAAGAACAAGAGTACGGAGCCTGCTGTGGTGTGGTTGAGCGGTACGTTCACCAAGAACGACGGACGCGATACGGGTAGCCCTTGGTTTGACATCAAGCGTACCTCCAATATCACCATCTATGGTACCAACTCGTTCCGTATGCAAAATGTGGGCTTCTTCCTTAACGAGGCCACAAATATCATCATCCGTAATGTCTATATCGTTCAGCCCAAGGCGGACAATGGTGCCGATGGTATCTCTATGCAGGAGAGTAGCAACGTGTGGGTGGACCACTGCACCTTCGAGAGTGTCAACTCCACCAAGGACTACGAGGATGGCTCGTGCGACGTAACCCACGCCACCCACTCCGTTACGGTGTCGTGGTGCCACTACATCCGTACCCAAAAGAGCAGCCTTGTGGGCCACTCCAATAGTGCTTCGGCCGACAAGGATATCACCATCACTATGCACCACAACTGGTTTGAGAAGAGCAACTCCCGCCACCCGAGGGTGAGGTTTGGCAGGGCGCACGTCTTTAATAACTTCTACGACAACGTGAGCACCTATGGCGTTGGTAGTGCCTATGGCGCAATGGTGCTTGTGGAACACAACTCGTTCGATGGTGTGAGGCTGCCCATCGACATCTGCACCTACCCCGCCAAGAAGAGTGGTAGCAGTTGGGTGTCCAACCTCACGGGTAGTGTTGCAGGCTATGCCTACGCCTACGAAAACCACTACACCAACAAACCCTCCGATGCCTCCGACCCCTATCCCTTTACCAATGTGGAATATACCTCCTATGGTGGCACTAAACTCGCCACTCCGTTTACCTATGAGGATTTTAAGCCCTCCTATGACTACGTGGTGGATGCAGCCGACAGGGTGGCCGAGATTGTAACCACGGGTGCAGGTGTGGGCCGACTTTCGGGCTATGAGAGCGCACCCATCGAGGCCGACAATGGCGGTATGGGTAGCGTTGGTGGCGACGGCAGTGGCAATGAGGGTGGCGACACCCCAACGACTCCCAGCACCCCCTCCGAGCCTTCGGGCGACACGCTGGGCGAGGGATGGACACTCTCTTCCATTGGCGATGCACAGGCTGTGGCTACCACCAATGGGGGCGCAATTACCCTCACGGCACAAGGTAAGTTCGAGAGTGGAGCGCAGAAGTTTGGCTATGTGTGGAGGAAGGTGAGTGGCGATTTCGAGGCCACCGTAGCCCTCGACTCCTACGTTTCGGAGAAGGGTGGCAACCAGAGTGCAGCGGGCCTTATGCTCGCCACCGACATTACCGCCTCGGGCACAAACCTCATCTATGCCACTTCGGGTGCTACGACCACCGAATATTACAGCCACTACCGTATGACTTCGGGGGGCAATGCAAGCAAAAAGGCGGCAGGTGTGAGAACTTCGGCCGACAATGCGGTGCTGAAACTTGTGCGCACGGGCGACAAGTTCGAGGCATTCTACTCCACCGATGGAGGTGCAACATTCTCCGCCACCAAGAGCGATAGTTTTGTGGGACTACCCGCTGAACTCTATGTGGGCCTTTGTGTGAGCAGTGGCGACAACAGCAAGACCGCAACGGCGGTGTTTAGCAACTTCACGCTCACCGAAAAATAGATTTGACTTTTGAATTAACACAAAAAGGGTTTCCGATAGTGGAAACCCTTTTTGTGTATTGTTTGTTATCGTGGGATGCTTTAGAATCTTATCTCCACTCCGAGGTAGGCACTGCGTGGCATCAGGGGGCCATAGACATAGCCCGAATCTCGGTCGGCTCCTTGGTCGAAGTCGCTCTGGAAGGAGTTGAAGATGTTTTTCACACCACCGAAGAGTTCAATGAATGTGTCGTCATAGACAAGCGTTGTGTAGCCCACTCGCAGGCTCGCATCGAAGAAACTCTGGGTACGAACAGCCACATCCTCCGCAATATAACCGGCGTAGTGTTGCACCCACATTGGTCCCGTGTAGTTGCCCGAAAGGTCAATGTTGAGTTTTGCCATAGGCTTCCACATCAGGGTGAAATAGCCGTAGGCATCGGGCGTGCGGAACATATTGAGCGAGGCTTTGGCCGTTTCGCTCCACTGTTCCGGCTCGGCATAGAGGCTGCGTTGGAGAGTGAAGCCTGCCTGCAACTCCACCTTGCGGCTGAACATTGCACGCCCCTCGATGTTCACACCGCTAACCGTAGCACCCGAGCCGTTGTACCTCTCCTGCACTGCCACGCCAGCGTCGTCGGGGCCAATCTCACGCAGGGCAAAGACATCTTCCAGACGAGTGTAGAAACCCTCCACGATGATGTTTGTGGCCACCGAGCCAAAGGTGTGATAGACCTCGGCCGATGCACTCAACGAGCGGCTGCGCTCCTCACGCAGGTCTTTGGCCAACTGGATGCGTGTGCGCTCTCCACCCACGATGGCAATGTGGAGGTCCTCGTCGTAGGCTTGTGGCGCACGATAGCCTTCGGCATAACTGAGTCGCAGGCTAACCTCCTCGGTGGGGTTGTAGCGCAGGTTGGCACGGGGCGAGAATATGGGCGCACTCACAAGGTTGTGCTTGTCCAGACGGCCACCCACGAGGATGGACCACTGACTATTGCGCCACTCGTTCTGGAAATATGCGCCATAGATGTTGGCCACCTGCTTGGTGTCGATGTTGTAGCCGATGGATGTGTCGTGTAGGTCGTTGTGGCTCACCTCCGAGCCGAGTGTGAGAACGGAGGGCATAAACAACAAGTGGTCAAACTCGTGTACCCACTGCACACCTGCGGCAGCCGTGAGGTCGTGGGTGCGACCATAGGCATCGGGGTCCTTGCCTGCACCGTAGTAACTCTTGCGTGCGGTGTTTTGGAACGAGCCGTAGATGTTCAGGCGGTTGGTGTGGGTGGGGTCGGACCAATCGTAGGTGAGGCTACCACCGTCAATGGTGTGGTCGGCCTGCTCGCACACCTCGGCCTCGTGTTGTGGAAGGTCAAGGTTGTCGCCACCACGCCTGTAATCCTTGATGCGGTGATATTGCGCCGTGATGCGTGAGTAGTTGCTCAGGCGGAACATCGAGCGCATACCGAGAGCCTCTGCGTTGGACTCCAAAAGCTCAGTAAAGCCGTCGCCATCCACATCGTAGCCACCCGATGTGCGGCTCTGGGCAAAGACGCTAACGGCGGCCTTGCCACTATCCGACACCAGCGAGGCGTTGAGCGAGGTGGCATTCTCCATAGCACCACCCATACCAATAGAGGTAGTCGTGTGGCTCATCTCGGCCATACTCTGCTTGGGCTCTTTGGTAATGATGTTGATGGTGCCACCGATGGCCGACGAGCCGTAGAGTGCCGAGCCGCCACCACGCAGTACCTCCACACGCTCAATCATATTGGCAGGAATCTGTTCCAAGCCATACACGCCCGTAAGCGAGGAGAATAAGGGGTGGGAGTCCACAAGAATTTGCGAATAACGACCATCCAGACCGTTAATCCTCACCTGTGGGAAGCCACAGTTCTGACAAGTGTTCTCCACCCTCACACCGGGTTGGAACGCCAGACCGCCTGCCAGAGAGGTGGCACTCACCCTGTCGAATACCTCCGCATCCACCACACTCACCAGCGAGGGAGCCTCCCTTTTGAGCGTCTCGGAACGGTTGGACGACACCACGATTTGGTCGAGAGTTACGGCATCTTCGGTGAGTTCAAACTTAATCTCGGTGGTTTGTCCTGCAACCACTTTCACACTTTTGGTTGTGGGGATGTAGCCCACGGCACTCACCTCAATGGTATAGGTGCCGGGAGTCATATTTTTGATAAGATAGTGGCCCGTAGCATCGGTGGTAACGCCGATGGTGGTGCCTTCAATCACTACCGAAACGTAGGGGAGGTGTTCTCCGGTGGCCTTATCTACAACGTGTCCGAAGATGTGTGCGTCAGTTGGGCGGGGTTGGGGGATTACGGGAGTTGTTGCCGAGGCTGTGGGCGAAACGATTGTGCCACAGAGGAGCAACAAGAGGGCTAAAAATTTAGTCATAGATCTGTAAACTCGTATTATGTTTTGATTTCGAGTGCAAAAGTATTCCGTTTTGTAAACCTTTGCAATACCTATTTTTTGGGATTTTCATCAAAAATGATGTAACTTTGTACAAACGTACCTAATCATTATTATACTATGAAAATACTCAAACACTCCATTTTGGCAGCCCTCTCGCTCCTTGCAGTGGTGGCAGCCGATGCGCAAGCCCCCAAGAAGGATTGGGCGCAATTCTATCGTTATGAGAACTCCAATAAGCAGATTACAACCGCCCCCGAAGCTGTCTTTATGGGCAATTCCATCACGGACAATTGGGCCAAATTCCGCCCCGAGTTTTTTGCCGACAACGGCTTTGTAGGCCGTGGCATCAGCGGTCAGACCACTTCGCAGATGTTGGTGCGCTTCCGTGCCGACGTGATTGACCTACACCCCAAGAAGGTCGTCATCCTTGCCGGTACCAACGACATCGCCCTCAATAATGGCCCCATCACACTGCCCCACATTTTGGACAACATCGCCTCGATGTGCGAACTCGCTCGCTACAACAACATCGAGGTTGTTCTCTGCTCCATACTTCCTTGCAAGGCCTATAAGTGGAGGCCAGAGGTGCAGCCCGCGCCCATCATCGTCGAGCTTAACGAGATGATTAAGGCCTACGCACAGGAGAAGGGCTATGCCTATGTGGACTACCACTCGGCCTTGACCGACAACGATGGCGGCCTGCCTGCAGAGTTGGCTCCCGATGGCTGCCACCCCAACAATGATGGCTATGCTATTATGGAGCGTCTGGTGCTCGAAGCACTCAAATAGATTAAATAAAGATTCCGCACAACAAAAGCCCCCGCACGAAGATGTGCGGGGGCTTTCTGTGTCAATATGTTCGGCCTCTTTCGTGGCCAACCGACGAAGGGTTTAGAACTTACCTACGTTGTAGTAGATGTCCTTACCCTCGGGAGTGTACATTGCGTTCAGACGGTCAGCAAAGTGCTCCTCTACCTTACCACGAACAACCTTCATAGTGGAGTTGATGAGGTGGTTCTGCTCGGTGAAAGGCTCGTCCAGCAGAGCAAAGGTTGCGGGCAACCAACGCTCGGGGAACTGTCCCTCAAACTTACCGCCCCTCTTGTACTCGTTCAGGTCGGCCTGTACCAACTCAACAATCTTCCTCTGGCCCTCTTCGCTGTCGAGCGAGAGTTTGAGAGGAGCAAGAGCTGCCTTCATTGCCTCCTTGTTGGGCGAAATCAGCAGGGTGGTGTAGGGGTCTTGGTTGTTGTGCAGAATTGCGTGGTCAATGAACTTCGAAGTCGAAACGTATGCCTCCTCAATACCCTCGGGGCAATATTTCTCACCATCGGCAGCAATCAACAAGCTCTTGAAACGACCATATACATACAAGAGGTCGCCCTTGATGGCACCCATATCACCGGTATACAACCAGCCGTCCTTAACGGTGTCGGCAGTCGAAGCCTCGTTCTTCCAATAGCCCATCATCACGTTCTCGCCTTTGCAGACCATCTCGCCCTTCTCGCCCTCGGGAAGCTCGTTGCCATCGGGGTCGCAAATCTTCATCTCGAAGGGTTTAACCATCACACCGCTCGAACCGAATTGGTACCTGCGGGGACCATTGGACGAAATAACGGGGGTAGCCTCGCTCAGACCATAGCCCTGGAACATAGGCATACCAACAGCCATAAAGAATACCTGCAACTCTTTGTCCAACAGTGCACCACCGCCCACAAAGAATTTCAGCTCGCCACCGAAGCCCTCACGAACTTTCGAGAAGATAACCTTGTCGAACAACCACACAAGGGGTTTACGCAAAGCCCTCAGGCCCTTACCACGCTCTTTGTCGCTGTCACCATTGTAGGCAATAGCATTTTTGAGGCCCCAATTGTAGAGTTTCTCAACGGTCTTACCTTTGGCCCTGATGCTACTCTCAATATTCTTCTTGAAGTTCTTGGCCAGAGTGGGCACCGAAAGAATGATATGGGGTTTAACCTCACGGATGTTCAAAGGAATGTTTTTGAGGGTCTCCATACCGGTGCGACCGTTCTGTACGGTAGCCACCTGTGCGCCCTTGTGCATAAAGATGTAGAAACCTACAACGTGTGCAAAGCAGTGGTCCAAGGGGAGAATAATCAGTGTCCTCCAAGTCTCGTCGATATCCATAAGGGTGAGAGCCTGCTCCACGTTCGCGGTGTAGTTGCGGTGCGAGAGGCAAACGCCTTTGGGGTCGGCAGTGGTACCGCTGGTGTAGGTAATGGTTGCCAAATCGTCGTTCTGGATAGCCTGACCGATTTTGAGGAAGCCCTCTTTGTCCTCGGCGAGAAGCTCACGACCGAGAGCGAGTACGCTTTCGAGCGAAACCTCTTTGTCCTGATATTCGTCAATGGGGTCCAAAACAATAACCTTCTCTACCATAGGAAGGTCGGCAATGATACGGCGGATTTTGGGCAACTGTGTTTTCGAAACAACAACCCACTTGGTGTCGGAGTGTTTCAGACGGAAGATAAGGTCGTTGCTCTCTTCGAGCTTAATCGACAGGGGCACGTTTGCTGCGCCTGCGTAGAACATAGCCAACTCGGAGATAATCCACATATTACGTCCCTCCGAGAGGAGAGCCATGTTGTCTTTGGGAGCTACGCCCAATTTAACAAAACCGGCACCGAGTTCATAGACCTTATCACGCACCTGTGTATAGGTTGTGTCGGTCCACTCTTTGCCAATTTTCTCTTTCAGAAAAGTGTTGTTAGGGTAGTTTGCTACTGAACCTTCAAAGAGGTCCACCAAAGTTTTCTTCATAAAAAGTTATTTTTATTAAACTTAAATTTTACACTTGTGGCACACAAATATATAAATTTATTTTCAATTGGTGCTTTTTTTACTCGAAATTTTCCTGCTCGCTGCTATTGATAATCAACTCCTCGGCCCTCACTTTGGGCACATAATGCACCCCTTTTTCGTCCCTCCAATAGTCGTGTGGCTCATTGGCCGCGATGGGTACGAGCTCAATTTTCTCGGCGGGCTTGCCTATGGCCACGAGCAATAGTGGCTCCAATGGAAGGTCGAGCGAGGCTTTGAGGGCCTCCCTATCGAAGGCTCCGATGCAGATACCTCCGAGTCCAATCTCCACCGCTTGGAGCAACATTGTCTGTGCCGAGATACCCAAATCTATATATGTGTAGTGGTCGGTTGGCGGCACGGCGCACACCACAATAAATGCCCTCGGCTCGCAGCCCTCCTGCGGAAGGTGCAGGTGGGGGAGTGCTCCTCCCAGGCGGAAGTGTGGCAACACCTTGTGCGCCTCTTCGGAGGTTACGAGTCGGAAACGCAACTGCTGTCGGTTGCGTGCCGAGGGGATGCGTGTGTTACACTCCACGATGCGCAACAGTTGGTCCCTACGCACCGTGAAGGAGTTGTCGTAGCCCCTGTAACTGCGATTTTTGAGCAACAGCTTGCCGAGCGATGCACTGCTCTTTGTGCCACCACTCTTGGAGGCCTGCGCCTTGTAGTCCTCCATCTTCTTTTCCAAATAGTTGTCAGCCATAAATATATGTCTACCGTCGACCGTCCACCGTCGACCGACTTTTTTTAATCCTTTATTTCACAAACGTGATGCGCTCCCAGAGTGGGCGAGGAACGAGGCTCCAACCCGCAACCACCAACTTGAAGCGCCAATCGATGGTGCAGATGCGGCGGTGGCGTTTGATGGCCTTGATGGCCACACGGGCAACCTTTTCGGGCGAGAGTACTGCGGGGTATTTCTTGCCGGGTGTGAGGATGTCGGTCTGTGCATAGCCGGGGCGTATGTCGGTGATGTGCAACCTTACGCCGTCCATTCGTGCGTGTTGTGCGAGTGCGCTCAGGTAGGTGGTCTGCAACCTCTTGGTGGCCGAGTAGGCAGGGGCCAAGCCCATACCTTTGGTACCCGCAATGGAGGTTACGGCAGCGATGTGTCCCACTCCGCCGTGGGTGCGGAACCAATGGTAGGCGTGGTCTATGATGCTAACAAAACCCACGGAGTTTACCTCCGTGATGTGTCGCTCCTTGCCCACCTCCAATGTGGGGTTTTCGAAGCCTGCACCGGCAACGTGGAGTAGGATGTCCATACCGCCCATACGCTCGATGAGCTGGTCGAGTGCTGTGGTTGCGCTCGTGGCGGTAATGTCCACCACCTGCTGTTCTATCGGCTCTACGGCCACCCCTTTGTATTCCTCCACAAAGGAGTCCAGCAGTTCGCCCCTGCGCCCTGCAATGCCAACCTTGTAGCCTGCTTTTACCAACTGTGCAGCCATCTCGCGCCCAAGACCCGAGGTGGCTCCAATTACAATAACCTTTTTCATCTTGTTGTGTGTATGTTTAGGTGTTCGTTTTCTTGTGCTATGTTTGTTGTGGGAGTCGCCGCCCACATACGCCACACAAATATATGGAATTTTATCCCAAATTCCAAAGGCCCAAGACTATACCTCTTTTTACCTATTAGCCCTTCCTGCTCTTCTTGCCCCTTTCTGCTCTTTCTGCCCTTCCTTGCCCTTCCTCTCCTCGCGGGTAACGTTTTTGTTACCCGTGCCTTTCGACTATTCCCCCTCTGAGTTAGAGGGGGTGCTGCGGAGCAGCGGGGGTGTCTGTTGCTCTCCCCTAAGTTAGGGGAGATGGCACGTAGTGCCAGAGAGGTCTGTTGTTTTCCCTTTTTGCTCTTTCTGCTCTTTCTGCTCTTGTTGAGGCCAAGTCATGGGTGGTTGCAAAAAATGAGGAGCTCATTTCTGAACTCCTCTTTGGGTGA
>JBGUSZ010000074.1:0-44449 GCA_045132795.1 Tidjanibacter sp. | reverse complement strand
CCACCTTGTAGGAAAGATTATGCTTGGTGGCAAAATCCACCAGATAGGCCGTGATTTTTTCCTCGTGTTTGGAGGGACGAGGCACCTGGGTAATCTCGTCGAAAATCTGCCACACCAGGGCAGGCGAAAGTGTCGAAAGTTCTGACATAAAATCTGAGTTATTAAAAATTTTTAATATATACTAAAATTTATCTCGTTACATAGAGCAAAAAGATTGCCTTGGGAGTGTAAAGATAGGAAAAAGTTTTGTAATTTTGTGGTTGAAATGGGCCGAAGAAAAAAAATGGCCTGCAAAGAGAGAAAAGTTAACCCTATGAGAATCGGATTTGGATATGATGTGCACGCTCTGGCGGAGGGTTTAGACCTTGTGCTGGGCGGTGTGAAGGTGCCATCCGCGGTGGGATGTGTTGCCCACTCGGACGGCGACGTTGCCATCCATGCCCTGTGCGACGCTCTGCTTGGCGCAGCCGCTTTGGGCGACATAGGTAAGCTTTTTCCCGACACCGATATGGCCTACAAAGGTATCGACTCCACCATCCTTTTGGAGCGCACCGTCGACCTTATCCGCAAGGAGGGCTACGAGGTTGGCAATGTGGATATTACCATTGCACTCCAAGCTCCCAAGTTGCGTCCCCACATCGACCAGATGAGGGCCCGCCTTGCTGAGGTTATGGGTGTGGAGATGGAAGCCGTTTCGGTGAAAGCAACCACCACCGAAAGGCTCGGATTTGAGGGCCGAGGTGAGGGCGTGTCGGCCTATGCTGTGGTGCTTCTCAAAGGCAACGTGTTGGAGAGAACATTGTTCTAATGGTCGCCTCTCTTTTCAACTTTCCCGATTGTTAATAACTTTTTGCTGTTTTTGTTGGAACATTCCCGACAAAAGCTGTACCTTTACAAAGTATTTTATACTTTGTAACAAACCACCCTATGAGCGAAGTTTACCACATCCCCGCCCTCGCCACCGAGTCGATGGACGGGCTCGATATAAACCCCAACGGCACCTACGTCGATTTGACCTTCGGCGGAGGAGGACACTCACGCCTCATTCTCGAAAGGCTCTCCCCCAAGGGCCGACTATTCAGTTTCGACCAAGATGCCGATGCACAAGCCAACATCCCCGCCGACAGCAGGCTCCACTTTATAGAGAGCAACTTCCGCTTTATGCGCAGTCAGTTGCGCCTGAGGGGTGTGGGCGATGGCCAGGTGGATGGTGTGTTGGCCGACCTGGGTGTATCGTCGCACCACTTCGACACTGCCGAGAGGGGCTTTTCGTTCAAGGCCGATTTGGATGCTCCGCTGGATATGAGGATGAATCGCAAGGCTGCCTTCACAGCCGCCACGCTTGTGAACACCTACGAGCAGGAGGCCCTCGCACAGCTGCTCAAAGAGTATGGCGAGCTGGACACCACCTACAAGATTGCCGCCTGCATCGTGCGTGCGAGGAGCACCAAGGAGATTGTGACTGTGGGCGACCTTGTGGAGGCCGTGGCCCCCTGCACCCCCAAGAAGGATGGTGCCAAGTTTCTCACCAAGCTCTTCCAAGCCTTGCGCATTGAGGTTAATGGCGAGATGGAGGCACTGAAAATGGCACTCGAACAGAGCCTGAAAGTGTTGCGCCCCGGCGGTAGGTTGGCGGTCATATCGTATCACTCGTTGGAGGACAGGCTTGTGAAGAACTTCATCAAGTGTGGCAACTTTGAGGGTAAGCCGGAGAAGGACTTCTATGGCAACATATCCACTCCGTGGGAGGCTGTGAGCCGCAAGGCCATAGTACCCACCACCGAGGAGGTGGAGCGCAACCCCCGTAGCCGCAGTGCCAAACTGAGGGTGGCGGAGAAGATTTTATAGAGGGCAGAAAGGGCAGAAAGAGCAGAAAGAGCAGAAAGGGCAGAAAGGGCAGGAAGAGCAGAAAGGGCAGAAAGGGCAGAAAGGGAAAAATATTTACTAATTACTCTCTACTAATTACTAATTAAAAAAAGTCGTTAGACGTTAGACGTTAGACGATAGACAAAAAAATGGTCAGCAGGAAGACACATACAAGCGAGCAACAACCACTCCCAAAGGATGTAAAACCTACGGGAATGGTACAGCCCGACACAGCCCATAGGCCCCGCCGCAAGGGAGCCGTAAAGAAGGTGCTGTCGGGTGAGGCGTTGGTCAGTTCGCCCGCCAAGAAGCACTACACCTTTGCGCTCTATGTGTGTCTGCTCATCATCCTCTATATGGGCTACATCTTCAACAGCCACCGCTTACAGAGGGAGCAGATAGAGTGTCGCATCGAGTTGCAGAAGAGCCGAGCCAAAGCACTACTATACTCGTCGGAGAAAATCTCCGCCTCGCGACACAGCAACATAACCTCCGAGATTGAGAAGAGAGGTATCAACATCAAGGAGTGGCCCACCCCACCCCAAACAATAGGTAAGGATGAAACAAAGAAACACAAATAACCCCAACCCACACGCCATCAAAGAGAGCATACAGCGTAGGGCCAAATGGCTCTATGCTATCTTTTCCATTGTGGCACTGACCATCTTGGGGCAGATTGTCCTCACCCAATATGGACCAAACGGAGCAGGCCTGCGTAACAAGTCGGAGGATTTGTGCTACACCACACGCACCGTTCAGGGTAGCAAGGGTAACATATACGACCACAACGGCGAGTTGCTCTCCACCGACTCCCGCACCTACAACATACGCCTTGACTTGGCCGCCGAGCCACTCACCGACAGCATCTTCAACCACAACATCGGCCCCCTCTCCGACTCGCTCAGCAAACTATTGGGCAAGCCGTCGGCACACTATCGCACCCTGTTGCGCGAGACACGCACCAAAGCAGTAGAGAGCAAAGACACGGTAATGGTTAAGCTCAAAGGCAAGAAGTACTACTCGGGTGCAAGGTACAAACTGCTGGCCCGACACCTCGACCAGAGGGAGTATGACCGCCTGCGCAGCTTTCCGCTTATGGAGCGCAGGATGGGTATGGTTGCCGAGGAGGAGAGGATGCGCTACAAGGTCTATGGGTCGATGGCCGCCTACACCATCTCGCAGGGCGTAGAGAAGGCCTACGACAGCCTACTGCGTTCGACCGACGGAGTAAACCGCTATGTGAAGCTCGACAATCGCAACCGCTCGTCGGTACCCATCGTACACAAAGACAACCGCCCTGCAACCAACGGGTGTGACATCATCACCACCATCGACATCAACCTGCAAGATGTGGTGGAGGGTGCACTGCGAGAGAGGCTCGTGGATAACAACGCTCTAAGTGGTACAGCTGTGGTGGTGGAGTGCGCCACGGGAGAGATAAGGGCTATGGCCAACCTCACCAACCGCAAGAATGGAGAGATTAACGACGACTTCAACTACGCCATACGTTGGCACGGCGCCCCCGGCTCTACCTTCAAGGGCATATCGCTGATGGCTCTGCTGGACGACGCAGGAGTGTCGAAAGATAAATGGGTGGATTGTGGCAAGACAAGCAAAACGGTAATCAATGGTCTGACCATCACCGACACCCACGTCGTGGGCGAAAACAAGAGTGGTAAGACCACCTTAGAGGGTATATTTGTGGAGTCGTCCAACATAGGTTTCGCCAAAATGGTGTGCCAAAACTACGAGGATAAGCCACAGCAGTGGGTGGACTACATAAGGGGAATAGGACTCGACAAGGTGTCGAGCATACAGAACATCCAAGGTTTGGGTTTCTACATCAAAGACCCCTCGACCTTCCACAAGAGGGGTGGTTGGTCCCACACAACCCTGCCGCAAACCGCCTATGGTTATGAGATAAATATGACACCGCTCCAAATCCTGATGTTCTACAACGCGGTGGCCAACGACGGCAAACTCATAACCCCCGTGTTGGTAAAGCAGGTGGTTGACGAGGGCGAGGTCGTCAAGGAGTACACCACCGAGGTTGTCAACGAGCAGATATGCTCACCCACAGCCTTGGCCGACTTACAGGAGTGTATGGAGGCTGTGGTGAGCCACGAGAGAGGTACAGCCAAAACCCTTGCAACACTACCCTTCAAGGTGGCCGGCAAGACGGGTACGGCACAGGTAATACTGCCCAGAGAGCAGTGGGGACGTAATGCCTACGTCAAGAGGGATGGTTCGAGGGAGTATCTGGCAACCTTTGTGGGATATTTCCCTGCGGACGAGCCAAAGTACACCTGCATTGTGTCAATCAAGACGGAGCGTAAGAGTGGCGAAGTGAAGTACTACACCGGTGCCGGAGTGTCGTTGCCCGTATTTAGAGAGATTGCCGAGTATGTCTACACCCACGATAAGCAGTGGACCACAAGGGCCGAAAGAGTTCTTACCGCCGAGCAACCCAAAGCTAAAACACACCACAGAACCGCACTCATAGAGGAGTGTGTGGTGCCCAATGTGATAGGAATGGGACTCAGGGACGCTCTATATTGTTTGGAGAGTGCCGGCCTGGGGGTGAAGTTCAGCGGTAGTGGCGTGGTGGTGGAGCAGTCCATCGCACCCGACACCCCGGTTGAGGCAGGAAGGGTGATTGAATTGAGAATTGAGAATTGAGAATTGAGAATTGAGAATTGAGAATTGAGAATTGAGAATTGAGAATTGAGAATTGAGGCAAATGCGAGTAAGCGAGGGCAGAGGCCACTTGTGGACTATGCCGAGCGAGAGCATTTTAGAGCAAGCGAAGCTTGGTCAATTGAGGCAAATGCGAGTAAGCGAGGGCAGAGGCCACTTGTGGACTATGCCGAGCGAGAGCAACTAAAAGCCACCAAAGGTGGGTTAATTGAAAATTGACGGTTGACGGTCGACGGTCGACGGTCGACGGTTAATGGTTGACGAAAAAAGAAGATATGAAACTAAACGATATACTAAAAGAGATTGAGGTGAGGGAGATTGTGGGCCCGCACGACGTGGAGGTCTGCGCACTCACAATGGACTCACGCGAGGTGGCCGAGGGGACTCTCTTTGCCGCCATTGAAGGTACAACAGTGGACGGACACCGCTTCATCGGTAGTGCCGTAGAGAAGGGCGCAAGTGTGGTGGTGTGCAACCACCTGCCCGAAGGAGTGGACACAGAGAAGGGTGCAACCTATGTGGTTGTGGAGGATAGCAGTAGGGCCATAGGACTCATTGCATCCAACTTCTATGGTCGCCCCTCGGAGAAGTTGGCCCTCGTGGGCGTTACGGGCACCAACGGCAAGACCACAACCGCTACCCTACTCTACAACCTCACCGAGAGGCTCGGCTACAAGGCTGGACTTATCTCCACGGTGGTCTATCGCATAGGCTCACAAGAGGAGCCATCCACCCACACCACCCCCGATGCCATCAACCTCAACCGATTGTTGGCACGAATGGTCGATGCAGGGTGTGGCTACTGCTTTATGGAGGTGTCGTCCCACAGCCTTGTGCAGCACCGCACCGCAGGACTCCGTTTTGCAGGCGCACTGTTCAGCAACCTCACACACGACCACCTCGACTATCACGGCACCTTCGCCGAGTACATCAAGGCCAAGAAGATGCTCTTCGATGGTCTAGACAAGGGGGCGTGGGCTGTGGTAAATGCCGACGATAGGAACGGAAAGGTTATGTTGCAAAACTGCCGAGCAGCACACCACACCTATTCTCTGCGTGGCGTGGGCGAGGTGAACTGCAAGATACTCGAAACAACCGTGGAGGGTATGTTGGTGGAGATTGACGGCAGGCAGATGTGGTCGCAACTGACGGGCAAGTTCAACGCCTACAACCTCACGGCTGTCTATATGGCTGCCGTATTGCTCGGCAATAGCAAAGAGGAGGTGCTGGCGGCACTCAGCGGGCTGGGTAGTGTGAAGGGAAGGTTTCAGACCCTGCGCTCCTCCACAGACATCACAGCCATTGTGGACTATGCACACACCCCCGATGCACTCGACAATGTGCTCGACACCATCGCCGCCCTGGGCGTTGCAGGCAAGGTTATCACGGTGTGTGGCTGCGGTGGCGATAGGGACAAGACCAAACGTCCTGAGATGGCAGCTATTGCTGCGGAGAAGTCCCACACGGCAATCTTCACCTCCGACAACCCTCGCACCGAAAACCCCGACGACATCTTGGCCGATATGGAGAGGGGTGTTGTGGGCAGGAACAACTACCTCATAATTAGCGACCGAGCACAAGCCATCCGTGCTGCACTGCGTATGGCAGGCAGTGGGGATGTGGTGCTGGTTGCAGGCAAGGGCCACGAGGAGTACCAGATTATTGGCACGGAGAAAACCCACTTCTCGGACCAAGAGCAGGTGGAGGACTATTTTAAGAAAATTTCTTAAAAATAAAAGGTATCTTATTAAATAATATTAGAAATACAGACCAAATAATAAAAATATTTGTAAAATGCTTTACGAGTTAGTAAAATATCTTGAAAATCATTTTGACATACCCGGACTCGGTATGTGGCAGTACCTATCGTTCCGTTCGGTGGGAGCAATCATCCTCGCTCTGCTTATCGGTATGATTTTCGGTGACAGGCTCATCAAACTCCTTCGCAAAAAACAAATCGGTGAGGACATCCGCAACCTCGGACTCGAAGGACAGATGGAGAAGAAGGGTACTCCCACAATGGGTGGAATTATCATCCTGCTCTCCATCCTCACCCCCATCCTCCTGTTGGGCGACCTGAGCAACATCTACACCTGGCTGATGATTATCAGCACCGTGTGGCTCGGACTGCTCGGCTTTGCGGACGACTACATCAAGGTATTCCGCCGACACAAAGAGGGACTCAAAGGTAAGTTCAAAATCATCGGTCAGGTGGGCCTCGGCCTCATCGTAGGCTCGGTGATGTGTTTCAGCGACCAGGTGGTCGTTATCGACAAGAACGACCCTGCGACCATCGAGGTGGTGGAGAGCATTGAGGCTCCCAATGGCGAGGTACTCTCCACAAGGGTTGCCACCGAGATTGTGGGCGAAAAGACCACAAAGACAACCATCCCCTTTGTGAAGAACAACGAGTTCGACTACCATTGGCTGGTGCCTGGCGAGGGCAAGTGGGCCGATGTGCTAACGTGGATACTCTATGTGTTGGTGGCCATCTTTGTCATCACAGCCGTGAGCAACGGAGCCAACCTGACGGATGGACTTGACGGCCTCAACACGGGAGTGAGTGCCATCATTGCCGTGGTACTCTCGGTGCTGGCCTACCTTTCGGGCCACGTCATCTATGCCGACTACCTCAACATTATGTACATCCCCGGTGCTGGTGAACTCACGGTGTTCGGTGCAGCCTTTGTGGGTGCGCTCATCGGTTTCTTGTGGTACAACTGCCACCCTGCGCAGGTCTTTATGGGCGACACGGGTAGCTTGGCCATTGGCGGCATTGTGGCTGTCTTTGCGCTGGCCATCCGCAAGGAGTTGTTGTTGCCACTGCTGTGTGGTATCTACCTCGTGGAGGTGGTGAGCGTGATGATTCAGACTGGCTATTTCAAATATACCAAGAAGAGGTATGGCGAAGGTCGCAGGGTGCTGCGCATGGCACCTCTGCACCACCACTACCAGAAGAGCGGTATGCACGAGAACAAAATAGTTGTGAGGTTTTGGATTGTGCAAATTCTCCTCGCTGCCCTCACGCTGGTAACCTTGAAGATTAGGTAGAGAGAAAATTCAAAATTGACGGTCGACGGTCGACGGTTGACGGTCGACAACACAAAAGACGTTAGACGATAGAAAAAAGAATGAAAAAGATAGTTATATTAGGAGGTGGCGAGAGTGGCTACGGTAGTGCGGTGCTGGCCCACACCAAGGGCTTCGACACCTTCCTATCCGATGCAGGCACCATTGCCGAAAAATATCGCCTCGCACTCGAAAGCGAGGGCATAGAGTATGAACAAGGAGGACACTCCGAGGAGCGCATCCTGTGTGCCGACCTTGTGGTCAAGAGCCCCGGCATCCCCGACAAGGCCCCCATCGTGAAGGCCCTGCGTGAAAAGGGAGTGCCCGTGGTGAGCGAGATTGAGTTTGCACGTCCATTCAGCAAGGGACGCACGCTCTGCATCACAGGCTCCAACGGCAAGACCACAACCACCACACTCACCCACCGCATCCTTGCCGAGGCGGGCTGGGATGTGGCCGTGGGTGGCAACATCGGCGAGAGTTATGCCCTCTCGGTGGCAAGAAACGACAAGGAGTGGTATGTGTTGGAGTTGAGCAGTTTTCAGCTCGACGGCTGCGTGGACTTTGTGGCCGACATTGCGGTGTTGATGAACATCACCCCCGACCACCTGGACCGCTACAACTATGTGTTCCAAAACTACGTCGACAGCAAGATGCGTATCATCAGGGGCCACACCTCCGCCAACCACTTCATCTACTGTGGCGACGATGCGACCATTCGTGCCGAGGTGGAGAAGTTGAACCCCTTGTCCCATCAGTTTCCATTCGGCAAGGCCAACATCGAAGGCACAACGGCGACGGTGGAGTTGGAGGGCAAAAAGATTGCCATCGACTTGAACCGCCTGCACATCAAGGGCCTACACAACGCCTACAACGCGATGGCAGCAGCTCTTGCAGCAATGGCCGCAGGGGTGTCCACCGAGCAGATTGAGCGCACACTCTACGCCTTTGAGGGTGTGGAGCACAGGCTCGAAAGGGTGGCCGAGATTGGGGGCGTGGAGTGGATTAACGACTCGAAGGCCACCAATGTCGACTCGGTGTGGTATGCGTTGGAGAGTATGACAAGGCCCACGGTGTGGATTGCGGGAGGTACCGACAAGGGTAACGACTACGAGCCACTGAAAGATTTCGTTGGGCGCAAGGTCAAGACGCTCGTCTGTATGGGCGTAAACAACGAAAAACTCCTCGAAGAGTTCCGTGGCATTGTGCCCACCTACAATACCTCCTCGTTGGACGAGTGTGTGAAGGTGTGTGCACAGGTGGCCACAAAGGGCGATGCAGTGTTGCTGTCGCCTGCGTGCGCAAGTTTCGACCTCTTCAAGAACTACGAGCAGAGGGGAGCACTCTTCAAACAAAAGGTTTTAGAACTCCAAAAAAGTGATGGAAACAAGTAGCAAACACACCTCCACTACACCACGCAGAGGGGCCTATTATGCCGACAAGAAAACCGAGAGCCGCACACAAAGCAGGCCCTCCGGTGCTCACTATGCCCCAAAGCATAGTTGGGCCGAGAGTATCTTTGCAGGCGACAAGGCTCTGTGGGTGGTCTTTGTGATACTACTAATCTACTCGCTCTTTGTGGTCTACTCCACCACTGCCTACGACCCTGCGCTGAATGCCAATCAGGAGCTTACCAAGCAACTCCTCTTCATCGGACTCGGTATGATTGGCTTCTTCACAATGCAGGCCATCCATCCCCAAACCTACCGTCCGTTCATCAAGATTATCTATTGGGCCTCCATCATACTCACCGTGCTGATGATTGTGATGCACAAGGGAGGAAACGCTGCACGCTCAATCAACATCGCAGGTTTCGACTTCCAGCCCTTCGAGTTATTGAAAATATCGGTCATCCTACTGTTGGCCGACAGACTTGCTCGCAGGCAGAAAAACATCGACAAGATTGATATCCTGCCGAGTTTCAGTCCCAAAGATTGGAGAGAGAACCCAGAGAAACAAAAACTCACACTCCTGAACCACACGCTCCCCGTGCTTGGTCCCATTGCGCTTGCGTGCTGCATCACCATCATCATCAGCAACTCCACCACCTTCATCATTGCCATCTCGTGCCTGCTTATGTTGTTCCTCGGCAGGGTCAAAGGGTCAGATATGAAGAAAATCATACTGACGGGTACTGTTGTAGGAGCGGCTGCTCTGTTTGCCTTTGGTGGTAGGGTGGACACCCTCGGAGGACGTATCGGTGGTTACAGCCCCAATGTACTCAAAAAGAGCACAAAAGTGGAGAGCGACGGCAAGGAGTACTACGTTAGGCCCGAGAACGAACTCGACCAGACAATGTATGCCAAGATGTCCATTGCCTCCGGTGAACTCAATGGCAAAGGCCCCGGACAAAGTACCAACCGCTATCTCCAAGAGGCCGACAAGGATATGGCCTACGCATTCCTCATCGAGGAGCACGGATTGTTGTTCGGAGGAGTTGTGGTGCTGCTGGCATTTCTGATTATGTTTTATAGGGGAATAGAGATTTTCAAGAAGTGCGACACGGCCTTCCCGGGGCTCTCGGTGCTGGGAGTCATCACGGCCATAGTGTTGCAGGCCTTTCTGCATATGATGGTGTCGGTATCGCTGCTTCCCGTTACGGGCCAACAGCTACCCATTGTGAGCAAGGGAGGTTCGTCGTTGGTCTTCACCCTCGCCTCGCTGGGCCTTGTGATGGGCATCAGCGCAAGAGCCAACAACGGAACGCTAAATAAGAAGGGGAATTGAAAATTGAAAATTGAAAATTGAGAATTGAGAATTATTCCTCTTTTCCTTAATCTCACTAAACTCTCTCACCTCTCGGGTTACAAAAATGTTACCCAAGAGCAGAAAGGGCAAGAAAGAGCAGAAAGGGCAAGAAAGGGCAAGAAAGGGCAAGAATATTTACTAATTACTCTTTACTAATTACTAATTAAACAGCTAACGGCTAATGGCTAACAGCTAACAGCTAATGGCTTTGTCGTTTGACAAAAGAAATATATGAGCAAACTGAAAGTAATATTGAGTGGTGGCGGTACGGGTGGACACATCTATCCCGCAGTTGCAACTGCCGAAGCACTCACACGCAAGCTCGGTGCCGACGGAGTGGAAATTCTCTTTGTTGGCGCACAGGGCAAAATGGAGATGGAGAAGGTGCCCGCACTCGGCTACAAAATAGTGGGACTCCCCGTGGCCGGCATACAGCGTAGGCTCACACTGCGAAACCTTGCCATACCGTTTAAGTTGTTGGCAAGTATGGTCAAGGCAAGGCGTACCCTACGCACCTTCCGCCCCGATGTGGTGGTGGGATTTGGTGGCTACGCCAGCGGCCCACTATTGAAGGCTGCCCAGAAGGCGGGTATCCCCACCGTATTGCAGGAGCAGAACTCCTTTGCGGGCGTTACAAACAAACTCCTCGCAAAAGGGGCCAAACAGATATGCGTGGCCTACGATGGTATGGAGCGTTTCTTCCCTGCCGACCGCATAGTCCACACGGGCAACCCCCTGCGTGGCTCCTTCGGACAGGAGGTCAACCACGCCGAGGCACTCGCACACTTTGGGCTCTCGGAGGACAAACCCGTGGTGCTGATTGTGGGTGGCTCGCTCGGTAGTCGTACTCTCAACGAAATGGTCAAAGCCCACTTGGAGCGCATCGTAGCCGAGGGCAAGGTGCAACTCATCTGGCAGAACGGCAAGTACTACGATGACGAGATGAGGGCTTTCTGCGAGGGTAAAGATATGACGGGCGTATGGAGGGGAGCCTTCATTAATCGTATGGACTACGCCTACGAAGCCGCCACGGTGGTGGTTTCGAGGAGTGGTGCCTGCTCGGTGAGCGAGCTCTGCTTGGTGGGCAAACCCACAGTGTTTGTACCCTCGCCCAACGTGGCCGAAGACCACCAGACGCACAACGCCATGGCACTCGTGAGCAAAGGCGCAGCCGAGATTGTAAGGGACTCGGAGGCAGTGGACAAGGGCTTCGAGGTGGTGGAGGCTCTCGTGGCCAACCCCGAAAGGCTCTCCTCGCTGGCCACCAACATCAAAGCCCTCGCCATCAGCGACTCGGCCGACAGAGTGGCGGAGATTGCTGTGCAGGCCGTAAATAATTAAAAAATTGAAACTTATGAAAAACGTATATTTCGTTGGCATTGGCGGCATTGGTATGAGTGCCATAGCTCGCTACTTCCTCCACGAAGGAGCTAAGGTGGCAGGCTATGACCGCACACCCTCGCCACTCACACACGCCCTCGAAGAGGAGGGTGCACAGATTCACTACGAGGACAACGTGGCCCTCATTGGGGAGGAGTGGCTCAACCCCGCCACCACATTGGTGGTCTACACCCCCGCAATACCTGCTGACCACACCGAACTCAACCACTTCCGCAGTGGTGGTTTTGAGGTGGTTAAGCGCTCCGAAGTGCTCGGACACCTCACCGCAGGCAAGGTGGTAACGGCCATTGCCGGCACCCACGGCAAGACCTCGACAACCACAATGACCGCTTGGTTTACACTCGGCGCCACGGGCAAGGGTAACGCCTTCCTCGGTGGTATCAGTCGCAACTTCGGCAGTAACCTACTGCTCGGAGGGGGCGAGAGGATGGCTGTGGAGGCCGACGAGTTTGACCGTTCGTTCCTGCGACTCACGCCCAACATCGCCGTCATAACCTCCACCGATGCCGACCACCTCGACATCTATGGTACGCACGAGGAGATGAAGCGCGCCTTTGGGCAGTTTGTGGAGCGCATTGTCGAGGGCGGTGTGCTCATCCTCAAACACGGCTTGGAGGTGGCACACGCCAACAAGGGCATCACCACCTACACCTACTCGGTGGACTCCATCGAGGCCGACTTCCACGCCCAAAATATCACCCCGCTGGGCGATGGCACCTTCCGCTACAACATCGTTTGCCCCGACCGTATCATCTGTGGTTGCAGGCTCGGAGTGGGCGGACGAGTGAATGTGGAGAACTCGCTCGCAGCAGTGGCCGCCATTTGGGCCGCAGGAGAGTTCAGCGAGGAGGGCTTGAAAGAGGCTATGGATAGCTTTGGCGGCGTAAAACGTAGGTTTGAGGTCTATATCAACACCCCCGAGTTGGTCTATATCGACGACTATGCACACCACCCCGAGGAGTTGAGGGCGGCAATATGCTCCATCAAAGGTATGTTCCCAGGACGAAAACTGACCGTGGCGTTCCAACCCCACCTCTACACTCGCACCCGTGATTTCCACACCGAGTTTGCCGAGGCGTTGTCGCTGGCCGACAAGGTGCTGCTGCTCCCCATCTACCCCGCAAGGGAGTTGCCCATAGAGGGTGTGGAGAGTGAGCTCATTGGCAAGGACATCACCACCGAGTGGCGCATTGTGCAGAAGGCCGACCTTGCCGAGGAGTTGAGCAGGGAGGAGTGCGATGTGGTTGTAACATTTGGTGCGGGCGACATCGACCGAGAGTGCGAGAAGATAGTTGACAAATTGAAAATTGAAAATTGAAAATTAGCTAACGGCTAATGGCTAACGGCTAACGGCTGTCAAAATAGGCAATGAAGAAAGTTTGGAAGATAATAGGCATCGTGTTGGTTTGGTTGGCCATTGTGGGCTTCTTTGTGGGGGCGGCTCTGCTGCGACACCACAACGAAGAGGCACGCAAGGTGGAGGTGTTGCGTGTGGAGGTGGTCAATAGTGCCGAGGTGCCACTCGTTACGGCCGACAAGATTGCACAGGCCATCCAGCACGCAGGACTTATGCCCACCGGCAAGGATGTCGACAGCGTGAGCCTGTTGGCCATCAACAACCTCGTGGAGAGCGACTGCTTTGTGCGCTCCTCGCAGACCTTTGTGGACTATGAGGGTGTGCTCACCGTGAGGCTCACACAGCGTAAACCATTAGTGAGGGTGATAACCACAAGCGGCGAGGACTTCTACCTCACCGCCAACGGACATCTACTGCCCACACAACAGGGTGCAGCCATTGATTTACCGCTCGTTACGGGCGACATCACACTCCCCTTCCCTCGTGAGTTCGAGGGCGATATAGTGGCTTGGGCAAGGGAGAATGAAAAAAATAGTGATAAAAATTATATATTTCTACTTAAACTCACTAATTTTGTAAGATTGGTGGAAAGTAGGCCCGAATGGGGTGGAAACATCGTGCAAATCGTGGCCGAAAGGAAGGGTGTAAAGGTAGGCAGCAAAGCACCTCGCACCACCATCAAGCTCATCCCACGCAGGGGTAACTACACAGTACAGTTGGGTACACTCGACAACGTCGAAGCCAAGCTCAACCGCTGGGTACGTTTCGTAGAGGCCGGAGTGGTCGACCTCAACGAACCCAACACTCTCGATGTCTCCTACGAAGGACAGGCTGTGTGGAGAATTGAGAAATAGCGACCAGCAGTCGGCAAAAAACAAAAAGCTAACGGCTAACAGCCAACAGCTAACAGCTTGAAAAACACACAACACACTATCATACAACACACACTCGATACACACTATGGATTTGAAAGATTACATCGTTTCTATTGACCTCGGTTGCAGCAAGGTGGTTGCTGCGTTGGGTACTCTCGGCGAAAATGGCGAGGTTATCGTTGCCGACTTCGTGGTACAGCCGATGCCCGCAAACGGCTTTATCAGGGGCGAGATTACCAACATCGAAGTTGTTACCAAGGCTCTGAAAAGCGCAGTGAGCGAATTGGAAAGTCGCAACAACATAATCGTAAGCGATGTATTCGTGTCGGTGGAGGGTAGGCACATCGTCTGTGCCGACAACGCCGGCTTTGTCTACATTGGTAGCGACGGCGAAATCCTCGAAGAGAATGTCAAACAGCTCAGCGAGAATATGAACAACGTGCAGGCTCCTGAGGGCAAAGTTATCCTCTCGCGCATACCGCAGAGGTACAAGATTGATTCGAGGGAGATTGTGGGCAACCCGGTAGGTATGTATGGCAAGCAATTGGAGGCTACATATAGTTTCCTGCTTGCGGGCAAGAGTGTGTTGGAACGTATTGGCAAGGCTTTCGACCGTGTGGGTATCAATGGCTACAAGTTCTGTGCGGCAGCAAGTGCTACGGCACAAGTGGCCGCCACAAGCGACGAGAAAGAGGTGGGTGTGGCTGTTGTGGACCTCGGTGCAGGTGTTACCAACCTGGCCATCTACCACGATGGAGTGTTGCGTTATGCGGTGTCCATCCCTATGGGACAGGAGGCCATCAACAGAGATATTAAGGCCAACGCCATCCCCGAAAAACATATCGAAAAACTCAAAATATCCTACGGTTACGCGACAGCAAGCGCAATCCCGTTCGACAACATCAATAGTGTAATCCGCATCAATGGTCGCAGACAGAACGAAAAGGCCAAAGATATTCCCTACCGTGACCTGTGTACCATCATCAACGCCCGCTTGCTCGACATTGTGGAGTTTGTGGTGGAGGAGATTCGCACCTCCGGCTACCACGGTAAGCTCGGCGCAGGTATTGTGCTGACCGGTGGTGGCTCTCAGTTGAAGGGTGTCGACACACTCTTCAAGGAGCGTACCGGCTATGATGTCAGGCTCGGCTGGGCCGAAGAGGGCGTGGGTGCCGAGAGCGTGGAGGGTATCTCTGCCCCCACGATGACCACCGCCGTAGGTCTATTAGCTCTGGCCTTCTCGGAAGACATAGGACACATCAAGGCTCCCAAGTATATCACAAAGTCCCAAGAAGTTGATAGGCAGGAGGAAAGTCTCAAAAAGAACGGTAAGAAGGAGAAATCTGGCGATGGAGAGGGCGACAAAGAGCCTCAAACCGAAAAGAGTGGCAAAAAGAAGCCAGGATGGTTCAAGCGAGTCATCGGACGCATTGACGAGGCTATCTTCGGTCAAGAGGTGGTTGGCGACGAGGATATGTAGAATTAGAGTTGTTTGCTAAATAAATACTCTCAACTAATTACTAATTAAGAAGGTCGTTAGACGATTGACGTTAGACATTAGACAACAAGATATATGATTGACACAACCGACATACTCGGCTCAATTATGGCCCCAACCCGCAGCGAATCCATCATCATGGTACTCGGAGTGGGTGGTGCAGGAGGCAATGCCGTAAACCACATGTTCGACCTTGGCATCAAGGACGTAACTTTTATGGTGTGCAACACCGACAAGCAGGCACTCGCCAATAGCCCCATTGAGAACAAGATTCAACTCGGCGAAGGACTCGGTGCAGGCAACAACCCCGCCAAGGGACGTGAGGCCGCCATCGAGAGCCTCGACGACATTATGATACACCTCGAAAACAGCGGTGCCAAGATGATATTCATCACCGCAGGTATGGGTGGAGGTACGGGCACCGGCGCTGCCCCCGTGATTGCCAAGGCCGCCAAGGGCAAAGGTATTCTCACGGTGGGTATCGTGACGCTCCCCTTCCGCACCGAAGGCAGGGTGAGGATGGAGCAGGCACTCAAAGGTTTGGATGAGTTGAAAAACAACACCGACTCATTGGTGGTCATCAACAATGACAACATCACCAAGATGTATGGCTCGCTACCCTTTGTGGAGGCTCTCCACAAGGCAGATGACGTGTTGGCCACCGCCGCCAAAGGTATTGCCGAGCTGGTTACAAGGCACGGTATTGTCAACGTCGACTTTGCCGATGTGAGGACCGTGATGCTGGGTAGCGGTATGGCACTTATGGGCTCGGCAAGGGCCACCGGCGAGAGGAAGGTAGACGAGGCTGTGGAGAGGGCTATCGCTTCTCCACTGCTCAACCATCAGGACATACTCGGTGCCAAAAACATCCTGCTGAACCTCTCCTATGCCGAGAACGACGACCTCACCTTCGAGGAGGCAAGCCGTGCGCAGGAGATTATCCAAACGCGTGCTTCGAGGGCCGGAGGATATGATGCCAACATCATCTGGGGTGCGGGCTCCTCGTCCGAACTCCAAGAGGGCGAAATTGAGGTAACACTTGTAGCCACAGGCTTCGATAGTGTTATAGAGCCTGCACCGCAACAGCTGCGCGAACGTCCCAAGCTTGACCAAGTAACCTCCACCACAACCGTAGTTGCAAGCCAACAGGTGGAACCCGATATTGTTGCACCCAAGCCGAGTGTGGAGTGGACCATCATGGAACACTACACCGACATCGACACCCTCTTTATGCAGCCTGCATTCTTCCGTAGGG
This sequence comes from Tidjanibacter sp., assembly GCA_045132795.1. Taxonomy (GTDB): domain Bacteria; phylum Bacteroidota; class Bacteroidia; order Bacteroidales; family Rikenellaceae; genus Tidjanibacter. The sequence continues at coordinate 27,683 of JBGUSZ010000074.1, read as the reverse complement.
GTATGCAGCTCGAAGGTACCATAAAGGGTGCAGTACACGTGGACGGTCAGGTGGGCGACAAGGTGAAGGAACAACCAGCTATGCAAACCGAAGGTACACTCTTTTAAGATATGGGGATGACAACATTTGGTGCAATATTAACCTTTCAACCCTTTGAGTTGGGCTTGGTTGGCAACATCGTGCTGATTGTGGTACTACTATGTTGTTCGGCTCTGATGTCGGGCTCCGAAACGGCACTCTTCTCGCTCTCGCCGGCACAGTTGGATAGGATTCGCAAAAACGACAATCCCATCAACAATGCCATCGTAAAGCTACTCTCATCGCAAGACCAACTGCTAGCCACAATTCTGATTGCCAACAACTTGGTCAACATTCTCATCATTTCGTTGTGCAACAACCTGATTGATGCGCTGGTGGTATTCCATAGTAGCGGTTGGGAGTTTGCCATAAAGACCGTGGCGGTAACGTTTGTGTTGTTGCTCTTTGGCGAGATTATGCCCAAGGTCTATGCGAGCTACAACCCACAGGGCTTTGCCAACATTGTGGCCCTGCCTCTGAAAGCCTGCAACACCATCTTCAAGCCACTATCGTATGTGCTTGTTAAGTACTCCGACTCGATGCAGAACAAGGGTATCATTCATCCCGAAAATATCTCGATGGAGGAGTTGGAAAACGCGCTCGAAATCACCGAAAACCCAAGCGAAACGGAGAAGGAGATGCTCTCGGGTATTGTGCAGTTTGCATCCACGGAGGTGGAGGAGATTATGCGCCCCCGTATGGACATCGAGGCTATCGACTCGGAGGAGAACTTCGACGAGGTGAGGAGGGTTATTATGGATAGCGGTTTCTCCCGCATCCCCGTATATAAGGAAAACCTCGACCACATCCTCGGCATACTCTACGTCAAGGATGTGTTGGCCTACATTGGCGAGGGTGCCGACTTCGAGTGGCAGAGGCTCCTAAGGCCCGCATTCTACACCCCCGAGCACAAGAAGATTAACGACTTGTTGGAGGAGTTCCGCAGTCAGAAGGTACACATCGCCATCGTGGTGGACGAGTATGGCTCCACCCTCGGACTTGTGTCGTTGGAGGATATCTTGGAGGAGATTGTGGGCGAGATTAGCGACGAGAGCGATGTGCCCGAAGAGTTGCCCTACAAGCAGTTGCCCGACGGTGCCTACATCTTTGAGGGTAAGGCACACGTTGGCATCTTGGAGGAGGTGCTCGGTGTAGAGGAAGGTACCTTTGACGACTGCCGTGGCGAGGCAGAGACCATTGCCGGTATGTTGCTCGAAATAAAGAGGGACTTCCTGCGTAGGGGCGACAAGAAGAGTCTGCACGGAGTGAGGTTTACGGTGCTCTCCGTGAGCGGACACCACGCCGACGAAATCCGCGTGGAGAAAATCAAAAACAGCTAACAGCTAATGGCTAATAGCTAACAGCTAACAGCTTATATGAGGCGCATAGATTTCGACAGAGGCTACATCGTCGTGGCACCCGTGGACAGCACTGCGGAGCAATCCCCTCTGCTGACCAAGGAGGATCACACCCATCTGGCCAAACTCACCTCCCCCACCCGTAGGGCCCAATGGTGCACTTGGAGGAGCATTGTGAGGGCCGAGTTGGGAGCCGAAGTGTCGTTACGCTACAACTCGATGGGTGCTCCCCTATTGGAGCAAGCGGTGGGCAAGGTGGCCTACATCAGCGTTTCGCACTCGGCCGAGTGGGTGGCGGTAATGTTCAGTACCACAAGGTGCGGGGTGGACATAGAAAGCCACCAGCGCAACTTCTCGAAGGTGGCCACACGATATATCACTCCCGAGGAACGAGAGACCTTTGCCGAAGAGATAGGCCCACACTTCGAGGCCATTGTGTGGAGCGCAAAGGAGGCGATGTATAAGTATGCGCTCACCCCTGGGGTGGACTTCACCGGCGACCTCCTAATTGTGGGACACGATAGCGGAAGGAAGACGCTCCGTGCCAATCTCAACGGTTTTCCCATTCCCGATACTCGCTATCTCTTTGTGGAAGATAATCAGGTATTGTGCTATACTTTTGAATTTTGACCATGAATGTTCGTATTGCGCCCGAGTGGGGCGAGTTGCTCCAACCCGAATTTGACAAGCCCTATTTTGCCGAGCTCGTAGAGTTTGTGCGCTCGGAGTATGCCGCAGGGCCCGTATTTCCCGCCGCAGGCAACATCTTCCGTGCGCTGGACAAGTGTAAACCCGACGATGTTAAGGTGGTGATTATCGGCCAAGACCCCTACCACGGCGAAGGTCAGGCCAACGGTTTGTGTTTCTCGGTAAACGACGGAGTCCCCTTTCCGCCCTCGCTGCGCAACATTTTCAAGGAGATACAGAGCGACCTCGGCAAGCCCATACCCACGAGTGGCAACCTCGACCGTTGGGCCGAGCAGGGCGTGCTACTGTTGAATGCCACCCTCACCGTGAGGGCCCACGCTGCCGCCTCACACGCAGGCCACGGCTGGGAAAGGTTTACGGACTCTGTGGTGGCCACCCTCTCGGAGTTGCGTTCGGGGGTGGTCTATATGCTCTGGGGGGCCTATGCACAAAAGAAAGGAGCCGCCATCGATTCCTCTCGTAATCTCATACTCAAATGTGCACACCCCTCGCCATTGTCGGCCCACAATGGTTTCTTCGGCTGCCGCCACTTCTCGCAAGCCAACGCCTACCTCGCCTCGCAAGGCCTCACGGAGATTGATTGGTAGAGAGGGGATTGAGAATTGAGAATTGAGAATTGAGAATTGAGAGAGAAAGAGTTGAAAGGAAAATAAAAGTCTGCGCCAAAGGCGCACCTTAATTTTCAATTTTCAATTTTCAATTTTCAATTTCAAAAGTCGGTCGACGGTCGACGGTCGACGGTTGACGGTCGACTACAATTCCGTCTCCCACTCATACTCCACACCCGAAGGGGTCACACGCACCTTCAAATACTCGGGGTCGGGCGAAGCATCCTTGATTGTTCCCACAACCGTATAGCGCACACCTCCATAGGTGAGGTCCTCCCTATAATGGTCGTGGCCCTGCAACACCAGCGTAACATTGTTACGACTCAATAGCTCAAAAAGCGCAAAGCTCTCCTCAAAGGGCATATTGCCCGAGGTCGACTGCGTGTTGTCCGTATTGAAAAGATTTGTATGCTTGGAGATGATACAGTGGCGATACTTCGCACGGTTGGTCGCCAAGAACTCGCGCAACCACTTGGTCTGCTTGGCTCCGAGCGTACCCGTAGCCGAGTCAAGCACAATGAACAGGTCGCTACCTCCGTCAAACTTCACCTCCCACCAATAGACCGAAGGGCCAAAGAGTTCCAGATGTTCGGCCCAACCGTCGAAGAATAGGTCGTGGTTACCCAACACGTTGAAAATTGGGTAGTTGTGGGTGTGCCTCTCGGCATCATACGCCACCGATTCCATATAGAGTGTGCGCATACCGATTCTATCTATCACATCGCCCAGCACGATACCAAACGAGGCCTTCGCATCGGTGCGTAGTGCATCATTAAAGCTGGTCATATTGCGGTGTGAGCCGTCGACGTGGGGGTCGGTGCAGACATAAAACATATACTCCTCCGAAGCCTCAATGGTGGCCACCGACTTGTTGCCCGTCTGGGCCACGCTTTGCTCAAACCTCACGCCCACCAAATCGCTCGTGGGTACGAACATACCTTTAATATCATAGACATCGCAACCACAAAGGGTTACGGCCACGGCAGCAAGTGCCGCCAATCTCTTTACCACCTGTAACATAAGCCTGCTTTGAAGTTGAGTTGATAGAAATCAGACGACATATTGAACATACCGGCCGACTTGTAGTTCACCGCCAGCGACACGCCCAGCGCATCACTCACAGCCCACTCGCCCCTCACTATCCACGTTGGTTGGTACTGACGCTCCAACTCAAAGAGTTCGTGGTTGGTGAAGACAAGTTGGAGGTCCAGCCTCTCCGCATCGGGCAGAAAATTGAAGCCCAGCTCGTAGAAAAAGTTTACGGGCTCGTCTATATATTCGCCACCCAAACCGAAGGTGCTGTAGTAGTAGCCGAGAGTGCAGAACACCACCCTACTCGACAGGCCCGCACCAACACCCGCAGCAAAAGTGTGGGAGGAGTCTTGGGAGGTGTAGTGCAGGAGTGTACGAAGGTGGAGTGCACCCCAATCTGTCGGGTGGGTATACGACGGGCGCAACTCCACGGCCGAGCGTCCATAGGTAGCCCACTGCACACCGCCAAGAACATCCACATTGTCCGCAACCCCGAAGTTACCCTCCAACGACACAGCCGAGTAGGCTCCCAGAGCCACATTGTATCCCCCTCTCACACCCAATGCAACCTCTCGCTGCTGTGCACAGATGGTGCCCAGGGAGCAGAGCAAAGTCGCAAGTGTAAGGATGATTTTCGTTCCTATACGCATACTTGTTCTCTATTATATATTAAAAAGGTATTACTTACACACCACCGCGTCTACAAAGGGTAGGTATATGGTGGCCGACACGCCCAGCGAGTGGGCATAGCCACCGCCCGCAACCGAAGGTCGCCAAAAGCCACCCACCTTCAAGAAGGGCGACACCTGGTAGCCACCCGACACAATCAGACCATAGGAGCCCTTGCGTTGGGCAAAACTCTCCTCTCCAAACCTCTCAATATTAGGTAGTCCCTCCTGCTCGGCCGTGTGGTAGCGTAGCGACGAGCGGCCCACCGATAGGCCCGCACCTACATACCAACGCCCAAAGTGGCGGTAGCAAAGTGCACCCACGGTAAAGGATGATTGAACCGCGTAAGCCTCGCCCAGCAAGCTCGCAAAGGTGGTGGAGTAGCCATTGTCGGCATACATCAACTCCGCAGCCACTCTCCATCCGTCCCTAACGAAATATCCGCCCTCCAAGCCAATGCCCACCATACCAACCGACGAAAGGGCACCTCCGTAGGCCTTACCTGCGGGGTGAACAAGGCTTGTGGCGGGAACAACGGTAACGCCTACACTCCACACGCCCTCGGCTGTCATTGTGTTGTAGCGCGCCGCATCACGGCGATTTTGGCCCTGCGCCACCGTCAACGACAGCAGCACAGCAAGGAGTGTTATGATTGTTTGTTTAGTCATTTTCAAATTCAAATTTTCTTTTGGGGGACAATCTCAAAGGTCTTTCCCTCCTCGGCAAGGTAGGTTTCGGCAAACTCCACACGGCACTCGTCCAACAGCACGCTCTCATCCTTATAGCGAGAGGAGAAGTGACCGATAATCAGTCGTTTAGCTCCACCCTCGCGGGCCGCCTTCACCGCTTGAAGGGTGGTTGCGTGGCCCCTCTGTTTGGCCTCCTTACGCATATTGTCGGCATAGGTGGCCTCGTGGTAGAGCAGGTCGACGCCCTTCACTAAACTCACCGCCTTGCCCGAATAGTTCGTATCGCTCAGGTAGGCGTAGCTGCGAGGTGGATAGGGCACATAGGTCAACTCGCCATTGGGCACCACCCTGCCATCGGCAAGGGTGACATCCTCGCCCCTCTTGGCTGCCGTAATCTGCGCCACACCAAGCCCCAGCTCCGCAATCTTCTCCTTGCGCACATTCAGCCCCGGAGTCTTCTCCCTAAACAGAAAACCCGCCGTGGGCACCCTATGGCGCAGGGGCACACTCCACACCTCCATCACGTTGTTCTCATAGAGTAGTTCGTGGGCCGTGGTATGCACCTCGTGCCACACAACCTCAAAGGGCAGTTCCGTGTCGAAATAGCGGAAGTGATAGGCCATAATCTCGTCAAATGGCCGTGGAGCAAAGATGTGGAGTGGCACCTTGCGGCCCATAAGTCCCATACTCGAAATGAGTGGGAAGAGTCCGAAGACGTGGTCGCCGTGGAGGTGCGAGATGAACACTGCGTTGATTTTCATTGGGCTAACTCCTGCCCTCAACAGCCTGTTCTGCGTACCCTCGCCACAGTCCACAAGGTAGTGCTGCTCATAGAGATTCACGACCTGTGCGGAGTGGTGTTTGGTAATGGAGGGCTTTGCGCTCCCCGAGCCAAGTATGGTAACCTTGAATGTCATATCACAAAGTTACAATTAAAATTGAAAATGGAAAATGGAAAATTGAAAATTACCTCCCCAACTCACGGGTAACAAAAACGTTACTCGTGAAAAAGGTAGGGGCACTCCAAAGACTTGGGTATTAAAAAAGATACCCGTGAGTTTGGTGAGGCATTTTGAATTTTGAATTTTGAATTTTGAATTGACGGTCGTCGGTTGTCGGTTGTCGGTTGTCGGTGGGCAAAAAAAGAACGCCCCGCCGGGTGGCGGAGCGTTCTCTCGTTATGCAGTTTCGGAAAAACTATTTCTCCTCAGCAGCCTCCATCTTGGCTTTCAACTCTGCCAAACCGGCAATGTCACCAAGAGTGGTCTTCTCAACCTGTGCGTTAATCTTCTTAACGGTCGATTTGGTTGCCTCAGCAGCAGCACGCTTCTCAGCCTTAGCTGCGTTCTCCTCAGCACGTTTAACCTCCTCATATACGCGAGTGTGCGAGAGGCTGATGTGTTTGGTCACTTTCGAGAACTCGGTAACCTTGAAGGGAAGTACATCACCAACTTTAGCGGTGGTGCCGTCCTCCTTAACAATCTGCTTCGACGAAGCAAAGCCCTCTACATTCTCGCCAAGAGCAACAACTGCACCCTTGTCGTTAACCTCGATTACCTTACCCTCGTGTACCGAGTCAACAGCGTACTGTGCCTCGAACTCGTTCCAAGGGTTCTCCTCCAACTGCTTGTGGCCAAGGCTCAAACGACGGTTCTCTTTGTCGATGCCGAGAACGATAACGTCCAAGTCTGCGCCAAGCTGGGTGAGCTCTGCGGGGTGTTTAATCTTCTTGGTCCAGCTGAGGTCGCTGATGTGAACGAGGCCGTCGATACCCTCCGAAATCTCAACGAAGATACCGAAGTTGGTGAAGTTACGCACCTTTGCGGTGTGCTTCGAACCGATGGGGTAACGCTCCTCGATAGCCTCCCAAGGATCGCTGGTGAGCTGTTTGATACCGAGCGACATCTTCCTCTCCTCACGGTCGAGGGTGAGAACTACTGCCTCGATCTCGTCGCCTACTTTCATAAACTCCTGAGCCGAGCGGAGGTGCTGGTTCCACGACATCTCAGATACGTGGATAAGACCCTCAACGCCGGGAGCAACCTCAACGAATGCACCGTAGTCGTACATCATAACAACCTTACCGGTAACCTTGTCGCCAACCTTCAACTCAGCATCCAAAGCCTCCCAGGGGTGAGCAGTGAGCTGTTTCAGACCGAGAGCGATACGCTTCTTCTGGTCGTCGAAGTCGAGGATAACAACATTGATCTTCTGGTCGAGAGCCACAACCTCCTCGGGGTGGTTTACGCGGCCCCACGAAAGGTCGGTGATGTGGATCAAACCGTCTACGCCACCAAGGTCAACGAATACACCGTAGGAAGTGATGTTCTTAACGGTACCCTCGAGAATCTGACCTTTCTCCAAGCGAGACATAATCTCCTGTTTCTGCTGCTCCAACTCAGCCTCGATGAGGGCTTTGTGCGAAACAACAACGTTGCGGAACTCCTGGTTGATTTTAACAACCTTGAACTCCATAGTTTTCTCAACGTAGATATCGTAGTCGCGGATGGGCTTAACGTCGATCTGGCTACCGGGCAAGAATGCCTCGATACCGAATACGTCAACGATCATACCGCCCTTAGTGCGGCACTTGATGAAGCCCTTGATGATCTCGTCGTTCTCCAAAGCCTGGTTAACGCGATCCCAGCTCTTGAGCTGACGAGCCTTCTTGTGCGAAAGAATGAGCTGTCCTTTTTTGTCCTCAGCATTCTCAACGTAAACCTCAACCTTCTCACCTACTGCGAGCTCGGGGTTGTAGCGGAACTCCGATACGGGGATAACGCCGTCCGATTTGTAGCCTACGTTTACGATAACCTCGCGTTTGTTAACCGAGGTAACCACGCCCTCAACTACCTCACCTGCGGTGATGTTGCTGAGCGACTGGTCGTAAGCGGCAGCAGCGCCATCACGGCCAAGCTGACCATAGAGGTCTGCATCGGTCTCGTAAGCATTCCAGTCGAAATTTTCGTTAGCAATGTGTTTGTTTTCCATTGTTTTGTTAAGTGTTTGTTAATTAAAAAGTTAGACTTTATTTATAGACTCCCACACGCATACACGTGTGAAAGAAGCGCACAAAAGTACACAAAAAATTGAGAATTGAAAATTGAAAATGGAAAATTTTTTGATTATTTCACTGCCACACAGTCAATTTCCACGAGGGCGCCTTTGGGCAGGGCGGCAACCTCATAGCAGACACGGGCAGGGAACGAGCCCTTGAAATAGTCGGCATAGATGGCGTTCATTGCGCCAAAGTCCGAGATGTGTTGCAGCAGCACGGTGGTCTTAACCACGTCGCAGTAGTCGAGGCCTGCCTCGTGCAGGATTGCACCCAGATTATCAAGCGATTGGCGGGTCTGTGCCTCAATGCCTTCGGGCATCTCACCCGTGGCGGGTACGAGGGGCAGTTGGCCCGAAACATAGAGTGTACCGTTGGCATCAACAGCCTGGCAGTAGGGGCCCACAGCAGCAGGTGCAAGGGGCGAGCAGATTGTACGTTTCATAATTGAATAAAGTGTTGTGTTTATTTTTGGTTTATTATAGTTTTCTCGCCACAAATTTATATATTTGCCGTAGAAAGTCAAACTATAAAAACATAAATCGTTATGCGTGTAGCAATATATGGTGCCGGTTCGCTGGGCACAATTCTTGGAGCATACATCAGCAAGGCCGGTGAGCCTATCGAACTTATCAACCGCAACAAAGCCCACATCGAGGCCCTGCAAACCAAAGGGGCACAGGTGGTTGGAACCGTTGAGTTCACACAGCCCGTGGTGGCCTACACCCCTGCGGAGATGAGTGGCAAATATGACATCCTCTTCCTGATGACCAAGCAGCAGCACAACGCCGAGGTGGTGGCTATGCTCAAAGGTTTCTTGGCCGAGGATGGCGTGTTGGTAACCTTCCAGAACGGTCTGCCCGAGATGCAGATTGCCGACATCTTGGGAGCCGAGAGGGTGTTGGGTTGTACCGTTGCGTGGGGTGCTACGCTCAAAGAGGCAGGCGTGTGTGAGCTCACCAGTGAGCCCGATGCGTTGTCCTTTGCGCTGGGTGCCATCACTCCACAGCCCCACAAATATTTCGGCGAGGTTAAACGACTGCTGGAACTGATGGGTACGGTGGATGTGGAGGAGAACTTCATCGGCACCCGTTGGAGCAAGCTGCTCATCAACGCCGCCTTCTCGGGTATGAGTGCCGTATTGGGTTGCACCTTTGGCGAGGCCGCCGGAGAGCGTGGCTCACGCCACATTGTGCAGGCACTCATCAAGGAGTGTATCGACGTGTGTGCCGCAGGCGGTATCCGCATCGAGCCTGTGCAGGGCAAAGACATCGTGAAGTTGCTCGACTACTCCGGCCCAATTAAAAAAGCCATCTCGTTCTTCATCATCCCCATCGCCATCCGCAAGCACGCCAAACTCAAAGCGAGTATGTTGCAGGACATCGAGAAGGGTAAACTCACCGAGGTGGATGCCATCAATGGTGCCGTGTCGGCCTATGGTCGCAAGGTGGGTGTGGCAACCCCTGCCAACGACTGCGTGGTGGAGATTATCCACAAGATTGAGAAGGGCGAATTGAAAGCCTGCTGGGACAACCTCCAATATTTCAAATAGAAACACACCTATATCAGTATGAAAAAGATAATTATCATTGTAGCTGTGGCCCTCTTTGCTGTGGGTTGTTGCGATTGTCGCAAGAGCTCGCCCAAGGCCCACAAGCCCCTGAATGCCACCGAGTGGACCCTCAGGCAGATGAACGGACGCAACGTGGCCTCAGACCTCACCGAGGGTAAGGCTCCCACGTTGGTGCTCTCCACCGACGGCTCCTATGGTGGTTTTGGCGGATGCAACAGCTATGGCGGCCAGGCCAAAATCACACCTTCGGAGTTGAAGTATCAGAAGAATACGGCTGGTAAGATTGAGTTCGGAGCGATGTTCTCCACCAAGCGTTTCTGTCCCGACGACAAGTTGGAATATGCCTTCTTCAAGGCCCTCGACGGGGTGGACTCCTTCACCATCGAAGGCAACAACCTATTCCTTTTCACCCAAGGCGAACTAACCCTCGTCTTTGTGGCAAAATAAAACAAATAAGGCCCTCCGTGGAGGGCCTTATTTTTGTCAACCGACGACCGTCAACCGACGACCGACTCAACAGAAGTTCTACACTATCTTTCTGCCGAGCCACACCATCGTAAGGCCCAGCACAAGGCTCAGCACCACATAGGCCACAAACAGTGCCCATTGGCTACGGCCGAGCATCAGGTACATATCGTCGGCAAAGGTCGAAAAGGTGGTGAAGCCACCGCAGAAGCCCGTAATCAACAGCAGGCTCATCTGGGACGACAGAATTCCCTTCTCCTCGGCCAACCCAAAGAGTACGCCAATAAGAAAACTACCCACCACATTCACCACAAACGTACCCCACGGAAAGGCTCCGTGACTGAGGTGTGCACACAATTTACCGGTCAGAAAGCGCAGGCAGGTACCAATAAAACCACCACATCCTGCAATCAACATTGCTTTAATCATACTTTTTTAGCTGTTAGCTTTTAGCCGTTAGCCATTAGCTTTTGTTATTTTTTATAGGGCAGAAAGGGCAAGAAAGGGACTTTCCTAAATTTCCTGAATTCTCTAAACTCCTCACCCTCTAAACTCTCAATTCCCCAAACATCGTGCCGCTTTTTCGGCACGGTGTTTGGATGTTTTGTTGTGCTCCCGAAATCCATCCGACACACAAAAGTAGCAAAAATTATGCACCTGACACCAAAAGAGAGAGATAAACTCACACTGCTGAGTTTGGGCCTCATTGCCGAGAGGCGCAAGTCGAAAGGCCTGCGCTTGAACTACCCCGAAGCGGTAGCCTACATCACATCCATAGCCCTCGAAGAGGCAAGGGAAGGTAAGACCGTGGAGGATGTTATGAAGAGTGCCGCCGAAGCACTCACCAAAGAGGACGTAATGGAGGGCGTGGCCGATATGATCGGGCTACTGCAAGTAGAGGCCGTATTCACCGACGGCAGCCGTCTGATCAGCATCCACAACCCCATAAAATAAGACTTTACGACTATGGCAAAGAAAACAGAAAATAGCACCTGCGGAGGCGGAGTTCCCGTGGGTGGAGTGCTCCTCGCAAGCGGGGACATCGAGATTAACGCGGGGCGTAAGACCACAAGCCTCCAAGTACGCAACACAGGCGACAGGCCCATACAGGTCGGCTCCCACTACCACTTCTTCGAGGTCAACCGCCACCTATCCTTCGAGCGCGAAAAGGCCTTTGGCTACCATCTAAACATCCCTGCCACCACCGCCATACGTTTCGAGCCGGGCGATGAACGCACCGTTGAACTTGTGGCCTATGGAGGTCGCCAAAGGGTAATCGGCTTTGCCGGCGCGGTGAACGGATGGACAGAGAGAGTTAAGAATGGAAAATTGAAAATTGAAAATTGAAAATTAGGGGAATTAGGGAGTTTAGGGAGTTTAGGGAGTTTAGGGGAAACCCTTTCTACCCTTTCTACCCTTTCTACCCTTTCTGCCCTTTCTGCCCTTTCTGCCCTAAAAAAATATCCACAAATTGAATACGGTCGACGGTCGACGGTTGACGGTTGACAAAAAAAAATACTAATTAGATGAAAATCAGCAGACAACAATACAACGACCTCTATGGTCCAACTGTGGGCGACCGCATAAGGCTCGCCAACACAGACCTCTTCATCGAAATCGAAAAAGACCTCCGCACCTATGGCGACGAGGTGGTCTATGGCGGTGGTAAAACCCTGCGTGATGGTATGGCCATCGACAACGGCACCACCAGCCAGCAGGGCTCACTCGACATTGTCATCACCAACGTAACCATCGTGGATGCCGTGTTGGGTGTGGTCAAGGCCGACGTGGGCATCAAGGACGGACGCATTGCCGGCATAGGCAAAGCGGGTAATCCCAACATTATGGATGGTGTAACCAGAGGTATGGTTACGGGGCCCTCCACGGATGCTATCAGTGGCGAACACCTCATACTCACCGCCGGCGGTATCGACGGACACGTCCACGTCATCTCGCCCCAGCAGGTGGATGCAGCCCTTTCGGGTGGTATCACAACCCTTATCGGTGGTGGTATCGGCCCCACCGACGGCACCAACGGTACAACCATCACAAGCGGAACGTGGAACATCCACCGTATGCTCCAAGCTGCCGAAGGGTTGCCCATCAACATCGGCTATCTCGGCAAAGGTAACTGTTCGCAAAAGGCTCCCATTGCCGAGCAAATCGAGCAGGGCGCAATGGGCCTGAAAATACACGAGGATTGGGGTAGCACCCCACAGGCGATACGCACCGCACTGAAAGTAGCCGACCGATATGATGTGCAGGTGGCCATCCACACCGACACCCTCAACGAGGGCGGATATGTGGAGGACACCATCGCCGCCTTCGACGGACGTACCATCCACACCTACCACACCGAAGGTGCAGGTGGCGGACACGCTCCCGACCTATTGAAGGTTGCCTCCTATGGCAATGTGCTCCCCTCCTCCACCAACCCCACCCTGCCCTATGGAGTCAACTCGCAGACCGAGCTCTTCGATATGATTATGGTGTGCCACAATCTCAACCCCAAGATTCCATCCGATGTGGCCTTTGCGGAGAGTCGTGTGAGGCCCGAAACGCAGGCTGCCGAGAACTTCCTGCATGACAGGGGTGTGTTGTCGATGTTCTCGTCCGACTCGCAGGCTATGGGACGTGTGGGCGAGAGTTTTATGCGCGCCATTCAGACGGCCTGCTATATGAAGTCGAGGGTGGGTAAGCTCCCCGAGGACAGCCCCAACAACGACAACTTCCGTGTGTTGCGCTACATTGCAAAGATTACCATCAACCCCGCCATCACCTATGGTATCGACTCGGTGGTCGGCTCGGTGGAGGTGGGCAAGGTGGCCGACCTTGTGCTGTGGGAACCCGCGATGTTCGGTGCCAAGCCCAAGATGGTCATCAAGGGCGGTATGGTTTCGTGGGCCAATATGGGCGACCCCAACGCCTCGTTGCCCACACCCCAACCGATGATTTACAGACCTATGTTTGGTGCTTTCGGAAGCGCACTGCCCCACACCAACCTCACCTTTGTGTCGCAGGCTGCCTACGATTGCGGCATTGCCCAGAGGCTCGGCCTAAAGCGTCAGGTGGTCCCCGTAAAGGGTTGTCGCACACTCACAAAGGGCAATATGATACTCAACAGTGCAACGCCCGTGATTGATGTGAATCCGGAGAGTTTCCAAGTGTCGGTGGATGGCGAGTTGATAAACCTCACCCCCGCACAATCAATCTCCCTTGCACAACTCTATTTTTTCAGTTAGAAACACACAATCTCAATACTCACAACAGCAGTGAACGTCTACAAAAACATACTCGGTAATGCCTCCACGGAGGAGTGGAAGCAACGTCTCCTCGGAGTCGACATAGACTACATCGAACTCGACCAATGGAACGCACAAAAGAGCCGCTTGTTGGCCTTTGGTATCAGCGGCAAAGCCTACCCTTTGGCCTTTGAGCGTGGCGAACGACTCCACGATGGGGATATCATTCAGTTCGACTCGCAGGCCCACAGTGCAGCCGTAGTGAAAATCAAGTTGGGGGAGGTGTTGGTACTCAACATAGCCCCGCTTGCACTACGGCCCACCGAGGAGGCCCTCGCCACAGCCATCGAACTCGGACACGCACTCGGCAACCAACACTGGCCTGCGGTGGTCAAAGGCAAGGAGGTCTATGTTCCCCTGACGGTGGACCGTAAGGTGATGCTCAGCGTGATGCGTACCCACAGTTTCAGCGGCGTGGAGTTTGCCTTCCGACCGGGCAAGGAGGTGCTACCCTACCTGTCCCCCTCGGAGGTCAGGGTGTTGTTTGGCGGCTCGCCGAGAGAACACGAGCACCCACACCACTCCTCGGCACACTCACACCACTCGCACACCTTCTTCTCCACCTCGCCCTATGAGCCGTTCCTCTAACAGAGCAACAGCCATGGGTGGTGAGTGTGGCATCCACATCCCATCGACTGCCTCCCTGTTTCGGCTCTCGCAGATGGCCGACTCGGCCTTTCCCGTTGGCGGTTTTTCGTTTTCGGGTGGCTTGGAGAGTGCCGTGGCGAATGGTATTGTGGAGGACGCCATCACTCTGGGCGACTACACAAGGGCCGTGGTGCGTACCGCAGGTGGGTGCGATTGTGTGGCTATGCTACACGCCTATCGTGCCGCCTCGGAGGGCTATCTCGACCAGCTCATAGTGTCGGACCAGAGGCTCCTGTCGTTCAAGATATCGGCCGAAGCACGAGCTATGACGCTCAAAATGGGACGACGGCTCACCGAGCTGCTCCACTCCACCTCCACTACTCCCGTGCCAGACATTGTGGCGCAGTGGAGGGAGTGGGTGGTGGGTGGTCAGACCGCCGGTACCTACCCCATAGCGAGTGCTGTGGCAGCCGTGGCGTGGGGTGTTAGCGAGGAGGAGTTGTTTGTGGGGCACCTCTACGGGGTGGCCTCCTCGGTGTTGGGTGCCGCACTGCGACTGATGCGTATCACCCACATCGAAACACAGAAGATTGCCCTCCAACTCGCACCCCTTGTGGAGGAACTCTACGGCCAAGTGTGCCACCACACGCTCGAAGATATGCGCTCCTTTGCGCCTATGATAGACCTCATCTCCTCGCTCCACGAAAAAGGAACACAGAGGATGTTTATGAATTGAGAATTGAAAATTGAGAATTGAGAATTGAAAATTGAGAATTGAGAATTGAGAATTGAGAATTGAGAATTGAGAATTGAGAATTATTTTCAGAAAGGCACGGGTATTAAAAAAGATACCCAAGAACAAAAAGAAAAACATTCACTAATTACTCTTTTGTGAGTAAGTTGAACATTATCATCTACAAATGACAAAAAACACCTGTCGCATAGGAGTCGGTGGGCCCGTGGGTTCGGGCAAGACCGCACTCATCGAAACACTCACACCACGACTGCTTGCCAAGGGTTTGCAGGTGGTCATCATCACCAACGACATCGTTACCACCGAGGACGCCAAACACGTCCGCCGAATACTGCGTGGCACTCTGGCCTCCGAGCGCATCGCGGGAGTGGAGACGGGAGCGTGTCCACACACCGCCGTGAGGGAGGACCCCTCAATGAATTTGGCCGCAGTGGAGGAGATGGAGGAGAGGTTTCCCGACACCGATATACTCTTCATTGAGTCGGGTGGCGACAACCTCACACTCACATTCAGTCCCGCACTGGTGGACTTCTTCATCTACGTCATAGACGTTGCCGCCGGCGACAAGATTCCTCGCAAGGATGGGCCCGGCATCTCCCACAGCGACATCCTCGTAATCAACAAAACCGACCTCGCACCCTATGTGCGTGCCGACTTGGAGGTGATGCGCCACGATAGTAGGGCTATGCGCGGCGAGAAGCCCTTTGTGTTTACGAACTGCTTCACGGGCGAGGGCATCGACACCCTTGTTGGGCTCATCGAGCAGATGGCGCTCTTCGATAGCGTGGAGGCGGTCTAAATGGGGTTGTGATTATGGCTGGCGCAAACACACTCCCAATGGCCCTCAATAGGGATATTGTGGCCAAACACGGCCACCTCGAGATGGGTTTTGAGGTGGATGGCAATGGCAGGAGTATCCTGAGGCACCTCTACCGCAGGGTGCCCATTGTGGTACAGCAGGCTCTCTATTTCGACGAGCAGTTGCCCACCATGCCGTGTGTCTATATCCTCTCCTCTGGCGGCCCATACGTTGATGGCGACCGCTATGAGCACCACATAACTCTGGGCGCAGGGGCTATGGCCCACATATCCACCGGTGCCGCCACAAAGGTTGCCACAATGAGCCACGACCATTGCAGGCTCACACAGACCTTCCACCTCGCCGAAGGGAGCTACTTGGAGTGGCTGCCACAGCCCACAATACCCCATCGTGGGGCAAGGCTCTTGGCACACACCACCATCACACTCCACCCCACCGCTGCGCTCTTCTATGCCGAGAGCTACACCTGCGGGCGACTCCACCACGGCGAGAAGTTCACCTACGATTGGCTCAACACCTCGCTGGTGATACACAACACAGAGGGAGAAGAGCTACTGCGTGATGCTATGTACATAGCCCCACGCACTCTTTCGCCCGAAAGGCTCGGCACATTGGGACACTATCGACACTTCGGCTCGGTGATTATGATGGCTCCGCCCGACATCAGCCGCACCCTCTACGACTCCCTCACTCCCCACATCACACCCTCCGAGGCTGTAAGTGTATCGCTCCTGAGGGATGATGCAGGCGTGGTTGTGAGGGTGTTGACCCTCTCCACCGAAGTTCTCAAAGAACGCACTCGCTCGCTCTGCTCGTCGTTCCGCCAGCTGGTCAAAGGGTGTCCCCTACCCGATGAGTTTGCGTGGCGGTAGGAGAGGGAATTCAAAATTCAAAATTCAAAATTCAAAATTCAAAATTCAATTCGCAAATCACGGGTATCTTTTTTGTTACCCGTGAGATTAGGGAGGTTAGAGAATTTAGTGGAGTGGTTTATCCATTTATGCCCTCATTTTTCCATTTTCAATTCTTTGATATGAAACACATTAAAACCTATTTTCGTTCCATCGCACAAGTGATGTTTCAGGGCAACGTGCCCTGCGGAATACTCTTTCTTGTGGGCATCTTCTGGGGTGCCTACTCTGCCGGCACACCCGCCGTTGCGTGGGGTGCTTTGGTTGGCACTGCCGTATCCATCCTCACGGGCTATCTGCTCGGCTACCCCCACAACGACGGTGAGCAGGGACTCTGGGGCTTCAATGGGGTGTTGGTGGGATGCGCACTAATGACCTTCCTCGGCTCTACTCCGCTGGGTTGGGCGGCACTTGTGGTCTGCTCGGCAATGACCACCTGGGTACGCACAGCCCTCAACCGACTTGGCGAGCCTCTCGGAGTGAGCTCCTACACCTTCCCCTTTGTGATGTCAACGTGGATATTCCTCGCTGCGGCCCGTATGCTCGGAGGAATCGACGTGGTGGCACTCTCCCACCCTATGTTGCCCGCCTCGTTCGTACACCTCACCCACTCGGCAGCCCCCACCTTTATTGAGTTTGTGGAGTGGACCCTCAGGGGTATCAGTCAGGTCTTTCTGATTGACTCGTGGATTACGGGGGTGCTGTTCCTTGCGGGCCTGCTGATTGCCAGCCCACTATCGGCCCTCTGGGCTGTGATTGGCTCGGCCGGAGGTGCGGCCCTTGCGCTCCTCTTTGGCGCACCCACCGAAGCCATTGCACACGGTATGTATGGTTTCAGCCCCACGCTTACGGCCATCGCCTTGGGTGCAATCTTCCTGCGTCCGTCGTTTCGCACCATCATTTGGGCCCTTGTGGGCATAGTAGGCACGTTCTTTGTGCAAGCATCAATGAACGTGTTGCTCGCACCCGTGGGCCTGCCCTCACTGACAGCCCCCTTCTGCATCGCAACGTGGCTATTTATTTTACCAACATTCAAAAACCAACTAAAAAACTGAATGCTTTATGCACATGCCTGATCACCTTCTCTCTCCCACCGAGGCTATCGTGGGAGGAGTTGCCGCCGCAGCACTCATTGCCGTAGCGGTCGTAAAAACCAAAAAGAGTGCCTCTTCCAACACCCTGCCAATGATGGGTGTAATGGCGGCCTTTGTGTTTGCCGCCCAGATGATTAACTATGCCATCCCTGGTGCGGCTTGCAGCGGCCACATGCTCGGCGGTATTCTGCTGGCCTCGGTACTTGGCCCGTGGGCGGGATTTCTTGCTCTGTCGGCTGTGTTGGCCGTACAAGCGGTCTTCTTTGCCGACGGTGGAATGATGGCCCTCGGTATGAACATCCTCAATATGGCCGCCATTGGTTGCCTTGTGGCCTATCCATTGGTGTTCCGCAAGTTGCTCGGCGAGAGCCGCAACCCGTGGCGTACCATTGTGGCCTCGGTGGTTGCTTGCACCATTGCCACCACACTCGGAGCTGCGGCTGTGGTAGTGGAGAACGGACTTGCCGGCGCAGGTAGCGCACTCCCATTCGGAGAGTTCCTCGGCGCAATGCTTCCCACCCACCTTGCCATTGGCGCCATTGAGGGTGTCATCACCGGAGGTCTGCTGTGGGCCATTGGTGCAGCCAACGCCACCGCTCTCGACTACAACAAGGAGGGTGGCAAGGTGGCACTCCACAAGCCTGCCGCCACGATGATTGCCTTTGCCATTGGTGCCCTGCTGTTGGGCTTTGGCGTATCTCGCTTTGCATCCTCGGCTCCCGACGGCTTGGAATGGTCTATGGAACAAACAGAGGGAGAATTGAGAATTGAGAATTGAGAATTGAGAGCAAAAAGAGCAGAAAGGGAGAATATTTACTCTCTACTCTCTACTAATTAAGGAAAAGTCGTCAGACGTTAGACAAAAAAAATCACGGGTATCGAAAATGTACCCGTGATTTTGTTTTGTACTCTATCGGCTTTCGGCAACCGAGAGCCTGATTCTATTAGAGCGTTTCGGCAACCTCCTCGGCACGAGCAAGTGCCTTGTGGATGTGGTCGAGAACATTCTCCCTACCAACCATATCCACAATACCCGCCTTGTCAATCTCGGCATAGACATCGGCATTTACGCCCGAAAGGATAACCTTGCGGCCCTCCTTCAAAGCCGAGTCGATGAAGATTTCGAGGTTGTGGATACCCGTAGCATCAATGAATGTTACCTTACGCATACGGATAATACGGATGGGCAACTTCGAGGTGCGCGAGGATAGCTCCTCAAACTTGTTGGCAATACCAAAGAAGAAGGGGCCCTCAATCTCATAGACCTCCGTGTGGGCAGGAACGGTGAGGACCTCGTCGCTCTCGCCGTCGTGGTGTACACCAATCTCGTTCTGTACCACCGAGATGGAGGTGCTCTCCATGACTCGTTTCATAAAGAGCACAACGGCCATAACGAGGCCCACCTCAATAGCAATCGTCAGGTCGAAGATGACGGTCAGCAGGAGGGTAACAAAGAGTACCGCAATATCGCCCCTCGACTGGCGACACATCGAGCGAATGGTCCTCCAACCACTCATATTGTAGGACACCACAATCAGCACACCCGCCAAGCAGGGCATAGGGATGAGGCCCACAAGGTCACCCAGCAGCAGGAGTACCAAAAGGAGTACCACAGTGTGGACAATACCTGCGATGGGGCTACGGCCACCGTTGTTGATGTTGGCCATAGTACGAGCGATTGCGCCCGTGGCGGGAATACCGCCAAAGAAGGGAGTCACAATGTTGGCAATACCGTTGCCAATAAGCTCGGTGTTGGAGTTGTGCCTGTCACCCACCACACCATCGGCAACCATAGCCGAGAGAAGGCTCTCGATGGCACCCAGAATGGCAATGGTGAAGGCCGAAGGCAACACCGCCTGTGCTGTGGAGAAGAATGTTTCGCCCTCGGCAAGTGCAGGGATGCGGAACGAGGGAAGTCCCTTAGGCAGCTCATACAAATCGCCAATGGTCTTGATGGAGTCCACACCGGCAAACTCCCTGAGAAGCCAGCACACTACGGTCATAACCACAATGGCCAACAGCGAGCCGGGGATTTTCTTCGAGAAACGAGGGGTGTAGACAATGATGAGGATGCTCAACACGCCCACCAACAGAGCCCACCAATTGATGTTACCAATGTTCTGGAAGTAGCAAGCCCACTTGTCGATGAAGTTGGCCGGCACATTCTCAATGCCCAAACCGAACAGGTCGTTCATCTGGGTAGAGAAGATGGTGATGGCAATACCGCCCGTGAAGCCCACGATGATGGGATAGGGCATAAACTTGATGACACTACCGAGGTGGAAGACACCCATAGCAATCTGCATCAAACCGGCAATTACTGTGGCAATGGCAAGTCCCGCAAGACCAAACTGCTGGATGATACCATAGACAATTACGATAAAAGCACCCGTGGGGCCACCAATCTGCACCTTCGTACCACCCAATGCGGAGATGAGGAAACCGGCAATGATGGCCGTTACGAGGCCCTCGGTGGGACCCACGCCCGAGGCGATACCGAATGCGATTGCGAGTGGAATA
Source organism: Tidjanibacter sp. (assembly GCA_045132795.1). Lineage (GTDB taxonomy): Bacteria > Bacteroidota > Bacteroidia > Bacteroidales > Rikenellaceae > Tidjanibacter. Next base: position 7,459 of record JBGUSZ010000074.1, on the reverse strand, counting down.
GCCACGATGCCGACGATGATGCCGGCCATCAGGTCCTTGGAAAATTTCTGACGGTTGTAGCCCTTCAAAGTGGAGAACAATCGGGGCTGAAAATCGATTGTAAAGCGTTGCTTGGACGCCTTTTGGGTGGTGTTAGCCATTGCTAAAAGTTTGAGTGTCAAGGAGGTCCCTCCTCCGAAGTTTGAGTTATTAAAAATTCTTAAAAATTACGGCGCAAAGATATATCATTTTGCCTATCGTTATCCTCCACAGAGCGATTTTTTTTGTCAAGCGGGGTGGGTTTTTGTGTAACACAAAAAAAACTCTATATTTGTGGGCTGAATAAATGCGTTTGTTTATTAAACAAAGACAACCCAATATGAAACATTTGAAATTTATGCTTGCTGTGGTCCTCTCGATGATGACCTTCGGACTCTGGGCACAGAGCACACGCACAGAGTGGACCACCACCGCAAAAGACCTCGGCGAGGGACTCTACGAAATCAACGTAACAGCCTCCATTCCCGACGACCTACACATCTACGCACTCGGCGAGTTGGGTGGCTACAACCCCACTACCATCACCATCGAGCCCACCAAGAAGGTTGAGATTGTGAGCGAGGTTACACCCTCGCGTGAGCCTCACAAGTACTACGACGAAGTGTTCAAGATGGATATGGGCGACTACTCCGGTGAGGTTACCTTCACCCAGCAGGTGCTCACCCGCAAGGCCGGCAAGGAGCTCAAAGTGCGCATCGAGTGGCAGGAGTGTACCGACCAGACCTGTCAGATGGGCGAGGTGGAGCAGAGCGTCGTTCTCGACGGCTCGGTGGCAAGCGGCAAGAGTAAAAAGGCCGAGGTTGCACCCGCAGAGGGTAGCAACACCACCCACGCAGGCAACTTTTGGAGCATCATAATCAAGGCCATCATTTGGGGCTTTGCAGCACTGCTCACTCCTTGTGTGTTCCCAATGGTGCCAATGACCGTGTCGTTCTTTATGAAGGGCTCGGAGAACAAAGCAAGGGCCAAGTTTAGGGCTACAATGTATGGCGTTTTCATCGTTGCGCTCTACACCCTCCCCATCGCTGCGCTCATCTTGGTAACCAAACTCGTGGGTGGCGATGCCGTAACGGCCGACATCTTCAACTGGCTCGCTACACACTGGCTGCCCAACATCATCTTCTTTGCCGTGTTTATGATTTTTGCGGCCTCTTTCTTTGGCGCATTCGAGATTGTGCTGCCCTCGAAGTTGGTTAACAAGAGCGACGAGAACGTGGACAAAAAGAAAGGCCTCGGAGGTGTATTCTTCCTTGCCCTCACCCTCGTACTTGTGAGCTTCTCCTGCACGGGTCCCATTGTGGGTAGTGTGTTGATTAAGGCCACCCAGGGCGAGGTACTCACCCCCATCTTTGCAATGTTGGCCTTCTCGTTGGCCTTCTCGCTGCCCTTTGTGCTGTGTGCACTCTTCCCCGGTCTGTTGAACAAGATGCCCAAGAGTGGCGGTTGGCTCAACTCGGTGAAGGTTGTGCTGGGCTTTGTGGAGGTTGCCTTGGGCTTCAAGTTCCTCTCCACCGCTGACCAAGTGTACCACTGGGGCCTGCTCGACAGGGAGATTTACCTTGCCATCTGGATTGTGGTATTCACGATGATGGGCTTCTATCTGCTGGGCAAACTCCGCTTCAAACACGACTCGGAGGTTAAGTATGTCAGCACCTTCCGCCTTGCACTCGCCATTGGCGTATTCACCTTTGTGGTCTATATGATACCCGGTATGTGGGGCGCACCTTTGAAGGCTCTCTCGGGCTACCTGCCCCCAATGCAGACACAGGATTTCGTGCTGGGTGCAGAGGGCGGTAGCGCAGTGAGCACCACTGCCAAGGCCAACACTCCCACCACCGTAAAATATGGCGACTTCCTCGAATTGCCCCTCGGCCTGAATGGTTTCTTCGACTTGGAGGAGGCAAAAGAGTATGCCGCACAGGTGGGCAAGCCCATCTTCCTCGACTTCACGGGCCACGGTTGTGTCAACTGCCGTGAGATGGAGGCAAGGGTGTGGAGCAACCCCGAGGTGAAGGCCAAGTTGGAGAACGACTTTGTGATTTGCGCCCTCTATGTGGACGACAAGAAGCAGGTAGCCAAGGAGGATTGGGTAACCACCGAGAGTGGTAAGGTGCTGAAGACTCTCGGCAAAATCAACTCCCACTTTGCGTTGGAGCAGTTTGGAATCAACGCACAGCCCTACTACGTAATCCTCGATGCCGAGGGCAATCAGTTGGGCGACACAAGGGGCTACGACCTCGACGTGGAGGCCTTCTTGGAGTGGATGGATAGCGCGAAATAAGCTGTTAGCTATTAGCTGTTAGCCGTTAGCTAATGGCAAAAAACTCACGGGTATCTTTTTTAATACCCGTGAGTTTTTTGTTTTGTTTTGGCTGGTATGGGAGGTATGATAGGGGCGATAGGGACGATAGGGAGTGTAGGGAGCACCACAACCACTCCTCCCCTAAGTTAGGGGAGGTGCCGTAGGCGGAGGGGTATGCCAGCTAACAGCTAACAGCTAACGGCTAACAACTGATAACTATTTCCTCTTCAAGTAGTCTGCCACGGCTTGGTAGGCGGGCAGGGAGATGTAGTCGTTGAGTGTATTGCTGGCGTTGGGGTTGGAGGCGAGGCGCACGATGACCATCTCCGCCGCAGGGTCTATGTATATAGCCTGGCCGTGGACCCCACGAGCCATAAAGGCCCCATCGGCGTTGTTGCTCACCCACCACATATTGCGATAGCTCCACCCGGGGAGTTTCTTGCCGTAGTCGGAGGCGGCAAAGGGAGCCACATTGCTACCAAAGCGAATATCCTCAACCACCTCTGCGGGGATAATCTGGCGGCCCTGCCACCTACCGCCCTGCAACATCATCTCTCCGAAGCGTGCCAAGTCGCGCAGCGAGGCGTTGAGTCCTCCGCCCGCAAATGGAGTGCCAACAGCATCCACCTGATAGTAGGCATCCTGCTCCATACCCATACGGCCCCAGATGCGCCTCTGCAACTGCTCTGCCACGGTGGCTCCACCCACTCGCTCCACGATCCATCCCAGCACCTCGGTATTTACGGTGCGGTAGCCGAACTGCTCGCCGTGAGTACCCTCCTTACGCACCGTGCGTAGGTAGTCGTGGTAGCCCTGTGGCGTGCCCGCAGGGTGGTCGGCAAAGGGGTTGCCTGCGGCAGAGAAGGCCCACACCTCGGCATTGGGGTCGGTGTACTCCTCGGAGTAGCGTATGGCGGTGGTCATATCCATCACCTCCCTCACCGTGGCATCGCCAAAGCCACTACCTGCGAGTTCGGGGATGTAGTAGCTCACAAGTTTCGTGGGGTCCAACTTGCCCTCGGCCACCAACGTGGCCGCCAGAGTACCCGTGAAGGACTTGGTTACGGACATCACAGCGTGGAGGCCCTCGGGCGTGAGGTTCTCAAAGTAACGCTCATAGACCACACGCCCCTTGTGGAGAATGATGATACCGTCGGCATAGTTCTGCGCCAGCGACTCACGCCACGTCATCGGCTCGGTATGGCCGAGGGGTATGAAGGTGAGGCGGTCGATGGCATCCATATCCAACCGATAGCGAAAGGGGGTGATGCGTGCCGTGTTGTTGCGTGGCACGTTGGTTGTGGGCAGATATTGCCTCATATGGCACACGCTGTAACGTAGCGCAGGGAAGGTGAAAAAACTACCATCACGGGCCGAAGGAGCCTGCCCAAAGAGGGAGAAAGATGCCATTGTCATAGCCAAAAGTGTTGTGATTCGTTTCATAGTGATTTTCTTTTATGGGTAATAAACAAACAAATAACGTGCCTGAGAATATCCTCTATCGGCTACCGTTTGGGGGTTATAACGCAAAAACCACCCACATTATTGTTTGGTGGATGGTAGGGCAGGAAGGGGATTGAAAATTGAAAATTGAAAATTGAAAATTGAAAATTGAGGAGTTATGCACGGGGCCGGGGGCGTCTGTTATTCTCCCCTAAGTTAGGGGAGGTGGTGCGTAGCACCAGAGAGGTCTGTTTGAGGGCAGAAAGGGCAAGGAAGGGCAGAAAGGGAAAACTGCTCCCCTAAGGTAGGGGAGCTGTCGCAAAGCGACTGAGGGGTATGCAGGCGGTCGACGGTTGACGGTTGTCGGTTGACGTCAAAAAACGCAAAGTGTGCGGCAAATGCAAGGCACACAAGAAAACCACCTCCGCAGTTTACTAAACGTAAATGAGGAGGTGGTTTATCGCAGTGTAACACCGCAGTTGCCGTGCAATCTGCGTTTTTTCTGCGTTTTTTAATTCCAAGGATACGCCGCAAGAAATACATCCCTACCCGCAAGCGAATCCTTGATGGACACAAGGTCCGAGAGCTTCACTTCGCCCACAACATAGTTCCACTCGCCCGAGGTGTACTGCTCCCTGACGAGCTGGAAGTTAACGAGGTTGCGCTCCTCCTCGGTGCGATAGCGGTAGTAGATGCGGTGGACAACGTCGTTGGTGTGGTGAATAGCGGCACCGGAGTTCATACGCTTGTACTCATAGCGGTAGTCGTAGCGGCAAGCAGTGATGTCGCTCAACACAGCCGCACCCGTGGGGTGGCCACCCGCACCACGACCAAACATAAACTGTTTGTAGTAGTAGCGGCCCTTGATAACCACGCCATTAAACTCGTCCTCAACGCTATAAATATATTTGTCCCTCGAAATGAGTTGGGGTACAACCCACAGATAGACACCACCATCGTCGCGTTTCTCAACGTGGCCAACGAGTTTGATACGGCGTTGCTTCTCGCTTGCAAAGCGGATGTCGGCATCGTTCATCGTGGAGATACCATAGCGGAAAATATCCTCCGGTGCAACGTAGATACCAAAAGCGTGGATGGTGAGGATGACGAGTTTGAAGAGCGAGTCCCAGCCGTCGAAGTCCAACGAGGGGTCGCTCTCGGCAAAGCCCAACTCCTGCGCCAAGCGGAGTGCCTTGTCGTAGGACATATTCTCGTTGAAAATCTTGGAGAGCACAAAGTTGGAGGAGCCGTTAAGAATACCCTTAACGCTCACCAACAGGTCGTTATCGTAGTACTCTTCGAGGTTGCGAATAACGGGGATACTGCCACACGCCGAAGCGTCGTAGAGGAAAGGGGTGGCGTTTTTCTTGCCCAGCTCGATGAGTTCGGGCAGGTGGTAGGCCAACATTTTTTTGTTGCCGCTCACCACGGGCAGGTGTGCCTCCAATGCACGGCGCACGATGGCATAGGCGGCCTCGGCATCGTCGATGAGTTCGACAATCATATTGATTTCGGGGTCCTCGAAGATGCGGTCGGGCTGGTCGGTGAAGTCGGCAGCCACACCCCTATCCTTACTCAAATTGCGCACGCAGATACGGCGAATGGTAATATCCTTACCCTCCACAGCACCCAACACATCGTAGAGTCCACGCCCCACGCTACCAAAACCAAAAAGGCCTATGTTGATTTTCTTGTTCATATCTAATTTGTCTAACGTCCAAAGTCCAACGTCTAACGACTATTATTTCTATTACTATTTTGCCATAAACTCCTTGATGATGGCGTCCAACTGTTCGTACTCCACCAAGAAACCATCGTGACCAAAGGGAGAGTCAATCAGGCGGTACTCCACCGAGGGAATGTTATCCACCAACACCTTGTGATCCTCGGGCGGGAAGAGTATGTCGCTTGTGATGGCCACCACGAGGGCCTTGGCTTTGATGCCTGCAAGCACTTCCTCCTCGCTCCCTCGACCACGTGCAATGTCGTGGCTATCAACTGCTTGGGTGAGTCGATAGTAGCAGTGTGCATCAAACCTACGGCGTAGTTTTTCGCCCTGATGTTGCTGGTATGTCGTAACACGGTAGCCACTCAGTTTCTCCCTGTCGGGGTCGGTTTGGGTGGCGTTGTAGGCTGTGGCACCACGGTAGCTCAACAGTGCGATACTCCTTGCGACAGCCATACCTGCGGCTCCTGCCGTGGGGCTATCCTCTCCAAAGGTGCTATCGGCCTCAATGGCCATTCTCTGCGACTCGTTGAAGGCAATGGCCCACGCCGAGGAGCGCGTGCAGGTGGCAATCAGCGCCACACGCTTTGCAAAGGTGGGAGCCGCAATGGCCCACTCCATAGCCTGAAAGCCACCAATGGAACTACCAATGAGCAACTCCACACTCTCAATGCCGAGCCTGTGGGCCAACGCACGATGGGCAGCCACCATATCCCTCACCGTAATCTGTGGGAAATCGCCCCTCCACGGTCTGCCCGTAGCAGGGTTTACACTCACCGGCGAGGTGCTACCATAGGGCGAGAGCAGGAAGTTGGCGCAGATGACAAACCACTTCGTAGGGTCTAAAAAGCGTCCCTCCTCCACCGTGTGGGGCCACCAATCGGCCACTCGGCTGTCGGCCGTAAGTGCGTGGCACACCCAAATGACATTGTCCTTCGCAGGGGACAGAGTGCCATAGGTGGTGTACTCCACCTCAAACGAGGGCAGCTCCTCGCCACACTCCAACGCCAGAGGTATGTCAAATCGTTCTTTCATCTACTCCATTGCCACTTTGAAGGCCTGCTCGAAGTCGGATATAATATCGTCGGCGTGCTCCAATCCGGGCGAGATACGCAACAGCGTTGGGGTTACACCTGCGGCCAACTGCTCCTCGTCGGAGAGTTGCTTGTGGGTGGTTGATGCGGGGTGAGTTACTACCGTAATCGAATCACCAATCATAGTCATATGTTTCACCAATTTGAGAGCCTCAACGAACTTGATGGTCGTTTCGAGCGTACCTTTGAGTTCCACCGAAAAGACGGCCGACGAGCCGTGGCGGTAGTACTTCTGTGCATTCTTATGCGAGGGGTGCTCCTCAAAGCCCACCCACTGTACCCTCTTCACGAGGGGGTGGTTACGCAGGTAGTTGGCCAACTTGGCTGTGGAAGCAACCTCGTGTTCACACCTGATAGCGAGGGTTTGGAGGCCCAACTGCATCAGGTAGCTATCGAAGGCCGAAGGCGAGCAGCCCAAATCCCTCAGGGCATCCACACGGCACTTGACAATGAAGGCCATAGGGCCAAAGGCCTCACACAGCACAAGGCCGTGGTAGCCCTCCGAGGGACCACACAGTTCGGGGAACTTACCGTTGCCCCAATTATACGTTCCGGCATCGACAATCACACCGCCCATAGCCGTACCGTGGCCGTTAATCCACTTGGTGGCGCTCTCCACCACAATGTCGGCTCCGTGTTCGATGGGACGGCACAGGTAGCCACAAGCACCAAAGGTGTTGTCCACAACAAAGGGGATGTCCCACTTGTGGGCCAGCTCGGCAAGTGCATCCAAGTCAGGCACCGAGCAGGAAGGGTTACTCATCGACTCCACATAGATAGCCTTGGTGTTCTCGTCAATGAGCTTCTCAAAAGCCTCCACACTATCGTTCTCCGCACGGCGGCAGTCGATACCCA